>NZ_JBFAJY010000017.1:0-145018 GCF_040655445.1 Streptomyces sp. NPDC050423
GAGTTGGTCTGCCAGAAGGACGAGCGCGGCGTCGTCGGAAGGAGCCGAGCCGAAGAGCAGTTCTTGGAGGCCGCTGCCGGTCGTGCCGAGGCGCCCGGGGCCCCTTCCCTGTTCCGTGTGCGGACCTCAGAACTCCTGGCTGCGGGCCGTCGCTTCCGTGGCCGCCGCCTTGCGGGCCTTCTCCGCCTGCTCCTCGGCCTCCATCTCGGCGAAGACGTCGATGGGCGGCGGCGCCTTGGCGAGGAAGACCCAGGTGAGGTAGACCGCGAGCAGGAACGGCGGGATCTTCAGCGCCACCAGGACCCAGCCGAACTGGGTGGTGTCGCCCCACCAGTACAGCGGGAAGAGGATCGCGCACTTGGCGAGCAGGACCAGTCCCCAGGCGTAGCTGGCCTTGGCGTAGGCCTTCTTGCGGCCGGGGTTCCTGGTGCGCCAGGAGAGGTTCTCCTTGAAGACCGGGCCCAGGATCAGGCCGATCAGCGGCAGTCCCGCCACGGTGGTCACCAGGTAGGCGAGGGCCAGTCCGAGCGTGTAGACCATGCCCGGCAGATAGAAGTCCTTGGCGTTGCCGGTCATCTTCGCGAAGACGACGCCGAAGGCCACACCGAAGACACCGCTGAAGGCGTGCTTGACGGTGTCCCTGCGGATCAGCCGGACGGCCACGAGCACCAGCGACACCGCCACGGCCGCGACGGCCGAGTACGTGAGGTTCTTGTCGATGGTGAAGATCGTGACGAAGAGCAGTCCCGGCAGGACTGTCTCCACCATGCCCCGGATGCCACCGAAGGCCTCGAAGAGCGCGGCCTCGGTGACCGCTTTCGCGTCGGCCTCCTGCTGGTCGGTGCGGGTGGTGGGGTCCGTGTCGGACGTCGGCTTGTCAAGAGACGTCACCGGCTACTCCTTGCCGAGCGGTCGGAGTTCGTATTTGGGGTTGAACAGCACCCGGCGCCCGTGACTCATGGAGATCCGGCCCGAGGCGATGAGCTTGCGGCCCGGTTCGATGCCCACGATCGAGCGGCGGCCGAGCCAGACCACGTCCAGCGGAGCGGTGCCGTCGAAGAGCTCCGCCTCAAGGGCGGGCACTCCGGCGCGCGGTCGCAGGGTGACCGTCCGCAAGGTACCAGTGACCTTCACGATCTGGCGGTCGCTGCACTCCGAGATCCGGGTGCACCCCGAGGCATGCGAGTCCTCCGCCAGCTCCTCGCGCTCCAGGTCCTCCTGGGAGCTGGAGAGCCGGTCGAGCATCCGCCGGAAGCGCCCGGACGGCCGCTCGGCCTTCCCGGCCTTCTCGAATCGAGGAACAGCACTCATAACCGAAGCGTACCGGTCCCCGGGGGTCCGGGAGGATGACCGCCGTCTCACTCGAACGGGTTCTGGGGAGAGCCGGCCGGCGTCCGTCAGGCGCGCTCGAAGCGGTATCCCATCCCCGGTTCGGTGACGAAGTGCCGGGGGTGCGCGGGGTCGGCCTCCAGCTTGCGCCGCAGCTGGGCCATGTAGACCCGCAGATAGTTGGTCTCGGTGCCGTACGACGGCCCCCAGACCTCCTGGAGCAGCTGCTTCTGGCTGACCAGCCGGCCGCTGTTGCGGACCAGGACCTCCAGCAGGTGCCACTCGGTGGGGGTGAGCCTCACGTCCCGTCCCTCGCGCTGGACCTTCTTGGCGGCCAGGTCGACGGTGAAGCCCGTGGTCTCGACGATCACGACCTGGTCGCCGCCGTCCTGGCCGACGGGTTCGGCGCGGCGCACCGAGGCGCGCAACCGGGCCAGCAGCTCGTCCATGCCGAACGGCTTGGTGACGTAGTCGTCGGCGCCCGCGTCCAGCGCCTCGACCTTCTCGTCGGAGGTGTGGCGGGCCGAGAGCACCAGGATCGGCACCCGGGTCCAGCCGCGCAGCCCCCTGATCACCTCGACGCCGTCCATGTCGGGCAGCCCGAGGTCCAGGACGACGACGTCGGGGTGGCGGGCGGCGGCGAGCTGGAGGGCGGTCGCCCCGTCGGGCGCGGCGTCCACCTCGTACTTGCGCGCCTTCAGGTTGATCACGAGGGCGCGTACGATCTGCGGCTCGTCGTCGACCACAAGCACCCGGGTCATCGCGGTCCTGCCTTTCTGCTGTACATCGGGTCCGCGGAGCTCTCCGCGGATCATGAGGTGACCCGCGCGGGCAGGTCGGGGCTGACCGGGACGTGTCCCGATGCCGCCCTGAGGGTCAGGACCATGGTGAGGCCGCCGCCCGGGGTGTCCTCGGCGTCCAGCGTGCCACCCATGGATTCCACGAAACCGCGGGCCACCGCGAGACCCAGGCCGACCCCGGCGCCGCGCGGGGCGTCGCCGTAGCGCTGGAAGGGTTCGAAGATGCGTTCCTTGCCGTCGTCGGGGACACCGCGGCCGCGGTCGGCCACCCGTAGCTCGACGCGGGCGCCCAGTGCGCTGGCGGCCACTGTGACGCGGTCGCCGTCGGGGCTGTACTTGACGGCGTTCTCGACGATGTTGGCGACGGCCCGCTCCAGCAGTCCGGGATCGACGGCGACCATCGGCAGCGTCTCGGGGATGTCGAGGTCGACGCTGTCCTCGGGCACGCCGCCCAGGGCCATGGGCACGACCTCGTCGAGGTCTATCTCGCGGATCAGCGGGGTGACGGTGCCGGTCTGGAGCCGGGACATGTCGAGGAGGTTGCCCACCAGGTGGTCGAGGCGGTCCGCGCCGTTCTCGATGCCTTCCAGGAGTTCGGCCTCGTCGTCGTCGGACCAGGCGACGTCGTCGGAGCGCAGGGAACTGACCGCGGCCTTGATGGCGGCGAGCGGGGTCCGCAGGTCGTGGCTGACGGCGGCCAGCAGCGCGGTCCTGATCCGGTTGCCCTCGGCGAGCCGGCGGGCCTCCTCCGCCTCGCCTACGAGGCGCTGGCGGTCCAGTACGACGGCGGCCTGGGCGGCGAACGCGCCGAGCACCCGGCGGTCCTCGGCGGGCAGCACCCGGCCGGAGAGCGCGAGGGCCATGTGGTCGCCGACGGGCATGTCCACATCGGCGTCCTCGGGGCGGGCGACGGGCCCGGGGCCGACGCTCCCCGCGCACGTCCACGGGTCGACGTCGCTCTGCCGCTCCAGCAGCGCGACGGACTCCATGCCGAAGGTCTCGCGGACCCGGTCGAGCAGCGCGGCCAGGGTGGTCTCGCCGCGCAGCACGCTGCCGGCCAGGAAGGACAGGATCTCGGACTCGGCGCGCAGTCTGGCGGCCTGGTGGGTTCGGCGGGCCGCCAGGTCGACGACGGAGGCGACCGAGACCGCCACCGCGAAGAAGATCACGATGGCGACGAAGTTCTCGGGGTCCTGGACGGTCAGGGTGTGGGTGGGCGGGGTGAACCAGTAGTTCAGCAGCAGCGAGCCCGCCGCGGCCGAGGCGAGGGCGGGCCGCAGCCCGCCGAGCAGGGCGGCGGCGACGGTCATGAAGAGGAACAGCAGGACGTCGTTGGCGAGCCCCGGACCGTTCTCCAGGCCCTTGAGGAGCAGCGAGAGGAGGACCGGGCCACCCACGCCGACGATCCAGCCCCAGATGATGCGGGCCCGGCCGAGCCGGGCGCCGCGGGCGATGGGCAGGCCCCTGCCCTTGGCGACCTCGTCGTGGGTGACGATGTGGACGTCGAGGTCGGTGCCGGACTCACGGGCGACGGTGGCGCCGACGCCGGGGCCGTAGATGTACTGCCAGGCCTTGCGGCGGCTGGAGCCGAGGACGATCTGGGTGGCGTTGACACCGCGGGCGAATTCGAGGAGCGCCGAGGGTATGTCGTCGCCGATGACGTGGTGGAAGGTGCCCCCGAGGTCCTCGACGAGGGTGCGCTGGACGGTGAGTTCCTTCGGTGAGGCCGAGGTCAGTCCGTCGCTGCGGGCGATGTAGACGGCGAGGATCTCGCTGCCGGAGCCCTTGGCCGCCATCCGGGAGGCCCGGCGGATGAGGGTGCGGCCCTCGGGGCCGCCGGTGAGTCCGACGACTATGCGTTCGCGGGCCTGCCAGGTGGTGCGGATGTTGTGCTCGCCGCGGTACTGCTGGAGGTATTCGTCGACCCGGTCGGCCACCCAGAGGAGGGCCAGCTCGCGCAGGGCGGTGAGGTTGCCGGGGCGGAAGTAGTTGGAGAGCGAGGCGTCGATCCGGTCCGGCTTGTAGATGTTGCCGTGGGCCATCCGCCGACGCAGCGCCTGCGGCGACATGTCGACAAGTTCGAGCTGGTCGGCGCGGCGGACCACCTCGTCGGGCACGGTCTCGCGCTGGCGTACGCCGGTTATCGACTCGACGACGTCGCCGAGGGACTCCAGGTGCTGGATGTTGACGGTGGAGACCACGTCGATGCCGGCCTGGAGGAGCTCCTCGACGTCCTGCCAGCGCTTGGCGTTGCGGGAGCCGGGCACATTGGTGTGCGCCAGTTCGTCCACCAGGGCGACGGCCGGGGCGCGCTCCAGGACGGCGTCGACGTCCATCTCGGTGAAGACCGCGGTGCGGTACTCGATCTCGCGGCGCCGGGTCCGTTCGAGGCCGTGCAGCATGACCTCGGTGCGCGGGCGGTCGTGGTGCTCGACGAAGCCGACGACGCAGTCGGTGCCCCGCTCCACGCGGCGGTGCGCCTCGGAGAGCATGGCGTACGTCTTGCCGACGCCGGGTGCCGCACCGAGGTAGATCCGAAGTTTGCCGCGCGCCATGGCCCCATTGTCTTCCCGAAAGCGGCTGCGGCCGATGCGGCAGCTACTGTCGAAGCTACCCCCTGAATTTCCGGCATATCGGGCGGAGGGTGCCGGAGCGGAGCGTATTGACGTAATTCTGATGCCTGGGCCGGGCCTCCCCCGGGCCGGAGATACGCCCGGCCGGCTCGCCTACACGTGCTCGACGATGTGCCCGTCACTGAGTTCGAGGACCCGGTCGGCGAGGCCGAGCAGCTGGGCGTCGTGGGTGGCGACGAGCGCGGTGACGCCCTCGCTGTGCACGACCGCGCGCAGCAGTTCCATCACCGCGAGGCCGGTCTCCGCGTCGAGCTGTCCGGTCGGCTCGTCGGCGATCAGCAGGGCGGGCCGGTTGGCGAGCGCGCGGGCGATCGCCACCCGCTGCTGCTGGCCGCCGGAGAGCTCGCCGGGGCGCTGGGCCGCGTGGTCGGCGAGGCCGACCAGGGAGAGCAGCAGGGACACCCGCTCCTCACGCTCGCGGGGGTCGGCCTTGCGCAGCCGCATCGGTACGCCGACGTTCTCCGCCGCGGTCAGGATCGGGATCAGGCCGAAGGACTGGAAGATGAAGCCGATCCGGTCGCGGCGCAGTTCCAGCAGTCCGTTCTCGCCGAGCGTGGAGAGGTCGGTGCCGTCCACGGTGATCCGGCCGCGGTCGGGGCTGTCGAGTCCCCCGACGAGGTTCAGCAGGGTGGTCTTGCCGGAGCCGGAGCGCCCCTTGAGCGCGACGAGCTCGCCGCGCGGTATCTCGAAGGACACCCCGCGCAGCGCGTGCACGGCCGCGGCGCCGGAGCCGTAGGAGCGGTGCAGGTCCTCGATCCGGACCATGGGCCTCTCGGCGACTGCGGTGCCGCTCTCCCCGCCGGTGCCCGCCGCGGTGGTGCTGTCGGTCATGTCGCTCCCCGTACGTCCTCGGTCCGTCGGCCGCCAGTATGTCCATGAGGCCCGGTAACGGGCAATGCCCGGGGCCGGCCGCGGCGGCCGGTCCCGGGCATCGCGTGCGCGTCAGCGTCCCGCGGTATCGCTCACGAGCTGCCGCAGCGCGACGTTCAGCCCGAGGACGTTGACCCGCGGCTCACCCGCGAATCCGAGGATCCGGCCGTCGGTGTGCCGCTCCACCAGCTTCGCCACCTGCCCCGCGTCCAGGTGGTTGCGCTCGGCGACCCGGCGGACCTGGAGCTGCGCGTACGCCGGGGAGATGTCCGGGTCGAGACCGGAGCCGGAGGAGGTGACGGCGTCGGCCGGCACCTGCGCGGGGCGCACGGGGTGGCCGGGGACGGAGTTGTCCTTCACCACCGCGGCCTTGGCGGCCGTGACCCAGTCGATCAGGTCCTTGTTGTCGCCGGAGCGGTTGGTCGCGCCGGAGACGAGGAGCGAGTACTGGGTGTTGACGCTGTTGCTGCCGAGGCCGTTGGACGGGCGGGGCTGGAACCACTTGAGATCGGGGTCGGGGGTCTCCTGGCCCTTCTTGAGCGGCAGGTCGTAGCGCTGGCCGATGAGTTCGGAGCCGACGACCTTGCCCTGGGAGCTGATCTCGGAGCCGTTGGCCCGGCCGGGCATGAGGCCCTGGGCGATCCCGGTGACGGCGAGCGGGTAGAGGACGCCGCAGACCGCGGTGAGGACGAGCAGGGCGCGGAGTCCGGCCCACAGAAGCCGGGCGGAGTTTCCTACGGAGTTGTTCATGGCAGGTCAGCCGATTCCGGGGATGAGGGAGATGATCAGGTCGATGATCTTGATGCCGATGAACGGGGCGATCAGGCCGCCCAGTCCGTAGATCCCGAGGTTGCGCCGGAGCATCGAATCGGCGCCCGCGGGCCGGTAGCGCACGCCCTTCAGCGCGAGCGGCACCAGCGCGACGATGATCAGCGCGTTGAAGATCACGGCGGACAGGATCGCGGACCGGGGTGAGGACAGGTCCATGATGTTGAGCTTGTCCAGGCCCGGATAGACCACGGCGAACATCGCGGGGATGATCGCGAAGTACTTCGCGACGTCGTTGGCGATGGAGAACGTCGTCAGTGCGCCGCGGGTGATCAGCAGCTGTTTGCCGATCTCGACGATCTCGATCAGCTTGGTCGGGTCGGAGTCCAGGTCCACCATGTTCCCGGCCTCCTTGGCGGCCGAGGTTCCGGTGTTCATGGCCACGCCGACGTCGGCCTGGGCCAGCGCCGGGGCGTCGTTCGTTCCGTCGCCGGTCATCGCGACGAGCTTGCCGCCGGCCTGCTCCCGCTTGATGAGGGCCATCTTGTCCTCGGGCGTGGCCTCGGCGAGGAAGTCGTCGACCCCCGCCTCCTCGGCGATGGCCTTCGCGGTCAGCGGGTTGTCGCCGGTGATCATGACGGTGCGGATGCCCATCCGGCGCAGTTCACCGAACCGCTCGCGCATGCCCTCCTTGACGACGTCCTTGAGGTGGATGACACCCAGGACCCGGGCGCCGTCCCCGTCGTCGACCGCGACCGGCAGCGGCGTACCGCCCTCGCGGGAGATCCGGTCGGTGAGCGTGGCGACGTCGGGGTGGACCGTGCCGCCGCGCTCCCGGACCCATGCGGCGACCGAACCGGTGGCTCCCTTGCGGATCCGGCGTCCGCCGACGTCCACCCCGGACATCCGGGTCCGGGCGGTGAAGCCCACCCACTGCGCGGTGGCCAGTTCCCCCTGGTGCCGCTCGCGGAGCCCGTACGCCTCCTTCGCCAGGACGACGACGGACCGCCCCTCGGGCGTCTCGTCGGCCAGCGAGGAGAGCTGGGCGGCGTCCGCCAGTTCGGCCTCCGTCACGCCCGCGACCGGGAGGAGCGCCGCGGCCTGCCGGTTGCCGAGGGTGATCGTGCCGGTCTTGTCCAGCAGCAGGGTCGACACATCGCCCGCCGCCTCCACGGCGCGCCCCGACATGGCGAGCACGTTGCGCTGCACCAGCCGGTCCATGCCGGCGATGCCGATGGCGGACAGCAGGGCGCCGATGGTGGTCGGGATCAGACAGACCAGCAGCGCGGCCAGCACGATCATGGACTGCTCGCTGCCGGCGTAGACGGCGAACGGCTGGAGGGTGACCACGGCCAGCAGGAACACGACGGTCAGCGAGGCGAGCAGGATGTTCAGCGCGATCTCGTTGGGCGTCTTCTGCCGGGCCGCGCCCTCGACGAGGGCGATCATCCGGTCGATGAAGGTCTCGCCGGGCTTGGTGGTGATCTTGATGACGATGCGGTCGGAGAGCACCTTCGTCCCACCGGTCACGGCGCTGCGGTCGCCGCCGGACTCCCGGATGACCGGCGCCGATTCGCCGGTGATCGCGGATTCGTCGACACTCGCCACCCCCTCGACGACGTCCCCGTCGCCCGGAATGATGTCGTCGGCCTCGCAGACCACCAGATCACCGATGCGCAGTTCGGTGCCCGGGACCCGCTCCTCGTTCCCGCCGATGACCCGGCGGGCGACGGTGTCCGTCTTGGCCCGGCGCAGGGTGTCGGCCTGGGCCTTGCCGCGCCCTTCGGCGACCGCCTCCGCCAGGTTGGCGAAGACGGTGGTCAGCCAGAGCCAGACCGTGATCGCCCAGCCGAACCAGTCCCCCGGGTCCAGGGCCGCCAGCACGGTGGTGAGCACCGAGCCGGTCAGCACCACGAACATCACCGGGGACTTGATCATCACCCGGGGATCGAGTTTGCGTACCGCGTCGGGGAACGCGGCGATCAGCATCCTGGGGTCGAACAGACCCGCGCCGACGCGTCCTTCGGGGCCCTGCCCGGACGGGGTGTCCCGGTGCGGTGCGCGGGACGGTGTGACTGTGGACATCGCGTCCTCTTGCTTCGTACGGAGGGTCATGACGCCAGCCCCTCGGCCAGCGGCCCCAGAGCCAGGGCCGGGAAGTAGGTCAGACCGGCGATGATCATGACGGTGGCGACCAGCAGTCCGCTGAAGAGCGGTTTGTGCGTGCCGAGGGTGCCGACGGTCGCCGGTACGGGCCGCTGCCCGGCGAACGAGCCCGCCAGGGCGAGGACGAACACCATGGGCAGGAACCGGCCCAGCAGCATCGCCAGTCCGATCGTGGTGTTGAACCACTGGGTGTCCGCGGCCAGTCCGGCGAAGGCCGAACCGTTGTTGTTGGCGCCGGAGGTGTAGGCGTAGAGGATCTCGGAGAAGCCGTGCGCCCCGGAGTTGGTCATCGAGTTGCCCGGGGTGGGCAGGGCCATGGCGACGCCGGTGAAACAGAGCACCAGCGCCGGGGTGATCAGGATGTAGCAGGCCGCGAGCTTGATCTCGCGGGTGCCGATCTTCTTGCCGAGGTACTCGGGCGTGCGGCCGACCATCAGGCCGGCGATGAACACCGCGATGACCGCCATGATCAGCATCCCGTAGAGACCGGAGCCGGTGCCGCCGGGCGCGATCTCGCCGAGCTGCATGCCGAGCATCGTGATGCCGCCGCCGAAGCCGGTGAACGAGGAGTGGAAGGAGTTCACCGCGCCGGTCGAGGTGAGCGTGGTGGCCACGGCGAAGAGGGACGAGCCGCCCACACCGAAACGATTCTCCTTGCCCTCCATGGCCCCGCCCGCGATATCGAACGCGGGCCCGTGGTGGGCGAATTCGGTCCACATCATCAGCGCGGTGAAGCCGAGCCAGATGACGCCCATGGTGGCGAGGATGGCGTAGCCCTGCCTGAGCGAGCCGACCATCCGGCCGAAGGTGCGGGTCAGCGCGAACGGGATGACGAGGATCAGGAAGATCTCGAAGAGGTTGGAGAGCCCGTTGGGATTCTCGAAGGGGTGGGCCGCGTTGGCGTTGAAGTATCCGCCGCCGTTGGTGCCCAGCTCCTTGATGACCTCCTGCGAGGCGACCGCGCCGCCGTTCCACTGCTGCGAACCGCCCAGGAACTGGCCGACGGAGTGGATGCCGGAGAAGTTCTGGATCGCCCCGCAGGCGACCAGCACGAGCGCGCCGATCACCGAGATCGGAAGGAGGATCCGTACCGTGCCGCGCACCAGGTCGGTCCAGAAGTTGCCGAGTTCACCGGTACGGGTGGCGGCGAGGCCCCGGACCAGCGCCACCGCGACGGCGATACCGACGGCGGACGAGACGAAGTTCTGCACCGCGAGGCCGCCGGTCTGCACGACATGACCCATGGCCTGTTCGCCGGAGTACGACTGCCAGTTGGTGTTGGCGACGAACGACGCCGCCGTGTTGAACGCCTGGTCGGGGTCGATCGAGACGAAGCCGAGGGAGCCGGGCAGCGAGCCCTGGAGCCGCTGCAGCAGATACAGGAAGAGGACGCTCACGGCGGAGAAGGCCAGGACACCGCGGAGATAGGCGGGCCAGCGCATCTGCGTGTTCGGATCGGCGCCGATGGCCCGGTATATCCACTTCTCGGCCCGCAGATGCCGGGGCGAGGTGTAGACACGGGCCATGTGGTCGCCGAGCGGGCGGTACGCCAGACCCAGCGCCACGACGAGCGCGAGCAACTGGAGCACACCTGCGAAGACGGGGCTCATTTCGGGCTCAGAACCTCTCCGGGTACAGAAGGGCGAGGACGAGATAGCCCAGCAGGGCGACGGCCACGACGAGACCCACCACGTTTTCGGCGGTCACAGCTTCGTCACCCCCTTGGCGATGAGTGCCACCAGCGCGAAGACCGCGATCGTGGTGGCGACGAAGGCCATATCGGCCATCGGGTGCTCCTGGATGAGGTGCGGATTTCTCGGACCTCATGAGCAAACCTGCCGCAGACACCGCTTTGACCTGCGTTGATGGCTTCCATACGGAAATGGGCCGGCCCTTGACGGCGCCCGTACGTGCCCGATACGCGCCCCATACGCGCTGCCGTCCGCACGGTCCGGGGTGACGCCCCCGCGGACACGGAAAAGCCGGTGGGCCGCACCCCCGCGAAGGGGTACGGCCCACCGGCCGGTGCTTACGGGTGCGGGGTCAGCGCACCTCGGTGATCTCGGGGCCCCGCTGGAGCTGGCCCATGCCACCGGAGAACTTCGAGCCCTCCTGCTCCTCCTGCTGAACACCCTCGGGCACCATCTGGGCGTCGTTGGGGAGCTTGAGGACGATCGGGTCGCGCGGGGCCATCGGGCCGTCGCCACGGACCACCACGGTGTCCCGGAAGACCGTCTCCAGCAGACCGGCGGCCTCCGGCTGCACGGCACCCTGGCCGGAGATCACACCGCGCAGGAACCAGCGCGGGCCGTCGATGCCGACGAAGCGGACCAGCTGCACGCCGTTCGCCCCGTCGGGAAGCTGTACGGGGACCTGCGCGCGCAGCTCCCAGCCCAGCGGGCCCTCGACCTCGTCGATGATCCCGCCCTGCTGGGTGATGCCGGAGGCGATCTCGTCGCGGACCTCGCCCCAGATGCCCTCCTTCTTGGGGGCGGCGAAGGCCTGCAGCTGGATCGCGCTGTCGCGCAGCACGACGGTGGCGGCGACGATCGCGTCACCGGCGACCTCGACACGCAGCTCCATGCCCTCGACACCGGGTACGAAGATGCCGCCCAGGTCGACGCGGCCCTCGCCGGGCTGGGAGACCTCTTCGATGTCCCACGGCCCGTCCGGTCGCGGCGCCGGCGGAAGGTTCGTCCGACGCGATCCGCCCTTGGCGGCATCGGCGTCATCGAGCTCGTCGACGACCTGCTCGGCCTCGCGCGCTTCGTCCGCCGTGTCCTCGGCGGAACCACTGTTCTTGCGACGTCCGAACACGTCACTGTCCTTCCCGGTCGGATTCGACCGAAGCGTAGCTGTTCCCGTCCTGGGGAACCCCGCCCCGGACGCCATCAACATCAACGGCGGCATGACCGCCGGTGGACCCGAAGCCCCCCTCGGCCCGCGCCGAACCGGGAAGCTCCGACACCTCGTGGAAGCGCACCTTCTCGACCTGCTGCACGACCAGTTGGGCAATCCGGTCGAACCGCTCGAACCGCACGGACTCGCGCGGGTCGAGATTGATGACGATCACCTTGATCTCTCCACGGTACCCGGCATCAACCGTCCCCGGGGCATTCACCAGTGCGACTCCACAGCGCGCGGCGATGCCGGATCGGGGATGCACGAACGCGGCGTACCCGTCCGGCAGTGCGATCGAAACCCCCGTGGGCAGCACGGCCCGCTCGCCCGGTGCCAGCTCGGCGGCCTCGGTGGTCACCAGATCGGCCCCGGCGTCGCCGGGGTGCCCGTACGCCGGGATCGGCACGTCGGGGTCGGTCCTGCGGATCAGTACGTCCACGGGATGGCGCATCAGGGGTTCACCTCGAAGGCGCGGGCGCGCTTGGCCTGGTCGGGGTCGGCCATCGCCGCGCGGATCTCGGCCGGGCGGCCGTTCTCGATGAAGTGGTCGACCTTGACCTCGATGAAGAGGGCCTCGGCCCGGACCGCCACGGGCCCGTCCGGGCCGCCGATCCGGCCGGTGGCCCTGGAGTAGATCTTCCGGCCGTGCACGGCGGTGATCTCTGCGTCGAGGTACAGCACCGTGTCGACCGGCACGGGGCGGACGAAGTCGGTCTCCAGCCGTCCGGTCACCGCGATCACCCGCAGCAGCCAGTTCAGCGAGCCGAGCGTCTCGTCGAGCGCGGTGGCCAGTACCCCGCCGTGCGCCAGGCCAGGGGCACCCTGGTGGGCGGCCTGCACGGTGAATTCGGCGGTCACCTCGACACCCTCGCCGGCCCGCGCCTGGAGGTGCAGCCCGTGCGGCTGTCCTCCGCCGCAGCCGAAACAGTGTTCGTAGTGCGCGCCGAGCAGTTCACCGGGGGGCGGCGCGTCGGGGTGCCGGACCGGTTTCACCGCGTCGGCCGGGGGCTTCATAGCCGCAGATGTTCCACTCACAGCCGCAGACCTTACCCGCGCGGGTACCCGCTGGTCGCGCCGTGCCAAGCTTGTGCGCATGCAGCCTTCCGCCCCGCCATTCGACGAACGCCTCACCGCACCCCGTTCATGGTGGGTGATCTGCTTCCTCTTCGGCATCGCGTGCGCGCTGATGCTGCTGCCACTGGGTACCCTGCCGCTGCTCGCCGGCCTGGTGGGCGGCACGGCCGCGTCGGCGGTGGTGGTGAGCTCGTACGGCTCCGCCCGGATCCGGGTGGTGGGTGACGCGCTCGTGGCGGGTGACGCGCGGATCCCGGTCTCGGCGCTCGGTGAGGCAGAGGTGC
This sequence comes from Streptomyces sp. NPDC050423, assembly GCF_040655445.1. NCBI lineage: Bacteria > Bacillati > Actinomycetota > Actinomycetes > Kitasatosporales > Streptomycetaceae > Streptomyces > Streptomyces sp. NPDC050423. Next base: position 12,826 of record NZ_JBFAJY010000017.1, read on the forward strand.
TGGAGGCCGAGGAGGCGCGCGCCTGGCGCTCGTACAAGGCGGACACCCGGGCGTTCATGCTGCTGCGCAGCTATATCCCGACGGCGGTGCGGGTGAAGATCACCGATCCGCAGGACCCGACTCCGTACGTCTTTCTGTCGACGCGCGAGCCGAAGGCCCTGGTGGCGGCACTGAAGGCGGCGGTGCGGGCCTAGAGCGAGCCCGGGGGAAGGGCTCTAGTCCTTCGGGGGCTGGTCCTCCGAAGACCCGGGAAAGGCTTCGTACGGGAGCGCGGGCCGTTCCAGCGGCGGCAGCTCCGGCAGCCGGTCCCAGGGGATCTGCCGCTTGCGCAGATCCTTCCTGACCCGTTCGGCAAGTCTTCTGGTCTCGCGGCGGTTCATCATCGCGCCGACCGCGGCGCCGATCATGAACGGAATCAGGTTCGGCAGATCGCGCACGGTGCGCTTCATGATCTGCTGGCGCAGCTCGCGCTTCATCTGGCCGCCGAGCGCGGCATTGACCGTCACAGGGCGCATGCCGTCGATGCCTCGCTCCTCGGTCCAGGAGGTGAGGTAGGCGGTGGAGCGCTGTCCGATGCCGCCGGGCGGACGGAGTCCGTACACCTCGTGCAGCTCGGCGACGAGCTTCATCTCGATCGCGGCCACACCGGTGATCTCCGCGGCCAGCTCGGCGAGCATGGCGGGCGGTACGGGCATCATGGCCGCCGCGCCGATTCCGGCGCCGACGGTGGCGGTGGCCTTGCCCGCGCCCGCGATGAGCCGGTCGGCCAGTTCCTCGGGCCCTAGGTCCGGGAACTGCTTGCGCAGGGTGGCGAGATCGCGCACAGGGACGCGGGGAGCGATATCGATGATCAGGTCGGCGATATGACCGATCGCCGACCTCGCGCTCTCCCCGCCCTTGCGTACGCCCCGTTTCACTGAATTCAGACGGCCTGCCCCGGTCACGGGCTCCGTCCTGTCGACCTGTTCGGCCCTGTCGGCCGTGTCGACTTCTGCAGCTGCTCCGGCTGCTTCGAGCGAGGCCGGCCGGCCTCGCTCGTCCTGTCCGCCCGGCGAGGGTGGCAGGGCGGACGGCTCGGCAGGCGCTGCTACGCCCTCTGCCGGGCCTGTACCGCCCTGATGCGCCTCCGACGCCTTACTGCCACGCCGGGGGCGCCGCTTCCGGAACGGTGTGTCCCCTGCCACGGCCGACCGGACCTCAGTCGCAGTCGCGGCAGATCGGCTGGCCGTTCTTCTCGCGGGCCAGCTGACTGCGGTGGTGCACGAGGAAACAGCTCATGCACGTGAATTCGTCGGCCTGCTTCGGCAGGACCCTTACGGCCAGCTCTTCGTTGGACAGGTCTGCGCCGGGCAGCTCCAGTCCTTCTGCCGCGTCGAACTCGTCGACATCGACGGCCGAGGCCGTCTTGTCGCTCCGACGAGCCTTGAGCTCTTCAAGGCTGTCCTGATCGACGTCGTCGTCGGTCTTTCGTGGGGTGTCGTAATCCGTTGCCATGTCGCTCTCCCCCTCTGGGTGTCTGCGGTGTCTCAGCGCACGTAACGCGTGAGAGGCCGGACTTGTGCCCGACCCGAGGCGGAGATTTTGCCTCACATCAAGGTCTGTTACTCAATCGACACCCAAAAGGACCGCTCGAGAGTGATCGGCTTGGGTGGCGATGGGGACCGTACACGGTCCCGGCGGCGCCCTTCACAGGCACCACCCCGTGTACTTCCCGTGATAATGGCCCCCGAAAACCCCGACTTTTACCGGATTTCCGATGGGGGCCCTGGTCACGGAGCGTGGATGGCCGGAAATTCGCTCCTGTGATCGATCACACACGGACCCCCCGGGATCGGGTCCCGAAAATTCCGCTCAAAGCGAACAAAATAAACCGAGTGCGAATCGCTTCGTCCGGCCTGTCAGACAGGCAGTGAGACGCGCATCACAAGACCACCGCCCTCGCGGGGCTCCGCGATGATACGGCCTCCGTGAGCGCGCGCGACGGACCGCGCGATCGACAGGCCGAGCCCCACCCCCTTGTCGCTGCCCGTCCGCTCCGTACGCAGCCGTCTGAAGGGCTCGAAGAGGTTGTCGATCTCGTAGGCGGGCACCACTGGACCCGTGTTCGAGACGACGAGCAGGGCCTGGCCCGGCAGGAGCTCGGTGGTGACCTCGACCCAGCCGCTGTCCGGGACGTTGTAGCGCACCGCGTTCTGTACGAGGTTCAGCGCGATCCGCTCCAGCAGCACGCCGTTGCCCTGGACCACGGCCGGGGCCAGCTCGGCGCGCATCTCCACGTTCTTGGCCTCGGCCTCGCCCCGTGTCTGGTCGAGGGCACGCGAGGCGACCTCGGCGAGGTCGACGGGTTTGCGCTCGACGATCTGGTTGTCACTGCGGGCGAGCAGCAGCAGGCCCTCGACCAGCTGCTCACTGCGTTCGTTGGTGGCCAGCAGCGTCTTGCCGAGCTGCTTGAGCTCCGGGGGTGCCTGCGGGTCGGAGAGGTGGACCTCCAGCAGCGTGCGGTTGATCGCCAGGGGCGTGCGCAGCTCGTGCGACGCGTTCCCGACGAACCGCTGCTGCGCGGTGAAGGCCCGCTCCAGCCGGTCCAGCATGTCGTCGAAGGTGTCGGCGAGCTCCTTGAACTCGTCGTCCGGACCGTCCAGCTCGATGCGCCTGGACAGATCCGTGCCGGCCACCCGACGGGCGATGCGGGTGATCCGGCCCAGCGGCGAGAGCACCCGTCCCGCCATCGCGTAACCGAAGGCGAAAGCGATGATGCTCAGGCCCACGAGGGCCAGCAGGGACCGGTTGAGGAGGGTGTCCAGCGCCTGTTGACGCTGGTGGTTGACGCAGGAGTTCATCGCCGCGTTGACGGAGTTCGGTGAGCTCCCCTCCCCCAGCAGGTTGCAGACGTTGCTGGACACATGGCCGTCGACGATCTTGAACGGCAGCTCACTGCCCACGTGCAGGGCCTGAGCGGCCAGCATGTAGATGATCGACAGCAGCAGGATGCCGGCGATCAGGAACATGCCGCCGTACAGCAGGGTGAGGCGTATCCGGATCGTCGGACGCAGCCAGGGGTACGGGGGCTCCTGCTGTTTGGGCTCCCACGTGGGTTTGGGGGGCGCCGTCGCGGGCGGCGGGACAGTGGGCACCGGCATCAGATCCGGTAGCCGGAGCCGGGCACGGTGACGATGACCGGCGGCTCACCGAGCTTGCGCCGCAGGGTCATGACGGTCACCCGGACGACGTTGGTGAACGGGTCGGTGTTCTCGTCCCAGGCCTTCTCCAGGAGCTGCTCGGCCGAGACCACAGCGCCCTCGCTGCGCATCAGGACCTCCAGCACCGCGAACTCCTTGGGCGCGAGCTGGACCTCCTGCTCGCCCCGGAAGACCTCGCGGCGGTTCGGGTCGAGCTTGATCCCGGCACGCTCCAGGACCGGCGGCAGGGCGACGGTCGTACGGCGCCCGAGGGCCCGTACCCGCGCGGTCAGCTCACTGAAGGCGAAGGGTTTGGGCAGATAGTCGTCGGCTCCGAGCTCCAGTCCCTCCACCCGGTCGCTGACGTCTCCGGAGGCGGTGAGCATGAGCACCCTGGTCGGCATGCCCAGCTCGACGATCCTGCGGCAGACGTCGTCGCCGTGCACCAGGGGGAGGTCCCGGTCCAGCACCACGACGTCGTAGTCGTTGACCTCGATGCGCTCCAGTGCCGCTGCACCGTCGTACACGACATCGACGGCCATGGCCTCCCGGCGCAATCCGGTGGCCACCGCATCGGCGAGCAGCTGCTCGTCCTCCACGACGAGTACGCGCACGGCGCTTCCTTCCTTAGAACTTCCACAACAGAGCTGCACAACGTCCGCGACGGACCGGCGGAACGTCCGGATCAGGCCGGTGGCCCATGATCCGGGCCGTGTCCGGGCACGGTCTGTGCGCCTCCATCCTGCCCGTAACGCGTATAAACCGGCGGTAAGACGGCGCGGCCCGACCTGCGGCTTCCCGGAATGCGGCGGTTTTCCGGGCCAGTTGAGGTTTCTCTGAGGGCCGGGCTGGGGAGGACGAATTCACACCCGCGATCACGTCTCGTATGTGGCGTGCCACTGGCCCCCTCCGTTCCCCCGGAGGATGCGTGATCACCCGCCCTACCGCCTCGGCGGAGGGAATCCCGGGCACACCCCCGTGCCACCGACCCACGATGAGGGGGCGCCTCATGGACGCTTTCACCGCAGGTCTGCTGCAACGCATCAAGACCACCGAGTCCGACCTCACGAAGGCCCGCGAGACGGGTGACGACTTCCTTGCGGACGTCGAGCAGAGCGAGCTGGAGGATCTGCACCGCCTCGCGGCCGAGCACGGAGTCCACATCGGCGCCACAAGCGTCTGAGCCGTCACGAGAAGGCCCCGCGGTGCCGTAGCGGCACATGCGGGGCCTTCTTCGTCGCGACGCCGCCCACGGCCCGCACAGGGGCTCAGTCGTGCCAGGCGCCCAGTTCCTCCAGCAGGGAGCTCAGCGGCTCGAAGACGCCCGGTGACGCGGCGACCGACAGGTCTCCGTCGGCGGGCGTTCCCGGCCGCCCGCCGGTGAGCGCGCCGGCCTCCCGTGCGATGAGGTCACCGGCCGCGAGGTCCCACGGGTGCAGGCCGCGCTCGTAGTAGCCGTCGAGGCGGCCCGCGGCGACGTCGCAGAGGTCGATGGCGGCGGAGCCGCCGCGCCGGATGTCCCGCAGCCGCGGGATCAGCACGCGCGCCACGTCGGCCTGGTGCGCGCGGACGTCGGCGACGTAGTTGAAGCCGGTCGACACGAGCGCCTGGTCGAGCGGCGGGGCGGGCCGGCAGCGCAGGGCGGCCCCGCCGTCCCCGAAGGCACCGCCCTTCGCGTACGCACCGCCGCCGAGTACCGCGTGGTACGTCTCCCGGCGCATCGGGGCCTCCACCACGCCCACGACCCGCTCACCGTCCCGTTCGGCGGCGATGGAGACGGCCCAGGTAGGCAGCCCGTACAGGTAGTTCACGGTGCCGTCGAGCGGGTCGATCACCCAGCGGATGCCGCTGCTGCCCTCGGAGCTGGCGCCCTCCTCCCCGAGGAAGCCGTCCTGGGGGCGGCGTTCGGACAGGAAGCCGGTGATCAGTTTCTCGGCGGCGATGTCCATCTCGGTGACGACGTCCACCGGGCTGGACTTGGTCGCGGCCACCCCCAGGTCGGCGGGCCGGCCGTCGCGCAGCAGCGCGCCGGCCCGGTGGGCGACGTCCAGGGCGAGGTCCAGCAGTTCGGACAGCAGGGGGTCGGTCACGGCGCTCCCAGGGGGATGAGGAGGTGCGGGTCGGGTCGGTGGGGCGTCACGCGTACGGGCTGTCGGCGCCCGCGGCGGCCGGCCTCGGGACACGGGCCGGGCAGCAGCCGGCCGGGCAGAGGTCGTGGCTCGCTCCCAGTGCCCCGAGGGCACACCGCTCCCGGCCGCGGCCCTGTTCGGCGGCGGCGCGCTCCAGCACGAGGTCACGCACCGCCGCGGCGAACCGCGGGTCGGCGCCGACGGTCGCGGACCGGCGCACCGGCAGGCCGAGCTCGGCGGCCTTCGCGTTGGCCTCGGTGTCGAGGTCGTACAGGACCTCCATGTGGTCCGAGACGAAGCCGATGGGTGCCATCACCACGGCGGGAACGCCGTCGCCGTGCAGCAGCTCCAGGTGATCGCAGATGTCGGGTTCGAGCCACGGAATGTGCGGGGCGCCGCTGCGCGACTGGTAGACGAGCTGCCACGGGTACTCGACACCCGTCCGCTCGCGGACGGCCTCGACGATCACCCGTGCCACGTCGAGGTGCTCGGCGACGTACGCACCGCCGTCGCCGTGCGCCTCCGGCGGGCCGGAGACGTCGGCCGCCGAGGTGGGGATGGAGTGCGTGGTGAAGGCGAGGTGTGCGCCGGCCCGCACGTCCTCGGGAAGGCCGGCCAGGGAGGCGAGGACGCCGTCGACCATCGGCTCGACGAAGCCGGGGTGGTTGAAGTAGTGCCGCAGCTTGTCGACGCGCGGCACCGGCAGCCCTTCGGCCTCCAGGACGGCCAGTGACTCGGCGAGGTTCTCGCGGTACTGCCGACAGCCGGAGTAGGACGCGTAGGCGCTGGTCGCCAGGACGGCGATGCGACGGTGTCCGTCCCCGGCCATCTCGCGCAGGGTGTCGGTCAGGTAGGGCGCCCAGTTGCGGTTGCCCCAGTACACCGGCAGATCGAGTCCGTGCTCAGCGAAGTCCTTGCGCAGGGCGTCGAGCAGGGCCCTGTTCTGGCCGTTGATCGGGCTGACGCCGCCGAACAGGAAGTAGTGCTTGCCGACCTCTTTCAGCCGCTCCTCGGGGATACCCCGGCCGCGGGTCACGTTCGCCAGGAACGGAACCACGTCGTCCGGACCTTCGGGGCCTCCGAAGGAGAGCAGCAGCAGGGCGTCGTAGGGGGCGGGCTCACGCAGATCGGACATGACATCGATCCTGCCACCCGCCCCCGGCGCCGCTTCCACCGACATCCGCCCCAGCACCCCACCCGTAAGCTGTGTCGGCCACGTTCACCCCTGACACCGCGTGTGACCGCGCCGTACCGGAGTACCCCTTGCCCAGTCCCTATCGCGCGATCTTCGCCGCCCCCGGCTCCAAGGGGTTCTCCTCGGCCGGCTTCTTCGGCCGGATGCCGCTGTCCATGATGGGCATCGGCGTGGTGACCATGGTTTCCCAGCTGACCGGCCGGTACGGGCTGGCGGGCGCACTCTCGGCGACGCTGGCGATGGCCGCGGCGGTGGTGGGGCCGCGGATATCCAGGCTGGTCGACCGGTACGGGCAGCGCCGGGTGCTGCGCCCGGTGACCCTCGTCGCCCTGGCGGCCGTGGCCGGTCTGCTGGTCTGCGCGCAGCAGGGGCTGGCGGACTGGACGCTGTTCGTGTTCGCGGCCGGAGCCGGCTGCGTCCCCAGCGTCGGTTCGATGGTCCGGGCCCGCTGGGCGGAGATCTACCGGGGCTCGGCGCGCGAGCTCCACACCGCGTACGCGTGGGAGTCGATCGTCGACGAGGTGTGCTTCATCTTCGGTCCGATCATCTCGATCGGGCTCTCCACCGCCTGGTTCCCCGAGGCGGGCCCGTTGCTGGCCGCGGGCTTCCTGCTGGTCGGCGTCTTCTGGCTGACCGCTCAGCGGGCCACCGAGCCGGTGCCGCACCCGCACGCGCGGCACACCGACGGCTCCGCGCTGGCCTCCCGCGGTCTCCAGGTGCTCGTGGTGACCTTCGTGGCGACCGGGGCGATCTTCGGGGCGGTCGACGTGGTGACGGTGGCCTTCGCCGAGGAGCAGGGCCACAAGGCCGCGGCGAGTCTCGTGCTGGCCGTGTACGCGCTGGGCTCCTGCCTCGCCGGGGCCGTCTTCGGCCTGCTGCACCTGAAGGGCAGGCCGTCCGGCCGGTGGCTGGTGGGAGTGTGCGCGATGGCCGTGAGTATGATCCCCCTCCAACTGGCCGGGAGCCTGCCGTTCCTGGCCGTGGCGCTCTTTGTCGCGGGCCTCGCCATCGCACCGACGATGGTCACCACGATGGCTCTCGTCGAACAGCACGTACCGCGCACCAGACTGACCGAGGGCATGACCTGGACCAGCACCGGGCTCGCCGTGGGTGTGGCGCTCGGCTCCTCGGCCGCCGGCTGGGTGGTCGACGCGTCCGGGGCGAAGGCGGGGTACGCGGTGCCCGCCGTGGCGGGAGCGCTCGCGGCCGCGGTGGCGTTCCTGGGGTACCGCCGGCTCAGTGGGCCGGTTCCTACGGAAGGGCGCGGGGAAGATGACCGACACCTACGCACGGACGACGACGAGCGCGTGGCGTAACTGGGCGGGGAACGTCACCGCCCGTCCGGTACGGACCGTGTCACCCGCCTCCGTGGACGAGCTGGCCGAGGAGCTGCGCAGGGCGTCCGATGACGGCCTGAAGGTGAAGGCGGTGGGCACCGGCCACTCGTTCACCGCGACCGCGGCCACCGACGGGCTGCTGATACGCCCCGATCTGCTCACCGGCATCCGGGAGGTCGACCGTGCGGCGATGACGGTGACCGTCGAGGCGGGCACGCCGCTGAAGCGGCTCAACACCGCGCTGGCCCGCGAGGGCCTCTCGCTCACCAACATGGGCGACATCATGGATCAGACGGTCGCCGGGGCCACCTCCACCGGCACCCACGGCACCGGCCGCGACTCGGCGTCGATATCCGCGCAGATACGCGCCCTGGAGCTGGTCACGGCGGACGGCACGGTGCTGACCTGCTCGGAGACCGAGAACCCGGACGTCTTCGCCGTCGCCCGGATCGGGCTCGGCGCCCTGGGCGTCATCACGGCGATCACCTTCGCCGTGGAGCCGTTGTTCCTGCTGACCGCCCGCGAGGAACCGATGACCTTCGACAAGGTCACGGCCGACTTCGATCAGCTGGTGGCCGAGAACGAACACTTCGAGTTCTACTGGTTCCCGCACACCGGCAACTGCAACACCAAGCGCAACAACCGCAGCGCGGGCCCCGCCGCTCCGCCCGGAAGGGTCAGCGGCTGGATCGAGGACGAGCTCCTCTCCAACGGGATCTTCCAGGCGGCCTGCTCGCTCGGCCGGGCGGTACCCGCCACGATCCCCTCGATCGCCAAGCTCTCCAGCCGCGCCCTGTCGGCGCGCACGTACACCGACATCCCGTACAAGGTCTTCACCAGCCCGCGCCGGGTGCGGTTCGTGGAGATGGAGTACGCCCTGCCGCGCGAGGCGGCCGTGGAGGCGCTGCGCGAGGTCAGGGCGATGGTCGAGCGCTCCCCGCTGCGGATCAGCTTCCCGGTGGAGGTGCGTACCGCCCCCGCCGACGACATAGCGCTCTCCACGGCCTCGGGCCGGGAGACCGCGTACATCGCCGTCCACCTGTACCGGGGCACGCCCTACCAGGCGTACTTCACGGCGGTGGAGCGGATCATGACCGCCCACGGCGGCCGCCCCCACTGGGGCAAGGTCAACACCCGCGATTCCGGGTACCTCGCCGGGGTGTATCCGCGGTTCGGCGAGTTCGCCGCGGTCCGGGACCGGCTGGACCCGGACCGCCGCTTCGCCAACGACTACCTGCGCCGGGTCCTGGGCGACTGATCACCGCGCCCGCTCACTGGCCGCTGTCCGTGCCGACCGGTGCGTTCTCCTGCGCCGGCGCGCTGCCCGTGCCCGTCGGGTCGGGGGCGGTGCTGCCGCCGTCGCCGGGGGTGGGCGGAGGCGGGGCGACGGAGCCGTCGCCCGCGGAGCCCGACGGGGTGGGGGTGGGGCTGGGCGTCGGGTCCGTCGTGGAGCCGTCGCCCCGGTCCGTCTCCGGGCTCCGGTTCTGTCCGCCCTGCCCCGGGTCGGTGCCGGGATCCGAGCTGCCGCCCTGGCCCGGGGTCGGCCGGTCCTGGCCCGGGTCGGCGCTGCCGGACGGCGTGGGGTCGGCCGGAGACGTTCCGCGCTCGCCGCGTACGACGGAGCCCACGGTCGTTCCCCGGCCGCCGCTCAGGCCGTTTCCCGAGACCAGTTCGAACGTGGTGATCCCGGCCATCGAGACCGCGAACACCACCGCGGCCCCGAGCGCCGAGCGTTTCCAGCCGCGGATCCGGGTGCCGTGTGTGGTCGCCTCCGAGAACGCGTCGTCCCCGGCCCCGGGGGCCGTCGCGAGCGGCCGGGTTCCGTCGAGCGCCTTGATCAGCTGCGTACGGTCCGGGTCGCCGCTCGCCCGGCGCAGGACGGTGGTGGCGTCCGCGTCCTTGGGCGTGGTCGCCCCGTCCACCCGGCGCAGGACCGTCGTGGCGTCCACCGCCCGCGGTACCGCGGCCGTGTCGGCGGAGCCGTCGGCCTCCCGGAGGGCGACCCGTGTCTCGGGGGTCCCCCACGTCCCGTCCGCGTCCCCGGCATCACGTGTCTGGCGCGTGTGCACGGTCACCTCGCGGTCCGGGTGCTTCACCTGGACCGTGACCTCGCGGATCTGCTCACCCGTACGACGGAAGAAGTGCTGGAAGACCGAGCCGCCGCAGGTGGCCACGATGCTCATCACCCCGGCGCCGAGAATCGTTCCGTACACGCCCAGTTGCGAGGCCGCCACCGCCGCCGCGACCGCCGCGACCGCACTGCCCGCGACCTGGGGCAGGCTGAGATCGATCCGCCTTTCTCTGGGTTCTATGTCACTTTCCGGCTTCTGCACCATTTCCAGCCCTTGATTGACATCGCTCCCACCATGTAACAAGAAGGGACATTTGAGCGAAGCCGATAGTTCCGCTTACGGTGATTGTGTGAAGCAGGACACGCGAGGGGAACACCCCGCCTCCAGCCGGGTGACTCGACTCCCGCGCCTGACGAGAACTTCGGCGGCGCGGCGGCCCACCCACATGGTCCGAATGGAGTACTGTGGCGAGCCCTGGGGCCGGACTCCCGCGTGGAAGTCCGCAACCTTCGGGAGGGGGCCGAAGGAGGCACTCGATCCGGCGGCGCCACGGCATCGCACGGGGGCCGGCTGCACAGAGTGACCTAAGGTCACTTTGTGTTGCGCAAGAGGTCACCGTGCCACACTGGCGATCAAGGGCTCACGCCCGACACGCCGGGCAACACGGCAATGTTGTGGCAGGCTGCAGCCGGGCAGGCCACACTCGACTAGCGGAAGCAGCGACGCACGTGACGTCGGCAGGCACCACCCGGGAGGTCCCCATGCCCGAACTGCGTGTCGTGGCCGTCTCCAACGACGGCACACGACTGGTGCTCAAGGCTGCAGACAGCACGGAGTACACACTTCCGATCGACGAGCGGCTGCGAGCCGCCGTGCGCAACGACCGCGCGCGGCTCGGCCAGATCGAGATCGAGGTGGAGAGCCACCTCCGCCCCCGCGACATCCAGGCCCGGATACGAGCCGGTGCCTCGGCGGAGGAAGTCGCTCAGTTCGCCGGGATCCCGGTCGACCGTGTCCGCCGCTTCGAGGGCCCCGTGCTCGCGGAGCGCGCCTTCATGGCCGAGCGGGCCCGGAAGACTCCCGTGCGCCGTCCGGGCGAGAACACCGGCCCCCAGCTCGGCGAGGCGGTGCAGGAGCGTCTCCTGCTGCGCGGCGCCGACAGAGAAACCGTCCAGTGGGACTCCTGGCGCCGCGACGACGGCACCTGGGAGGTTCTCCTGGTGTACCGGGTCGCCGGTGAGCCGCACTCGGCGAGCTGGACGTACGACGCCCCGCGCCGGCTGGTCCAGGCGGTGGACGACGAGGCACGCTCGCTGATCGGCGAGACCGACGACGTCGCCGCGCCCGAACCCAGCTTCCCGTTCGTCCCGCGGATCGCCCGGCTGCCGCGTGACCGGCCGCTGGACCGCGCCCTGGACCGTCAGATGGAGCGCCCCGCCCCGCCTCCGCCCCCGGAGCCGGAGGAGCGCATCGGCGGGGTCACGGCGAGCGAACGCGATTCGCTCACCAGCCTCCTGGAGGCGGTACCGAGCTTCCGCGGCGACATGGTCGTGCCGGAGCGCCCCTCGCCGCCCGAGCCCCCGGCGATCGAACCGGCCGCGCAGGAGCCGGAGGCCGAGGATCCGCCCGCACCGGCGGCCTCCGCGGGCGCCGGCTCCGCTTACGCGGATGTACTGATGCCTCGTGCGGTGGCCGGTCACCGCGACCGGCTGACCGGGACGACGGATCGCCAGGCCGAGGCGGACGGCGTCCGGCCGGGCCGCCGGGCCGCGGTGCCGAGCTGGGACGAGATCGTCTTCGGCACGCGCCGCAAGAAACAGGACTGAACCGGGTGATCGCCGCATGACGGGGGCCCGTACGCGCTTGCGTACGGGCCCCTGTGCGCTGTCCGGACGGAACCCGTCATCCCGGTTGCGCCCGGCTGTCCCGTTACGGACCAGGTCGCGCCCGGCCGTCCCGTTGAGGGCCCGGTTCCGCGCGGCTGTCCCGTTACAGGGGGGTGGGGCCCGTGGCGACCGGACGGGACTCGTCGGCCGACCACTCGGACCAGGAGCCCGCGTAGAGAGCGGCCCGGTGTCCGGCGATCTCCAGCGCCAGCACCTCATGGGCGCCGGAGACGCCCGAGCCGCAGTAGACGCCGACGCCCGCGGTGTCCCCGTCCGCGCCCAGCCCGGCGAAGCGGGCGGCCAGCGCGTCGGCGGGCAGGAAGCGCCCGTCCGCCCCGACGTTCTCCCCCGTGGGGGCCGAGACCGCGCCGGGAATGTGCCCGCCCACCCGGTCGATCGGCTCCACATCGCCCCGGTAGCGCTCGGCGGCCCGTGCGTCGAGCAGCAGGCCCGAACGAGCCAGGGCCGCCGCGCCGTCCGCGTCCAGCAGGGGCAGCGCTCCCGGCTCGGGGACGAAGTCGCCCTCGGCGGGGGCCGGGATCTCCTTCGACAGCTCGCCGGTCCAGGCGGCGAGACCGCCGTCCAGCACCCGGACGTCCCGGTGCCCCGTCCAGCGCAGCAGCCACCAGGCGCGGGCCGCCGCCCAGCCCTGGCCGCCGTCGTACACGATCACCGAACGGTCCCGGCCGACGCCGGCGCGGCGCATCACCGCCCCGAATTCCGCCGGGCCGGGAAGCGGATGACGGCCGCCGGCGCCCGCCGGTCCGGCGAGCTCCGCGTCCAGATCGACGAAGACCGCCCCTGGGATGTGCCCGGCCTCGTAGTCGGACCGGCCGTGGGGGCCGCCCAGTTGCCAACGTACGTCCAGGAGCACCGGCGGACGTGGCCCCGCCGACTCGCTCGCACATTCGAATGCGGAGATGATGGGCTTCATGGGAGCCATCCTCGCGCAGTTGCCTGCCCGCCCGTAACAACCACGAAATGGTCGTACCGCAACAAACGGGATCTCGTCCGTCGAGATCACGGAAAGTGCGGCGCGGCCGGGGCGCATCGGGCGCCGGGTGGTGCAAGCATCTGCACGGGGCGTACACATCCCGTACCGCACAACGGCGCGCAGGCCCCGTTCCCCCGTACGGCCACCACGATGGTCCGAGGAGATAGTGACGATGACCGAGGCTGCCGCTCGGCGTACACCCGGAACACCTTGCTGGGTGAGCCTGATCGTGCACGGCCTGGACACGACCCAGAACTTCTACGCCGAACTGTTCGGCTGGGAGTTCGGACCGGGCCCGGAGCAGCTGGGCCCGTATGTCCGGGCACTGATCGACGGGAAGGAGGTCGCGGGAATCGGACAGCTGCCTCCCGACCGGCATCTCCCGATCGCCTGGACGACCTACCTGGCCACCGACGACGCCGATGTAACGGCGGAGACGATCCGTGCCTGCGGCGGCACGGTCGGCGTCGGACCGCTCGACGCTGGCGAGGCCGGCCGGATGGCCATCGCCTCCGACCCGTGCGGGGCCGTCTTCGGGATCTGGCAGGCGGCCCGGCACGTCGGCACCGCGCTGGCCGGAGCGCCCGGCACGCCGGTCTGGAACGAGCTGGTGACCCGGGAGACGGCGACCGTCGCCAAGTTCTACCAGGCGGTCTTCGGCTACGAGGCGGAGGCCGTGGTCTCGGCCGACTTCGACTACCAGACCCTGCATCTGAACGGCCGCCCGGTGGCGTCGCTGCACGGCGTCGGCCACGGCCTGCCGCGGGACCGCGGCCCGCACTGGATGACGTACTTCGAGGTCGCCGACACGGACGAGGCGGCGCAGCACGTGGTGGAGCTCGGCGGACACATCCTCCAGCCCCCCAGGGAGGGATCCAGCGGCCGGGTGGCGACAGTCGCCGATCCGGAGGGCGCGGCCTTCACGATCGTGCGGTCCGCGAGTCGCTGACGTGAGAGGGACCGACGGGGTGGCCGACGGCCACCCCGTCGGGCACGGCCTGGTGTCCTGCCCGGAAATCCTGTCGTCAAGTTGCTACGGTTTCAGGACGCCGTTTTCGGGACGCCCTTCCGTCGAGTTCGTGTTGACCACTGCCGAGCGTGACCAACTGGCGCACTGGTCGCAGGGGGCGTCGAGGTTGGCTGTTCGGGCGCGCATTGTGTTGTGGCGTGCCGAGCCGGACGTCGTATACGCGCGGCTTGCCGATGATGCCCGGTATGCCGGAGCGGCGCACCCACGACTGCCAACGGCACGGCGTGACCGGCCTGTTCGCCGCGTTCGACATCGAAGACGGAAGCGTCATCAGTTCCCTGCACCGCCGTCACTGGGCCGTGGAGTTCAAGAAATTCCCGGCATCCGTCGCCGCCAACGGCAGACGAACCCGGTGTCAGGCAGGCGAAACCGGCAGAACGTCAGGAGACAGTGCGCCCACCCGGGCGGACGCGGCGGTCATGCGGCGCGAGTGGTGGCGGCGGCAGAGAACCTCGTAACCCACCTCGCCCGCCGGGCGGTTCACATCGCCGACCACGACCTGGGCGCCCGCGACGACCATCTCACCCTCTATCGTCCGCGCGTTGTGCGTCGCACGGGCTCCGCACCAGCACAGGGCCTCGACCTGGAGCTGCTCGACCCGGTCCGCCAGCTCGATCAGCCGCTGCGATCCGGGGAACAGCTTCGTACGGAAGTCCGTGGTGATACCGAAGGCGAAGACGTCCATCTCCAGGTCGTCCACGACGCGAGCCAGCTGATCGATCTGGTCCGGAGCGAGGAACTGCGCCTCGTCCACGATCACGTAGTCGACCCTGCCGCCCTTCGACAGCTGAGCGACCAGGTACGCGTACAGGTCCATCCCCCCGTCCGCCTCGACCGCGTCCGTCACCAGCCCCAGCCGCGACGACAGCTTGCCCTCCCCCGCCCGGTCGTCCCGGGTGAAGATCACGCCCTGGAGGCCCCGCGCCGACCGGTTGTGCCCGATCTGGAGCGCCAGGGTGCTCTTCCCGCAATCCATGGTTCCGGAGAAGAACACCAGCTCGGGCATGAGAGGTCGAGCACCTTTCGGGACGGGCGGGGAGGGCCGTGGAACGGGCCCGTACGGCCAAGGCGCGTACGGGACTTTCAAAACACGCCTAAGAGCGTACTTCGAGGAGCGGGACCAGCTGCTCGACGGGGGTCATCGAGCCGTGCATGCCCACCATCGCCGACTCGTGGGGCTCGTTGTCGGAGGCGGTGATCACCACGTCGTCGTGGGCCGCCGCGACCACGTCGCCGATCCGGCCGAGGACCCGCTCGTCGATCCGGGGGCCGAACCAGCCCGCCGCGACGGCCTCGTCCCGGCTCGCCACCCAGAACTGCTCGCCGAGCACCTCGCGCCAGACGGTCAGCACATCGGCCTCGGCGCCCGGGACGGCGTACACGTGACGGGCGCGGCCCTCGCCGCCGAGCAGCGCGACGCCCGCGCGCAGCTCCCAGTCCTCGTCGAAGTCGATCCTGGACTGCTCGTCGAACGGGATGTCGATCATGCCGTGGTCGGCGGTGATGTACAGCGCCGAGCGCGGCGGGAGCTGCTCGGCAAGGCGCCGGGCCAGTCCGTCGACGTGCATCAACTGACCGCGCCAGGCGTCGGAGTCGACGCCGAAGCGGTGCCCCATGCCGTCGACCTCGCTGTAGTACGTGTAGACGAGGGAGCGGTCACCGGCGGCCAGCCGTTCGGCGGCGACGTCCATCCGGTCCTCGCCGGTCAGCCGGCCGAGGAACGAGCCGCCGCTGAGGGCGACCTTGGTGAGCGGAGTCTGCTCGAAGGTGGGCGCGGAGACCTGCGCGGTACGCACTCCGGCCGCGTCGGCGAGGGTGAAGACGGTGGGGTGCGGCTGCCAGACCTTGGGCTGTGTCCACGGCCTCCAGCGGAGCTGGTTCATCAGTGCGCCGGTCTCCGGATTGCGCACCGTGTACCCGGTGAGGCCGTGCTCGCCCGGGGGCAGCCCGGTACCGACCGAGGCCAGGGAGGTCGCGGTGGTGGCCGGGAAGCCCGCGGATATCGGGCGGCCCGTGCCGCCGCGCGAGGTGGGCAGCAGGGAGTGCAGGAAGGGGGCCTCGTCGGGGTGGGCCCGGATCTGCTCCCAGCCGAGTCCGTCGATCAGGAAGACGCAGTTCCGGTCGGCGGGCGTCAGCTCGGCGATCGCCGCCGTGAAACCGGGCACGCCCTGTCCGGCGACGAGCGTGGGCAGCAGATCGGCCAGCGAGCCGCTGCCGTACTCGGGCACCGGGGCGGTGTCGACGGGCAGCAGGACGGGGTCCTGCCAGGCCGGCTGGACCATCAGCGGCCGGCCGCCGCGGTCGCGGCCGTGGCCTCGGAGAGCGCCTGGGCGAAAGCGAGGGTCTGGCGCACGGTGTCGGGGCCGTCGCCGGCCTCGCTGACCCGCAGGCTCAGGTCGTCGGCGGTGGAGCTGCCGGTGTAGCCGTGGTCGGCCTCGCAGTTGGGGTCGCCGCAGGCGGCGGGCTCCAGGTCGATCCGGGAGACCGCGCCCCAGCCGATGGTCAGGACGACCTCGCGGGGCAGCGTGCCGGGGACGTACTTCTCCGGGTTGGCCACGACGCGGCTGACCACGACCGAAGAGATCCGGTCGAGCTTGACCGACTCGGTGGAGGTGGTGGCGTAGGGCGTCGGGGAGCTGGTGTCGGCGTTCTGCTCGTCGGTGTGGCTGACGACGAAGCGGTTGTCCGTGAGCACCAGGACCGTGACGTGCCGGCGCACCTCGTTGGAGTCGAAGGTGGTCTCCTGGTGCACCAGGTACGAAGCGACCGGCTCACCGCCCACGGCGGCCTCCACCGCCTCGGCCACGAGGGCCGGGTAGTAGCCGCTGCGCTCGATCGCCGCGCGCAGCCCCTGGGTCGTCGTACCGGTCTTAGCCATACGCACCATCCTACGGGGGGCGGATGGCTGCCGGGGACGTCCTGCCCGCCCCGTACCGGACGTGGTCCGGGACGGCACGGCCCGGGGCGGTTCAGTAGTTGGAGAGGCGGCGGGGGCCGAGGTCGGTGCGGGCCGGCGGCGGCGACAGCCGGACGCTCGCTCCGAGGACGGTCAGCCCCTGGGTGGCGACCACGACCGGTTCCAGGGCGACGGAGACCACCTCGGGGTGGTCGTCGACCAGCAGGGAGACCCTGAGCAGCAGTTCTTCCAGCGCCGCGGTGTCCACGGGCGCCGAGCCGCGCCAGCCGAAGAGGACCGGGGCGGCCCGGATCGAGCGGATCAGCTCGGCGGCGTCCCGGTCGGTGGCCGGAACCAGCCGGTGGGCGGTGTCGCCGAGGAGCTCGGAGGGAGCACCGGCCAGGCCGAAGGAGAGGACGGCGCCCGCGGCCGGGTCGATCGTGGCCCGTACGACGGTGTCGACACCGCGCGGGGCCATGGCCTGCACGACGGGCCGGAGCTCGGCGGGCTTGCCGAGGAGGTCGGTCAGTTCGCCGTACGCGCGGCGCACCGCGGACTCGGTGGCGAGGTCCAGCCGGACACCGCCGAGGTCGGCGCGGTGGCGCAGGTGGGGTGCGGTGGTCTTCAGCGCGACCGGGTAGCCGAGCCGCGCGGCGGCGGCGACGGCCGCCTCCGCGTCGGGGGCCGGGAGCGTCGGCAGGACGGTGATGCCGTAGCAGGCCAGCAGGTCGCGGGCCTCGTCGTGCGCCAGGGGCCTGCCGTGCGGATCGGGGTCCTCGCCGAGCAGCGCCTCGATGCGGGCGGCCGCGCCCGGCTCGTCGATGGTCTCGTCGAGGAACTCGGGGACCTTGCCGGGAACCGCGGCCTGGCGTCGCCACTGGGCGTACTTCACCGCTTCGGCGAGTGCCCGGACGGCCCGTTCGGCGGCGGGGTAGGCGGGGATCCGGCCGACGGCACGGGCGCCCTCGGAGGCGGTTGCCGCGGGCGCGGTGTCCGTTCCGCCGGGCGGCGGCGCCACCGGGGACGGTGTGACGGCGGGGCTGGCCGGGGGTGGTGTGGCGGGGGTGGCCGGGGGCCGTCCCGGCGCCGGCGCGGGGCGCTGCTGGGCCACCGTGCTGGTGGCGGCGGCCAGGGCCTCCGCGAGGCCGCCGATCTCCACATGGACGACGGCCACCGGCTTGGCCGGCCCGGCGGCGGAGGCCGTGTGCAGGGCAGCGGCCAGCACCTCGCCGTCGCCCTCCTCCGCCTCGCCGTCCTCGCCCACCCATGGGATCGCCGTCACGATCACCGCGTCGCAGCCCTCGTCGGCCAGCGCCTCGGCCAGCGCGTCCCGGAAGTCCTGCGGGGTGGCGGCGGTGGTGAGGTCGCGCGGCGGACGCGGGCGCAGCCCCTCGGCCAGACAGGCGTCGTACGTGAGCAGGCCGAGGGACTCGGAGTTGCCGAGGATCGCGACACGGCCGCCCGCCGGGAGCGGCTGGCCGGCGAGGAGCAGGCCCGCGTCGACCATCTCCGTCACCGTGTCGACACGGATCACGCCCGCCTGCCGCATCAGCGCGGAGACCGTGGCGTCCGGGATCCGGCTGACGGGTACGGCGTGGCCCGGCGGGGTGGAGCCGCTGTGCCGGGCGCCCTTCACCACGACGACCGGCTTCACGGCGGCGGTGCGCCGGGCGAGGCGGGTGAACTTGCGGGGGTTGCCGAGCGATTCGAGGTACAGCAGGGCGACATCGGTGTCCGGGTCCTCGTACCAGTACTGGAGGAAGTCGTTGCCGGAGATGTCGGCGCGGTTGCCGGCCGAGATGAAGGTGGAGAGGCCGGCGCCGCGCCGGTAGAGCCCGGAGAGCAGGGCGATGCCGATCGCGCCGGACTGGGTGAACAGGCCGATGCGCCCGGAGGCGGGCCGTTCCGGGGCCAGGGAGGCGTTCAGCCGGACCGCTTCGGAGTTGTTGATGATGCCGAAGGCGTTCGGGCCGATGATCCTCATGCCGTAAGAGCGGGCCTGGCGCACCAGTTCGCGCTGCCGTTCGCGGCCCTCGGCGCCCCACTCGGCGTATCCGGCGGAGAGGACCACCAGGCCCTGGACGCCGTGTTCCCCGCAGTCCGCGACGGCCTCCGGGACCCGCTCGGCCGGTACGGCGACGACGGCGAGGTCGACGGGTTCGCCGATCTCGCCGAGGGAGCGGTGGGCGGGCACTCCGTCGATGGTGTCCTGGCCGGCGGCGAGGGCGCTGTTCACGGCGTAGGTGCGGCCGGTGAAGCCCGCGCCCAGGAGGTTGCGCAGGACGGTGCGGCCGACCCCGCCGGGGGTGCGCCCCGCGCCGATGACGGCGACGGAGCCGGGTGCGAGCAGCCGCTGCACGGAGCGTGCCTCGGCACGCTGCTCCCGGGCGCGCTGGACGGCGAGCGACTCGGCGGTCGGTTCGAGGTCCAGGGTGAGGTGGACGGAGCCGTCCTCGAAGCTGCGCTGCTGGGTGTACCCGGCGTCCCGGAACACCTTGATCATCTTGTTGTTGGCGGGCAGCACCTCGGCGGCGAAGCGCCGGATGCCGCGCTCGCGGGCGACGGCCGCGATGTGTTCGAGCAGCGCGGAGGCGACGCCGCGGCCCTGGTGCGCGTCCTGGACGAGGAAGGCGACCTCCGCCTCGTCCGCCGGGGCCGACGCGGGCCTGCCCTGGGCGTCGATCCGGTCGTAGCGGACCGTGGCGATGAACTCGCCGCCCACCATGACGGCGAGTCCCACCCGGTCGACGTAGTCGTGATGGGTGAAGCGGTGGACGTCCTTGGCGGAGAGCCGGGGGTAGGGAGCGAAGAAACGGTAGTACTTCGACTCCGGGGACACCTGCTCGTAAAAGCTGACCAGTCGTTCGGCATCGTCCGTGGTGATCGGCCTGATCCGCGCGGTGCCGCCGTCGCGGAGCACCACGTCCGCCTCCCAGTGGTCGGGGTAGACGTGATGCGGACTCTGCTCCGGAGAGGGCTCCATGGGCAAAGCGTACGGCTCGGTCAGCGGTCGCGTGGGGGTCGGGGCCGGGGCAGTCTGAGGGTGGCCGGTCGACGGTACGAGCGGCCCGCGGACGTGTCGCGGGTCGGCTGGAGCATCACACACTGCATGAGAGACTGGTCTAGACAACCATTGATTCGTGAAGGGCAGAACCATGGCTGAGCGCCGCGTCAACGTCGGTTGGGCCGAGGGCCTGCACGCCCGCCCCGCATCCATCTTCGTCCGTGCGGCCACGGCCTCCGGGATACCCGTGACCATCGCCAAGGCCGACGGCAATCCGGTGAACGCCGCGTCCATGCTCGCGGTGCTCGGGCTCGGTGCCCAGGGCGGCGAGGAGATCGTTCTCGCTTCCGAGGCCGACAACGCCGAAGCTGCTCTGGACCGTCTGTCCAAGCTGGTCGCCGAGGGGCTCGACGAGCTTCCGGAGACCGTCTGACCCAGCGGTCACGACCGCCGAAATTCCTGCGAAAGAGCCGCGACACCCCCGACCGGGAGTCGCGGCTCTTTCGTGTGCGCGGGAATGACGAACCATGGAGAAAAACCCACGCGGAATAATTCAGGGCAGCAAGAAGAAGGCGCCACTGAATACCCTGTTCCTTGTATACGGCTTCATTGTTAATGCCGGCCGCTCGGGGTGTTTACGGCAGGTTGCGAAGTCCTCACCCGGCCGGCGCGGGGGACGGCGGCACCCGGCCGGCCGGCGCGGCGCAGCCGGTGGGCAGCGGTGGCCCGCTCGGCGTGCTGGGCGGCCAGCGCCCGAGCGCGTTCCGCGTCGCCGCGCGCCACGGCGTCCACGATGGCCCCGTGCTCGGCCCAGGAATCGGCCGGACGGGCCGGCTGGTCGACCGCGTACATCCAGGCGATCTTGTGCCGGAGCTGGGTGAGCAGCGCGATCAGGCCGGGGCTGCCGGAGGACTGGGCCAGCGTCTCGTGGAACCAGCCGCCCAGTGAGCGCAGATCCTCGCCCTCGCCCCGGCGGGCCCGCTCCTGACCCAGCCTGACCAGGCCGCGCAGCACCTTGAGGTGGGCGTCGGTGCGGCGCTGGGCGGCACGGGCCGCGCCGAGCGGCTCCAGCAGCATCCGGACCTCCAGGAGGTCGGCGGCCTCCTGCTCGTCGGGCTCGGCGACACAGGCCCCGGCGTGCCTGCGGGTGACCACGAAGCCCTCGGACTCCAGGGTGCGCAGCGCTTCGCGTACCGGGACGCGGGAAACCCCGTAACGGCGCGCGAGCACCTCCTCGGTGAGTCGGCTGCCGCGTTCGAAGACACCGGAGACGATGTCGTCACGGATTGCCGTGCATACCGAATGCGCCGGAATGCGCATGTCCGAACCTCCGCCTCAGTCCCCGCGGAACGCGGCCGATCGACGCCTGTCCTGTGACTCTATTGCAATGCGGTCGCATTTCCGATGCCGGGTGGAAATTCATGAATATCTTTTGGACACGACGAAGGCCCCGGCGGGCTGCCGGGGCCTTTCACCGAAGCGCTTCGCGCGTCGGTCAGACGGTGACGCCGTGGGCGCGCAGATAGGCGACCGGGTCCATGTCGGAGCCGTACGACGGCGTGGTCCGGGCCTCGAAGTGGAGGTGCGGTCCGGTGGAGTTGCCGGTGGAGCCGGAGAGGCCGATTCGCTGCCCCTGGCCGACGCTCTGGCCGACGGAGACGCCGATCGAGGAGAGGTGGCCGTACTGGGTGTAGGTGCCGTCCGTCATCCGGAGCACGATGTTGTTGCCGTACGCGCCGCCCCAGCCGGCCTCGACGACCGTGCCGGCGCCGACGGCGACGACGGAGCTGCCGGACGCGGCGTGGAAGTCGATGCCGGAGTGGCTGCCGGAGGACCACAGGGAGCCACTGGACTTGTAGCCGGTGCTCACGTAGGAACCTGCGACGGGGAGCTGGAAGGTGCCCAGCCGGGCGCGCTCGGCGGAGCGGGCGGCACGCGCCTCGCTCTCGCGGGCCGCCTCGGCCCTGGCGGCGGCCTTGGCCTTCGCGGCCGCCCTGGCCCTGGCGTCGGCCTTCTTCTTGGCGTCAGCCTTCTTCTCGGCCTCGGCCTTCGCCTTGGCTTCCGCCTTCGCCTTCGCGGCGGCATCGGCCTGGTGCTGCTGCGCGTCCGCCTGCGCGTCGATCCGGTCGGCCAGGTCGCCCTCGATGGCGATGGCCTGGGAGAGGCCTGTCTCGTCGGTGGCGGGGGTCTCGGCGTCCGCGGCGAGGGCCGGGGAGGCCAGGGAGCCGATGACGCCGGTGGTGGCCAGGGTCGCGATGCCGACGGCCTTCGCGCCGCAGCGCGTCAGACGGCTCGGGGCACGGTGCTTCCCCGTGGCACGGGTGAACGCCATGAAGTGGCTGGTCCTTTCCTTCCTTCTCGCCTACCGGGTTAGCTGACGGGTTCGGAGCAGGAAGGTCTCCTACGGATCCCCCGGCCTCACTGAGGCATGGGCACCCGATTCACCCCAGGGACTGCGTGGGTCCCCGGCTCCCCGGGCTCGCGCCTGACGGGGACTCGGCGATGACTGCCCGGTACGTCACGGATGCGGCATACGAGTGGCGGACAGCCGAGCCGACGCTAAGCGGGGGCACTTCCCCACACCAAACGGACAGGCGGATTTGTAGCACATCCCACAGGGCAGACAGGTAACCTCTCCCCTAAATCGGACAAAAGGGAAGGCCCTGGCGGAGGGTGATCTGCCAGGGCCTTCCTTTTGCCCCACTTTCAGGAGGATTGAGCGGTCAGCCGGTGACGACCGAGACCTCTCCGATGCCGAGGGCCCTGACGGGCTGCTCGATCTGTGCGGCGTCCCCGACGAGGACCGTGACCAGCCGGTCCCCCGGGAAGGCGTTGACCACGGCCGCCGTCGCCTCCACCGTGCCGGTGTCCGCGAGGCGCGCGTACAGGTGCGCCTGGTAGTCGTCCGGGAGGTGCTGCTCGACCTGGTCCGCGAGGGTGGCGGCGACGGAGGCCGCCGTCTCGAACTTCAGCGGTGCGACGCCCACGAGGTTCTGCACGGCCGTCTCGCGCTCCGCGTCCGTCAGACCCTCCGCGGCCAGGGTCCGCAGCACCTTCCACAGGTCCTCCAGCGCCGGACCGGTGGACTCCGTGTCCACCGAGCCGCTGATGGCGAGCATCGCTGCGCCCGTCGCCCCCGAGGCGGCGTCCCGGGCCGAGGAGCGCAGCACCTGGGCGAAGGCGCGCACGCCGTAGGTGTAGCCCTTCTCCTCGCGCAGCACCCGGTCCAGGCGGGAGGTCAGCGTGCCGCCCAGGCAGTACGTGCCGAGCACCTGGGCGGGCCAGACGCTGTCGTGCCGGTCGGCGCCGATCCGGCCGAGGAGCAGCTGCGTCTGCACCGCTCCGGGGCGGTCCACGATCACCACCCGGCCGGTGTCGTCGGCGGTGATCGGCGGGACGGGGCGGCGCTCCGCCGTGTTGCCCGACCAGTCGCCGACGGTGTCGGCGAGCAGGGCGTCCAGGTCGATGCCGGTGAGGTCACCGACGACCACGGCGGTCGCGGTGGACGGCCGGACGTGGGCGTCGTAGAAGGCGCGGACGGCCGCGGAGTCGATCCGCTCCACGGTCTTCTCGGTGCCCTGGCGCGGGCGCGACATGCGGGCCGTGGCCGGGAAGAGCTCCTTGGAGAGCTGCTTGGCAGCGCGCCGGGCGGGGTTCGCCTGCTCGTGCGGGATCTCGTCGAGCCGGTTGTTCACCAGCCGCTCGATCTCGCTGTCGGCGAAGGCCGGTGCCCGCAGGGCCTCCGCGACCAGACCGAGCGCCTTGGCCAGCCGGGAGGCGGGAACCTCCAGGGAGACCCGGACACCGGGGTGGTCGGCATGGGCGTCCAGAGTGGCGCCGCACCGCTCCAGCTCGGCGGCGAACTCCTCGGCGCTGTGCTTGTCGGTGCCCTCGGACAGGGCGCGCGACATGATCGTGGCCACCCCGTCCAGGCCCTCGGGCTCGGCGTCCAGCGGGGCTTCGAGGAAGATCTCGACGGCGACGACCTGCTGGCCGGGGCGGTGGCAGCGCAGCACCGTGAGGCCGTTGGGCAGGGCGCCGCGCTCGGGTGCGGGGAAGGCCCAGGGCCTGGCCGCTCCCGGGGCGGGCTGCGGGTGGTACTGCATCGAAACTCCAGTCGCGGCAGCGTCGGTCACTTGTCCGCTCCTTCGTGCGCGTCGGTGTCGTTGGCGGCGTCGGCTTCGGCCTCTTCGACGGGCTCCGCCGACTCGACCGGCTCGTAGACCAGCACCGCCCGGTTGTCCGGCCGCAGCTGGGCCCTGGCGGCCGCCCTGACCTCCTCGGCGGTGACGTCGAGCACCCGGTGCACGGCGCTCAGGGCGAGCTGCGGGTCACCGAACAGCACGGCGAACCGGCACAGTTCGTCGGCCCGGCCCGCGACCGTACCGAGCCGGTCCAGCCACTCGCGCTCCAACTGTGCCTGGGCGCGCTCCATCTCCTCGGGCGAGGGGCCCTCCTCGGCGAACCGGGCGAGCTCCTCGTCGACCGCGGACTCGATCTGCGCCACCTCGACGCCGCCGGACGTCTTGACGTCCAGCCAGCCGAGCGAGGGCGCACCGGCCAGCCGCAGCAGCCCGAATCCCGCCGCGACAGCCGTCCGGTCCCGGCGGACCAGGCGGTTGTGCAGCCGGGACGACTCCCCGCCGCCCAGCACGGTCAGCGCGAGATCCGCGGCGTCGCACTCGCGGGTGCCGTCCTGCGGCAGCCGGTAGGCGGCCATCAGCGCACGCGCCGGGACCTCCTCGCGGACCTCCTCGCGCAGCTCACCGCCGATGACCTCGGGCAGTGAGCCGTCCCGCGGCGGCTGCTTGCCGTCGTGCGACGGGATGGTGCCGAAGTACTTCTCGATCCAGGCGAGCGTCTGCCCGGGGTCGATGTCGCCGACGACCGAGAGCACCGCGTTGTTGGGCGCGTAGTACGTACGGAAGAAGGTCCGTGCGTCCTCGAGCGTCGCCGCGTCCAGGTCGGTCATCGAGCCGATCGGGGTGTGGTGGTACGGGTGGCCCTCCGGGTAGGCGAGGGCGGTCAGCTTCTCGAACGCGGTGCCGTACGGGACGTTGTCGTAGCGCTGGCGGCGCTCGTTCTTGACGACGTCCCGCTGATTCTCCATGGACTCCTCGTCGAGCGCGGCGAGCAGCGAGCCCATCCGGTCGGCCTCGAGCCACAGGGCCAGTTCCAGCTGATGCGTGGGCATCGTCTCGAAGTAGTTGGTCCGCTCGAAACTGGTGGTGCCGTTGAGGGAGCCGCCGGCGCCCTGCACCAGCTCGAAGTGTCCGTTCCCCTTGACCTGGCCCGAACCCTGGAACATCAGGTGCTCGAAGAGGTGAGCCAGACCGGTGCGTCCCTTGACCTCGTGGCGCGAGCCGACGTCGTACCAGAGGCACACCGCGGCGACCGGGGTCAGATGGTCCTCGGAGAGCACCACGCGCAGGCCGTTGGCCAGACGGTGCTCGGTCGCTGTCAAGCCGCCGGAGCCGGCCTGGGCTGTGGCCGTGTGACCCATGGGCATGTACGTCCCTTCGATCGCGATACTGGAGTGATGCGAGACCTGCCACTGTAAGCAAGCGCACCGACGCCTGGCGAAGTTCCCGTGCCGCGCAGGTCACCGGAAAGCGGGGTCCGGACCCCTCGGGACGGGTGGAGAACCCCCTTTGGGACGGGTCGAGGTCGGAGTTGTCAGTGCGGCGGTCCACAATGGTCCGCGTCAGAACCTGAGGTTGCCCGAACAGAATCCGTGAAGGAGTCGCAGCCGCGATGGCCCGCCGCAGCACGAAGACCCCGCCGCCGGACGACTTCGAGGAGAAGATCCTCGACATCGACGTCGTCGACGAAATGCAGGGCTCCTTCCTTGAGTACGCGTACTCGGTGATCTACTCACGGGCCCTGCCGGACGCCCGTGACGGCTTGAAGCCGGTGCACCGCCGCATCGTGTACCAGATGAACGAGATGGGCCTGCGCCAGGACCGCGGCTACGTGAAGTGCGCCCGCGTCGTCGGCGAGGTCATGGGTAAGCTGCACCCGCACGGGGACGCGTCGATCTACGACGCCCTGGTGCGGATGGCACAGCCGTTCTCCATGCGGCTCCCCCTCGTCGACGGACACGGAAACTTCGGCTCGCTCGGCAACGACGACCCGCCGGCCGCCATGCGGTACACCGAGTGCCGGATGGCCGACGCGACGTCGTTGATGACGGAGTCGATCGACGAGGACACCGTCGCTTTCCAGTCGAATTACGACGGCCAGGAGCAGGAGCCCGTCGTCCTCCCGGCCGCCTATCCGAACCTCCTGGTCAACGGCACGACCGGGATCGCCGTCGGCATGGCGACGAACATGCCGCCGCACAACCTGGGCGAGGTCATCGCCGCCGCCCGCCACCTGATCAAGCATCCGGGCGCGGACCTGGAGACCCTGATGCGGTTCGTCCCCGGTCCCGACCTGCCGACCGGTGGCCGGATCGTGGGCCTCGGCGGCATCAAGGACGCCTATGCGGGAGGCCGCGGCTCGTTCAAGATCCGCGCCACCGTCGCCGTGGAGAGCGTCACGGCACGCCGCAAGGGTCTGGTCGTCACCGAACTGCCCTTCAGCGTCGGTCCGGAGAAGGTGATCGCCAAGATCAAGGACCTGGTCTCGGCGAAGAAGCTCCAGGGCATCGCGGACGTCAAGGACCTCACCGACCGCTCGCACGGACTGCGCCTGGTCATCGAGGTCAAGAACGGCTTCGTGCCGGAGGCCGTCCTGGAACAGCTCTACAAGCTGACGCCGATGGAGGAGTCCTTCGGCATCAACAATGTGGCGCTGGTCGACGGACAGCCGCTCACCCTGGGCCTCAAGGAGCTCCTGGAGGTCTATCTCGACCACCGCTTCGAGGTGGTGCGCCGGCGCAGCGAGTTCCGCCGGACCAAGCGCCGCAACCGGCTGCACCTGGTCGAGGGCCTCCTCGTCGCGCTGATCGACATCGACGAGGTCATCCGGCTCATCCGGTCCAGCGACAACTCGGCGCAGGCCAAAGACCGGCTCATCGAGCACTTCTCGCTGAGCGAGGTCCAGACGCAGTACATCCTGGACACCCCGCTGCGCCGGCTGACCCGGTTCGACCGGGTCGAGCTGGAGAGCGAGCAGGACCGGCTCAACACCGAGATCGACGAGCTGACCGCGATCCTCGAATCGGACAACGAGCTGCGCAAGCTCGTCTCCACGGAACTGGCCGCGGTCGCCAAGAAGTTCGGCACCGACCGGCGTACGGTGCTGCTGGAGTCGGCCGGTTCGCAGGTCGCGGCGGTACCGCTGGAGGTCGCGGACGACCCGTGCCGGGTGCTGCTGTCCTCGACCGGACTGCTGGCGCGTACGGCCAACGGCGACCCGATCGTCTTCGCCGAGGACGCCAAGCGCGCCAAGCACGATGTGATCGTGTCGGCCGTGCCCGCCACGGCACGGGGCGATGTCGGCGTGGTGACCTCGACGGGGCGGCTGCTGCGGCTGGCGGTGATCGATCTGCCGCAGCTGCCGGACACCCATGCGGCGCCCAGCCTCTCGGGCGGCGCGATGGTCGCGGAGTTCCTCACCCTGGAGGCGGACGAGGAGGTCGTCTGCCTCACCACGCTCGACGAGTCCTCGCCGGGGCTGGCGATCGGCACCCTGCAGGGCGTCGTGAAGCGCGTGGTGCCGGACTATCCGGCCAACAAGGACGAGCTGGAGGTCATCGGCCTCAAGGACGGTGACCGGATCGTCGGCGCGGTGGAGCTGCGCACCGGCGAGGAGGACCTGGTCTTCATCACCTCGGACGCGCAGTTGCTGCGCTACCCGGCGGCACAGGTGCGCCCGCAGGGCCGTCCGGCCGGCGGCATGGCGGGCGTCAAGCTCACGGAGGGCGCGGAGGTGCTCTCCTTCGCCGCGGTGGATCCGGCCGCGGACGCCATGGTGTTCACGGTCGCCGGTTCGCACGGCACGCTGGACGACTCCGTGCTGACGTGCAAGTACACCCCGTTCGACCAGTACCCGCGCAAGGGCCGGGCCACCGGTGGGGTGCGCTGTCAGCGGTTCCTCAAGGGCGAGGACATCCTGACGTTCGCCTGGGCCGGCCCGACGCCCGCCCGCGCCGCGCAGAAGAACGGCACACCGGCCACGCTGCCCGAGCCCGACCCGCGGCGCGACGGTTCGGGGACGCCGCTGGAGTCCCCGGTCGCGGTGATCGCCGGCCCGGTGTAACCGGCCGGCCCGGTCCGTGGCGCTATGCGTCGTCGCCGGGCTGCCGCACGTACCGCAGGACGCCCCACATGCTTCGCTCATGTGCGGCGTCCTGCGCTGTGTCCGGCGCCGTTTCCCCCGGCGCCGTTTCCCCCGGCGCCGGGACGGTCTCCCGGCAGTCCGCCAGCTCCTTGCGCAGGGCCTCGGCGTCGATGCCGGAGCCGATCAGCACGAGCCCGGTCAGCCGCGGTTCGCCGCGCGTCCAGGGCTGCGGGGCGAACCGCAGGAACCTGCCGACCGCGTGCAGCGCGTAACGGTTGTCCGTGTCCCCCGCGCCGAAGTCGACGAACCCCTTGATCCGGTAGAGGCCTTCCGGCCGGGAGTCCAGGAACCCCATCAGCCGACGGGGGCTCATGGGCACGTCGGAGGTGAACTCGACGCTCTCGTACGCCGCGTGCAGATGGTCCCCGTGCTCCTCACCGGCGTCCGCCGCCCGCTCCTCCAGGTACAGGTCCTCGAAGGTCAGCTGCCGGGCCTTCTCCTCGCTTTCGGGCCGCAGCGCCGGATCGAAGAGCAGCTCGGGGTCGATGCGCCCGTACGTGGCGGGGACGACGGCCGCCGTGCTGCCGGTGGAGGCGACGGCCTCCCGGATGCGGAGCAGTCCGGCGTCCCCGGCCCGGTCCGTCTTGTTCAGCACGACCAGGTCGGCGACGGCGAGATGGCGGTCGATCTCCGGGTGGCGGTCCCGGGTGGCGGCGAACTCGGCGGCGTCGACCACCTCGACCAGTCCCCCGTACACGATGTGCGGGTTGTCGCTGGCCAGCAGCATCCGTACGAGTTCCTGGGGTTCGGCGAGCCCGCTCGCCTCGATGACGATCACGTCGAGCCGGGCGGCGGGCCGGGTGAGGGTCTCCAGGTAGGTGTCCAGCTCGCTCACGTCGACCGCGCAGCACAGACAGCCACCGCCGAGTGAGACCGTCGAGCCGGCCTGCCCGGACACGGTCATGGCGTCGATCTCGATGGACCCGAAGTCGTTGACGATCACGCCGATCCGGTTTCCCGCGCGATGGCGCAGCAGGTGGTTGAGCAGCGTCGTCTTGCCGGATCCCAGGAATCCTGCGAGGACGATGACCGGGATCTGCCGGCTGCGGGGCGGGGACGACGGGTTCAACGGGGGCCCTTCGGGGGACGTCAGGCGGCCGGGACCGGCTGCGGCGGAGGCGGGCCGACGTAACGGGCCGCCGGGCGGATGATCTTTGAGTCCTCCGCCTGCTCCAGGATATTGGCGCTCCAGCCGACCACTCGCGCCGCGCAGAACGTCGGCGTGAACATCTCGCGCGGCAGCCCGCACAGTTCCATGACCACTCCGGCGTAGAACTCCACGTTGGTGTGGAGTTCGCGCCCCGGCTTGAGCTCGGCGAGGATCGCCTCGACCTGCCGTTCCACCTCGACGGCGAAGTCGACGAGTGGTCCGCCGAAGCTCTGGGCGATGCCGCGCAGCATGCGCGAGCGCGGGTCCTCGGTGCGGTAGACCGGGTGCCCGAAGCCCATGATCCGGTCACCGGCGAGCGCCCGTTCGCGGATCCATCCGTCGATGCGGTCGGGGGTCCCGATGGCGTCCAGGGTGTCGAGGGCCCGGCTGGGCGCACCGCCGTGCAGCGGTCCGGAGAGCGCGCCGACGGCCGCCACCAGGCATGCGGCGACGTCCGCGCCGGTGGAGGCGACGACCCGGCCGGTGAAGGTCGAGGCGTTGAAGCCGTGGTCGACGGTGGAGATCAGATACTGCTCGACGGCCCTGACCCGGGCGGCGTCCGGCACGGAACCGGTGAGCATGTAGAGGTAGTTGGCCGCGTACGGCAGGTCGTCGCGCGGCTCCACCGGTTCGAGGCCCCGACCGAGCCGGTGCAGGGCGGTGAGCACGGTGGGGACCGCGGCGCAGGCGGTCAGCGCGTCGGCACGGCGCCGGCCGGCGTCGATGTCGTACACGGGGCGGAAGCCCGCCGATGCGCCGAGCAGCGAGAGCGCCGTGCGCAGCCCCGCGAGCGGACCGGAGACGGCGCCGGCACGGGCTATGGCGGGCAGGGCGTCACGCACCTCCGCGGGCAGCCGGCGCAGTCCGGCGGTGCGGGCCGCGAAGTCGGCGCGGGCGGCCGGACCGGGCAGTTCGCCCTCGGTCATCAGGTACCAGACGTCCTCGAAGCCGCGGGTCTGCGCCAGCTCGACCGCCGAGTACTGCCGGTAGTGGTAGAAGCCCTCCCTGCCGCGGACATCACCGAGGGCCGTGTCGGTGACGACGACACCCGCGAGGCCTCGGGGGACGTCGAGCGGGGCTGAGCCGGTCATGGTCGTCATTGCTTCCTCCATGGACATTCCGGTGTTGTGACTCTTGACATTGATTCGACTGTCCATGCTTGACTTTGAATCTGTCAATGTTGATTGAATCAATATGGATACGGTGAGCAGCATGACGGATCAAGCAGATGCGGGCGACAGTTCTGGGCCCACGGCGCATCGGCTCACCACCCGGGAGACGGCCGAGCGCCTGGGCGTGAAGCCCGAGACGGTGTACGCGTACGTGAGCCGGGGCCAGCTGAGCAGCAACCGCGCGCCCGGCGGGCGGGGCAGCACGTTCGACGCGGCGGAGGTCGACGCCCTGGCCCGGCGTACGGGACGCAGGGAGCCCGCTTCCCCCGCCGGTGAGCTCGCCTTCCGGACCGGCATCACGCTCATCGAGAGCGACCGCTACTACTTCCGGGGCGTGGACGCCACGGAGCTGGCCCGGCGCCATAGCTACGAGGAGGTCGCCGAGTGGCTCTGGACCGGTGAACTGCGGACGGGCACGCGCTTCACGGCACCTTCCGAAGCGCTGGCCGCGGCCCGCCGGACGGTCGGCGCACTGCCGGTGCACTGCGGTTCGACGGACCGGCTGCGGGTGGCGGTCGTCGCCGCGGCCGCCGCCGATCCGCTGCGTTTCGACCTGTCGCGCGAGGCGGTGCTGGGGGGCGCCCGGAGTCTGATCCCGACCCTGGTGGCCGCACTGCCGACGGTGGGCGCGGACGGGGGCAGGGGCGGCGGCGCGAACGGGGACGCGGGCGGGGCCGGGGCCGGGGCCGGCGGCGCGGGCGCATCCTCCGACACCGGTCTGGCGGGTCAACTGTGGCCGAAACTCACCGCACTCCCGGCCGACGAGGCGTCACTCGCCGTGCTGGACACCGCTCTGGGACTGCTGATCGACCACGACCTGGCCGCCTCCACCCTGGCCGCCCGGGTCGCGGCCTCCGCTCGGGCCCACCCCTACGCGGTGGTGTCGGCGGGGCTCGGGGTGCTGGAGGGGCCGCTGCACGGCGCGGCCAGCGGACTGGCGCACCGGATGCTGGCCGAGGCCCTGGAGCGGGGCGGCGCGGCCCCGGTGGTCGCGGACCACCTCCGCACCGGGCGCCGGGTACCGGGGCTGGGCCACCGGCTCTACACCGGCGAGGACCCACGGGCCACGACGCTGTTCGCGCTGCTCACAAAGGTCCCGCGAGCAGCGCCGGCGCTGGCCGCGGCGCGCGACGTGGTCACCACGACCGCGCGCCACGCCCCGCTGCACGCGAATGTCGATCTGGCGCTCGCGGTGCTGTCCGTCTCCTCGGACATGGCGGCGGAGGCGGGTGAGACCGTGTTCGCGATCTCCCGAACCGCGGGGTGGATCGCCCATGCCCTGGAGGAGTACGGGGAGCGCCCGCTGCGGATGCGCCCCATCGGCCAGTACACCGGGCCGCGACCGCCTCGACCGCTGCCCGACGCCATCGGGACGCCGCCGCAATAGACGGTTCGCCAGGCGCAAATTAGCGACGGTCAGCGGGAAGCGTTGCGCGGGGGCTGGGCCGTGGAGCCGCGTACCACCAGCTCAGGCTCGAAGAGCAGCTCGTCGGAGGGCACTGCCCGCCCTCCGATCTGCACGGAGAGCAGCTCGACGGCCGCCCGCCCCATGGCCTCGATCGGCTGGCGGACCGTGGTCAGCGGCGGCTCGGTGCAGTTCATGAACGCCGAGTCGTCGTACCCGACGACGGAGACGTCCGCGGGGACCGAGAGGCCGCGGCGGCGTGCCGCGCGCACCACGCCCAGGGCCAGCGGGTCGCTGGCGCAGATGAACCCCGTGACCCCTTCGTCCAGCAGCCGCATGGCGGCCGCCTGCCCGCCCTCGAGCGAGAACATCGCCCTGGCCACCCACGCGTCGGGGATGGCCCTGCCGGACTCCTCGGCGAGCACCCGGGCGGCGGCCAGCTTGCGCAGCGAGGGCATGTGGTCCGAGGGGCCGAGCACCAGGCCGATGCGCTCGTGACCGAGCGAGACCAGATGGCGCCAGGCCTGCTCGACGGCGACGGAATCGTCGCAGGAGACGGCCGGGAAGCCGAGATGGGCGATGGCCGCGTTGATCAGAACGACGGGGATCTTACGGTCGGCGAGCACCTTGTAGTGGTCGTGCGGGGCGTCGGCCTGGGCATAGAGGCCACCGGCGAAGACGACGCCCGAGACCTGCTGCTGGAGGAGCAGCTCGACGTAGTCCGCCTCGGAGACGCCGCCCTTGGTCTGGGTACACAGGACGGGCGTCAGACCCTGCTGCGCCAGCGCACCTCCGACCACCTCGGCGAAGGCGGGGAAGATCGGGTTCTGCAGCTCGGGCAGGACCAGGCCGACCAGCCGGGCCCGCTCGCCGCGCAGCTGGGTCGGCCGCTCGTACCCGAGGACGTCCAGCGCGGACAGGACGGCCTGCCGCGTGGCGTCGGAGACTCCTGGCTTGCCGTTGAGCACCCGGCTGACCGTGGCCTCGCTGACTCCAACCTTCTGTGCCACCTGAGCAAGTCGTCGCGTCATGAGTGCAAGATTAGCGCAAGAAACGCAAGCGGATTGCGTGGGGCTGGAAACGAGACGATTTTCGGAAGACAGCGGAATGCCCTCTGCCGTCTCCACGATGAGCGTCACACCGCCCACGGCCAGGAAGCGGCGTCAGCTCGGCCGGCCCCAGCGGGTCTTCTCGCAGGTACCGCTGATGCGGCCGACCATCGCCACCGGCGTCACCGTACTCGCCACCGGCCTCTTTCCGGCACCCCTCAGCGCACAACTCGACGACCGGGCGATGCGCCGGGCGCCGGCCGTCGCGCAGAGCGCGGCTGATCTCCGGCGCCTGCAACGGCAGACCCATGACCTGGGCTTCTCCGATATCGCCGGGCTGCCGACGGAGCGCGAGGCGATGCTGCACGGCATCCGGGAGGGCGTCGTCGCCCTCGGCGCGGCCAAGGACCCGCCCGCGCACGGCAAGCGAGGCCCGGGGCTCGCACTGGTGCGGCGACCGGCCGAGCAGGATGCCTCCGGAGCACCGTTATGCCTGGGGCGACGGCCTCCCGCGCACCTGAGGGCGCGCCGTCACCCGTCAGACTGCGCCGGCTCCGGTCAGTGCGCGGACCTCGGTCTCCGCGTGCTTGGCCGCGTCCGGCGGCTCCTGCGAGGTGACGGTGCCGATCCAGCCGGCCAGGAATCCCAGCGGGATGGAGACCAGGCCGGGGTTCTCCAGCGGGAAGAGCTGGAAGTCCACGCCGGGGAAGAGCGAGGTGGCGCTGCCGGAGACCACCGGGGAGAACAGGACGAGCAGCACGGCGGGGATCAGCCCTCCGTAGACCGACCAGACCGCCCCGCGCGTGGTGAAGTTCCGCCAGAACAGCGAGTAGAGCAGCACCGGCAGGTTCGCCGACGCCGCGACGGCGAAGGCCAGGCCCACCAGGAACGCCACGTTCAGGTCCTGGGCGAGCAGCCCCAGACCGATGGCGGCCACCCCGATCCCCGCTGCGGCGACCCGGGCCACGGCGACCTCGCTGCGCTGCTTGGAACCCGGACGGCGGAGCGACGCGTAGAGGTCGTGGGCGACGGAGGCGGACGAGGCAAGGGTGATCCCGGCGACGACGGCGAGGATGGTCGCGAAGGCCACAGCGGCGACCACGGCGAACAGAATCGTTCCCCCGGTGGAGCCCTCGCCGCCGCCGAGCACCAGGGCCAGCAGCGGAACGGCCGTGTTCCCGGCGGGATTCGACGCCCGGACGTCCGCCGAGCCGACCAGCGCCGCCGCCCCGAATCCGAGCACGATCGTCATCAGGTAGAAGCTGCCGATGAGGCCGATGGACCAGACGACCGACCGGCGGGCCGCGCGGGCGGTCGGCACGGTGTAGAAGCGCGACAGGATGTGCGGCAGTCCGGCCGTGCCGAGTACCAGGGCCAGTCCGAGACTGATGAAGTCGACGCGTGCCGTCCAGGTGCCGCCGTACCGGAGACCGGGCGAGAGGAACTTCTTGCCGTACCCGCTGCGGTCGGCCGCGGAGTTGAGCAGCTCGTTGACATTGCCGTGGAAGTGGACCAGGACGAGCACGGTGAGGACGATCGTGCCCGCCATCAGCAGGACGGCCTTCACGATCTGGATCCAGGTGGTGGCGCGCATGCCGCCGAGCGACACGTAGATCACCATGAGCGCACCGACGCCGATGACGGTCCAGGACCGCGTGGCGCCGCTCGTTCCGCCGAGGAGCAGGGCCACCAGGCTGCCCGCGCCGACCATCTGCGCCACCAGGTAGAGCACGGAGACCGTGACGGATGACGTCCCCGCCGCGATCCGGACCGGGCGCTCCGCCATGCGCGCCGCGACCACATCGGCGAGAGTGAACCGGCCGCAGTTGCGGACGAGTTCCGCGACGAGGAGCAGCACGACGAGCCAGGCGACCAGGAAGCCGACGGAGTACAGCATGCCGTCGTATCCGAAGAGGGCGATCAGACCGGAGATGCCGAGGAAGGACGCGGCCGACATGTAGTCGCCCGCGATGGCGAATCCGTTCTCCATGGGCGAGAACAGCCGGCCGCCGGCGTAGAACTCCTCGGCCGAACCGTGCCGGTTGCGGCTCACCCAGGTGGTGATGCCGAGTGTGACGGCGATGAAGACGCTGAACAGCAGGAGCGCCAGGGTCTGGTGATTCCCGCTCAACGCCCCAGCCCCCGTGTCATCTCCTGTGTCTCCCAGCGCAGATCGAGCGCCGCCCGGTCCCTGCGCAGCCGCGCGTGCCGTGCGTACGCGCCGGTGAGCAGGAACGTCGTGAGGAACTGCCCGAGCCCCGCGACCATGGCGACGTTGACCGCCCCGGCCACCGGTCTCGCCATCAGGCCGGGCGCGGTGACCGCCATGACCACGTAGGCGAGGTACCAGACGAAGAAGGCGAGGGTGGCGGGGACGACGAAGCGCCGGTACCGGCGCCGCACCTCCTGGAAGGCGTCGCTACGCTGCACCTCCAGGTAGATGTCCGCCGCGCTGTGGCCGCGCTGCGGTGCCACGGAATCGGGCGTCCCGGCGGGCGCGAAGCTTCCCGTACCGTCCAGTTCCCCCCATCCGGAGGCCAGCGCGTCGTACCACGGGTCGTCGAGTCTCATCGTTGCGGACTCGCGCCCTGCTTCCTTCTCCACCGAACAACTCCCCTTGTCCACGGACCACTTCGGCCGCGTACCCAAGAATGGGCAGATCGGGAAGATCCCGGGCACTTCATTCGCGGGACTTCACCTCTTCAGGTGAAGGATGTACCGGGTGGCTGTGCGAGCCCTCGAACGTACGCGTAGCGGACCGCCTGCGCCCGGTCGCGGAGCCCCGCCTTGGCGAACAGGTTGTTGATGTGGCTCTTCACGGTGGCCTGCGAGATGTGCAGGCCGCGGGCGATCTCCGCGTTGGACATCCCGTCGGCGATCAGGACGAGCACCTCCACCTCGCGAGGGGTCATCCCGTCGGGCAGCTCCGGCTCACCGCCCCCGGCCAGGGGCAACGGCCCCGTGGTGACCTGTTCCAGCAGCCGGCGCTGCACGGCGGGCGAGAGCCCGGCCTCGCCCGAGAGCACCGCCTCGATGGCCCGCACGATCTCGTCGCCCCCGGCGTCCTTGGTGAGATAGCCGCGGGCCCCGGCCCGGAGTGCGGGGAAGAGCGAGTCGTCCTCGGCGAAGGTCGTGAGCACGACGACCTGGGTGGCGGAAAAGTCCTTGCGGATACGGCGCGTTGCCTCCACCCCGTCGCAGCGGGGCATCCGCAGGTCCATCAGGACCACGTCGGGTGCAAGCTCGGCGACCAGGGCAACGGCCTCTTCCCCGTCCTTCGCCGATCCGACCACCTCGATCCCGGGGAGCAGGCCCAGCAGCATGACGATTCCCTCGCGCACCACCGACTGGTCATCGGCCACCACCACCCGCGCGGTCACGCGGGCACCCTCAGATTCACCACGAACCCCTCCTCGCCGGGACCGGCCTCCAGCGTGCCGCCCAGCAGTTCGGCGCGCTCCCTCATTCCCAGCAGACCGTATCCGGAGCCACTGACAGCGAGGTCGCCCCCGGGACTTCTCCCACCCGAATCGCTGACCTCCAGGGCGATCCCGTCCGGCAGGTACTCCAGCCGGACGATCACCCTGGCCCCCGGCGCGTGCTTGCGCACATTGGTCAGCGCCTCCTGTGCGACGCGCCGGACCGTCTGCGAGGCCTCGGCGGTCAGCGTCCGGCGCTCGCCCTCCACCCTGACCTCGGCCGGCTCTGCCGCCACCAGCCGGCGCAGGAAGTCCTCCACCGGCGATACCTCGCCGCGCAGGGCGGAGAGCGCCTGGCGGGTCTCCGCAAGCCCCTCACGGGCCATGGAGCGGGCCGCGACCACCCGCTGAAGGACCTGGTCCCGGAACTGCCCCGCGGGCTCCCGCTCGATCAGCAGCCGCGCCGCCTCCAGATGCACCAACTGCGCGGAGAGACTGTGGGCGAGCACATCGTGGATCTCCCGGGCGATCCTGGACCGCTCGTCCAGGGCGGCCGTCTCGGCCTCCGCCTTCCGCGCGGCCCGCTCCTGCGCGAGAAGCCGCCGCGCGCTGCCGCGGGCCTCGGCGTCCAGGCGCAGCACGTAGCCCGCGAGGCAGAGCCCCGCCGTGGTCATAGCGGTGGCCGGCCAGTCGTCGGTGTTCACGACGGCGTACGCGCCGAGTGCCACCGCCGTGGACGGGACTCCCGCCACCAGCGGCAGCCGCTCCAGAGCCGTGACCGCGCAGCCGCACCAGAGCACCACCGCCGGCACTGTGGCCCCGGCCTGCTGGGCCCCGAACGCCGCCAGCATCAGCAGGGCGAGCGTGCCGAGGGACACCCACAGGCGGTTCTCCAGGCTGGCCCGGAAGAAGACCACCGCGAGCACCGCGCAGCCGAGCACCCCGATCAGGCCGACCGCGATCTCCCAGGGCTCGAACAGCCCGCCCGTGAAGGTCCCCCAGAGCATCAGGGTGAGCAGCCCGGCCCGTACGGACCACGCGATGACGATCCGTGAGCGGGTGCGCGTCTCCCGCGAGAGAGCCTCCCGCGAAGGCCAGCTCGTCCACGAAGCGGGTGTCACACACGGTCCTTCCATGCCTGCCGGAACGGCGCGCGGTCAGCAGCAACACCGTACGACGCCGGTATCTCCGCGGCCCGCCGGTCCAGCACCCCGCTGCGCACCAGCAGTGTCACGGCGAGAGCCGTCATCAGGGCGGGGCTGCCCTGATGCACGCCCAGCGCCGCGGCCACCCCGTAGAGGGCCGCCCTCAGCACCAGACCTCCGGTCCAGACGTAGACGGTGGCCTTGGTCCCCTTGCTCCAGAGGGAGCCGTCCTCCGCCCGCCAGAGCCGGGCCGTCCATCCCCAGGCGGCGCCCGTGACCAGCCCCACGACCAGCTCGGCGCCCAGGACGACGAGGGAGAGTGTCTCGTGGTGCCGGTCCACGAGTCCGGGCTCGCGCAGCGCCATGACGAGCAGGACACCCGGCAGCACCCACCAGCGCCGGTCGCCGGAGATTTGCCGCGCCGAGCACTGGCGGACCACTACGAGAGCGATGACCGCGACGATCACCAGGACATTGACGAGCCCGGACATGGAGGCCTCCGAATAGCGGGAAGTTCTACGACTCCGACGCTACGGAAACAGCCAGGTCAGGGGATCGGCTCAGGGGTGGATCGTGGGTGGAGCCGTCATCTCCACCCCTGGGTGGAGACGACGGCTCCGGTGCCGCACGGGCCGGACGGCCGCGGACTCAGACGTCGATGCGCGAGCGGTCCAGCGTGGCGGCCGAGCTGGTGATGAATTCCTTGCGGGGCGCCACCTCGTTGCCCATCAGCAGATCGAAGACCTGCTCGGACGATTCCAGATCGCCGATGTTGATCCGCCGCAGCGTGCGGAAGCGCGGGTCCATCGTGGTCTCGGCCAGCTGGTCGGCGTCCATCTCGCCCAGCCCCTTGTAGCGCTGGATCGAGTCCTTGTACCGGACGTTCTTGCGCTGGAGCTCCAGCAGCCGCTGGCGCAGCTCGTTGTCCGAGTACGTGTAGATGTACTTGTCCTGGCCCTTCTTCGGCTGGACGAGCTCGATCCGGTGCAGCGGGGGCACCGCGGCGAAGACCCGCCCCGCCTCGACCATCGGCCGCATGTACCGCTGGAAGAGCGTCAGCAGCAGGATCCGGATGTGGGCGCCGTCCACATCGGCGTCCACCAGCAGGACGATCTTGCCGTAGCGGGCCGCGTCGATGTCGAAGGTCCGTCCGGACCCTGCTCCTATGACCTGGATGATCGCGCCGCACTCGGCGTTCTTCAGCATGTCGGAGACGGATGCCTTCTGAACGTTGAGGATCTTGCCCCGGATCGGCAGCAGGGCCTGGAACTCACTGTTCCGGGCCAGTTTGGCGGTCCCGAGCGCGGAGTCGCCCTCCACGATGAACAGCTCGCTGCGCTCCACGTCGTCGCTGCGGCAGTCGGCGAGCTTCGCGGGCAGCGAGGAGGACTCCAGAGCCGTCTTGCGACGCTGCGCGTCCTTGTGCTGGCGGGCCGCGATCCGGGTGCGGGCGGCGGCCACCGCCTTCTCCAGGACGGCCCTGGCCTGGGCCTTCGCGTCCCGCTTGGTCGAGGTCAGGTGTGCCTTGAGCTCCTTGGCCACGACGTTGGCGACGATCCGGTTGGCCGCGGAGGTTCCGAGCACCTCCTTGGTCTGCCCCTCGAACTGCGGCTCCGCGAGCCGTACGGTGACGACCGCGGTGAGGCCCTCCAGCGCGTCGTCCTTGACGATGTCGTCCTCCGCGACGCGCAGCAGCTTCGCGGAGCGGAGCACCTCGTTGATCGTCTTGGTCACGGAGCGTTCGAACCCGGACACATGGGTGCCGCCCTTGGGGGTGGCGATGATGTTGACGAAGGACTTCAGGTTGGTGTCGTACCCGGTGCCCCAGCGCATGGCGATGTCGACGACCAGTTCGCGGGTGACCTCGGTCGCCGTCATGTGCCCGCGCTCATCGAGTACGGGCACGGTTTCCTTGAAGGTGCCCTGACCGGTCAGGCGCATAACGTCGCAGACGGCCTTGTCCTGCGCGAGGTACTCGCAGAATTCGCTGATCCCGCCGTCGAAACGGAAGGTCTCCTCGGTCTTGCCCTCGCCGTTCAGGCCCCGCTCGTCGCGCACGACGATGGTGAGACCGGGAACGAGGAAGGCCGTCTGACGGGCCCGCTGGTAGAGCGTGTCCAGATTGAGCTTGGCGTCCTTGAGGAAGATCTGCCGGTCGGCCCAGTACCGGACCCTGGTACCGGTTCGCGCCTTCGGGACCCGCTTGCCCCTGAGGAGCCCGTTGGCCGGGTCGAAGGGGCTGTCCGGTCCCTGTTCGGTGAACATGCCGGGAACCCCGCGCCGGAAGCTGATCGCGTGGGTCACGCCGTTGCGGTCGACCTCCACGTCGAGCCGGGCGGAGAGTGCGTTGACCACGGAGGCGCCCACGCCGTGGAGACCGCCGGAGGCGGCGTACGAGCCACCGCCGAACTTGCCTCCGGCATGGAGCTTGGTCATCACGACCTCGACGCCGGACAGACCGGTCTTGGGCTCCACGTCGACGGGGATGCCCCGGCCGTTGTCGCGGACCTCGACGGAGTTGTCGTCGTGGAGGATGACCTCGATGTGATCGCAGTACCCACCGAGAGCCTCGTCGACGGAGTTGTCGATGATCTCCCAGAGGCAGTGCAAGAGGCCGCGGCTGTCGGTGGACCCGATGTACATCCCGGGGCGCTTGCGAACCGCTTCGAGCCCCTCGAGTACGAGCAGATGCCGCGCGGTGTAGTTGGAACCGTCTCGGTCTGCTCCGGTCAGCAGCGCAGTGGACGGCACGGACGTATCGGCGGTCACGCGGTTCGCTCCTCGCTGAATTTCATTTGGGGCCCAGTGGGTAACGGGCTCGGCTTCGGTTGCCGCTGAGAGGGTACCGAGGCCTGGTGGAGCGGGTGTAACGCCACCCTCGGAGAACGCTCACACTAGTCCAGCCTCGCATGCACGTTCGATCCCTTGTCGGAGTGACGTGCACATCACGTTCCCTTCCACGCATGAACCATTTAGGCTCCGGGCACGTCCTCATGAACAAGCCGGCAAGCCAGCCGGCCGGACGGACCGACCAAGACAAGCAACGCGAAACCGTAGCGCCACGCAATACGGCACATTCGCCGCGAACCGGCAACAGACAGCCATCTCGAGAAGAAGTTTCGAAGAAAAGCCACGAGCGGGAACGTTTTCGGGCTGGTTGGATGTTGACCCTGGTACGACAGCTCGTCGAGCTAGAGAAGAGGCGACGTGACTACTGTTCTGACCCCCGCGAGCCCGCTGACCGCAGCAGACCGCTGTGACCGTTGCGGCGCCCAGGCATACCTGCGCGTCGTCCTGATCAGTGGCGGTGAACTGCTCTTCTGCGCCCACCACGGTCGCAAGTTCGAGCCGGAACTCAAGAAGATCGCCGCGGAAATACAGGATGAGACGGACCGACTGACGGCCGTGCAGGCCCAAGCCGCCGAAGAGGAACAACACTGACACCTCGCATCCACGACGAGCCAGGGTCCGGTCCCGGACCGGCCGACGGGCGGCTCCCTCCGCAAGGGGGGCCGCCCGTTCTCGTGCCCGGAGCCGGTATCGGTCAGCCGGCGTCAGCCATCCACCCGATGGCGGCGGAAATCCGCGTATAGACCCCGGGGCTCCCGGCGCGACCGCAGCCGCTCCCCCAGGACACCAGCCCCACAAGCCGCCCATGGGCCACCAGGGGCCCTCCGCTGTCACCCTGGCATGCGTCGTACCCGCCCTGCGGTTCGCCCGCACAGAGCATCGCAGAGGCCTTGTACGTGCCGTTCCTGCCGCCCGGGTAGGCCTGCTCGCACGAGCTGTCCGGCAGAATGCTCACTTTCGCGGACCGGAGTGACGACGCGTAGTCGCCGTTGCCCGTGGTGTCCCCCCACCCGTAGACGACAGCGGGAGTACCCGGCTGGTACCCGGCGTCACCGGCTTCGGCCATCGGGATCACGCTCTGCTCCGGCAACGCCTCGGCGAGGGTCAGCACCGCGACGTCGCCGCTGTTGGTGCTGGTGTCGAACCCGGGGTTGACCCAGGTCCCGCTCACCGCGATCTCCTTGCCGCCGGAGCCGTTCAGCTCGTCCCGGCCGGAGATGATCCGCAGATCGCGCACCTGGCCGACATCGACACCGAGCGCCTCCCTGCTGAGGCAGTGCGCGGCCGTCAGCACTTTCTTCGGCCCCACCGCCACGGCGCCGCAGAACTGGCCGGCGCGGGCATCTCCGAACCGGTCACGGCTGGAGAGAGCCACCACCCACGGGCTGTCCTTGACGTGAGCGGGCTGACCCCCGATGACGATGCTGTCCGCGACGGCCGGGGCGGGGAATCCGAGCGGTATCACGGCCGCGGCGGCAGTGAGGGCGAGCGCCCGGGTCATGGCGCGGACGACGGTACGGGACATACGCGTACTCCTGACTCTGCGATGGACGATGCCTACCCAGAGTC
Organism: Streptomyces sp. NPDC050423; assembly: GCF_040655445.1. Taxonomy (NCBI): domain Bacteria; kingdom Bacillati; phylum Actinomycetota; class Actinomycetes; order Kitasatosporales; family Streptomycetaceae; genus Streptomyces; species Streptomyces sp. NPDC050423. The sequence continues at coordinate 54,593 of NZ_JBFAJY010000017.1, forward strand.
ATTCCGCCGACGTCGATCCGCACCCCAAGCACGGAACGAGGGCCCGCATCCCCCTGGGACGTGGGCCCTCGTTCCGTGTACTCCTGCGACCTAGTCGAGGTAGTCGCGCAGCACCTGCGAACGCGACGGGTGGCGCAGCTTCGACATGGTCTTGGACTCGATCTGACGGATGCGCTCACGCGTCACGCCGTAGACCTTGCCGATCTCGTCCAGCGTCTTCGGCTGTCCGTCGGTGAGACCGAAGCGCATGGAGACCACGCCGGCCTCACGCTCGGAGAGGGTGTCGAGCACCGAGTGCAGCTGCTCCTGGAGGAGCGTGAAGCTGACCGCGTCGGCCGGGACGACCGCCTCGGAGTCCTCGATCAGGTCACCGAACTCGCTGTCCCCGTCCTCACCCAGCGGGGTGTGCAGGGAGATCGGCTCGCGGCCGTACTTCTGGACCTCGATGACCTTCTCAGGGGTCATGTCGAGTTCCTTGGCCAGCTCCTCCGGGGTGGGCTCGCGGCCCAGGTCCTGGAGCATCTGGCGCTGCACCCGCGCGAGCTTGTTGATGACCTCGACCATGTGCACCGGGATACGGATGGTGCGGGCCTGGTCCGCCATGGCGCGGGTGATCGCCTGACGGATCCACCAGGTGGCGTACGTGGAGAACTTGTAGCCCTTGGTGTAGTCGAACTTCTCGACCGCGCGGATCAGACCGAGGTTGCCCTCCTGGATCAGGTCCAGGAAGAGCATGCCGCGGCCGGTGTAGCGCTTGGCCAGCGAGACCACGAGACGGAGGTTGGCCTCCAGCAGGTGGTTCTTGGCGCGGCGGCCGTCCTCGGCGATGATCTCCAGCTCGCGCTTGAGCTTCGGCGCGAGCTTGTCGGAGTTCGCCAGCTTGTCCTCGGCGAACAGACCCGCCTCAATGCGCTTGGCGAGCTCGACCTCCTGCTCGGCATTGAGGAGCGGGACCTTGCCGATCTGCTTCAGGTAGTCCTTGACCGGGTCGGCCGTGGCGCCGGCGACGGCGACCTGCTGCGCAGGTGCGTCGTCCTCGTCGTCGTCGGAGAGGACGAAGCCCTTGTTCTCGCCCTCGCCCTCCTCTTCCTCACCCTTGCCGGCCTTGACATCCTCGGCCGCGTCGTCGCCGTCAAGGGCTTCGTCGTCCTGCTTGCCGGCCTTCTTCGTCGCGGTCTTCTTGGCCGCCGTCTTCTTCACGGCGGTCTTCTTGGCAGCCGTCTTCTTGGCTGCCGCCTTCTTCGCAGGGGCGGCCGCGGTGGCGTCATCGGCCACCACGTCCACGGTCTCGGCCGACGGGGCGGCGGTGGCCGCGACGGTACGCGTCACGGTCGTCTTGGCCGCGACAGTCTTGGTGGCGGTGCGCTTGACCGGGCTCTTCGCTGCGACACTCTTGCGGGCGCGCTTGGACGGCTCCGCGGCACTGACCATCAGCGTCACACCCTCTTCCTCGAGGATCTGGTTGAGGCTGCGCAGAACGTTCTTCCACTGGGTTGGCGGAATCTGGTCAGCCTCGAAGGCCCGACGCACGTCATCGCCGGCGATCTGCCCATCAGCCTTTCCCCGCTCGATGAGCGCCATCACAGATTCGGACTCGGCGATCTCCGGCGGGAGCGTACGGGATGTGCTGGCCGACACGAACAACCTCTCGGAACGATGGAAACGGCTTCCGGCCCGGCCCGGAGAGGGCTGAACCGACGACCGTCGGCTGGGAGTGTGCCGACGGCGCGGGCTATGCCTCAGAACTGCACAGCGCACTGATCGGCTGCTGTATTCCTTCCGCGGCGGTCACCTCTTAAGTCATCGCGCTGTTTCGAGGAGTGTTACGCCCAATCCGCGTGGCCCGAGTCACACCCCATTTCCGACGAACGCGACCAGGGGCTACATCCCCCCACAATTGTGCCGCCGGACCACGAGGGTCCGGCGACACCTGGCTCGTACGCCCTGACCGTGCCGCGCGCTCAGTGCTCGCGCGGCGCCGGCACCACCCGCTCCACCTCTAGAGGGATCGCGAGCAGCTGGCGCATGGCCGCCTCGGCGCCTGCGGAGTCGCCGGACGCCAGGGCGTCGACGATCCGCGCGTGGTGGCCGAGCGATGCCTCATTGGGGCGGTCGCAACCGGTCACCGGGCCACCCGAGACATGCAGGGCGGCGGAAACGATGCCGGAGAGGTGCTCCAGCATGCGGTTGCCCGCGGCCTGGATGAGCAGGGCGTGAAACTCCGCGTCGGCCCGAGCGCAGGTGATCACGTCACCTTGCCCGAGCGCGTGCCCCATGATCTCGACCATGTCGGCGAGGCGCTGCTGAAGATCCTCACGGCCGTGGCCCGCGGCAAGGCTGGCGGCGAGCGGCTCGATGGTCCACCGGAGCTCACTCAGCTCGCGACGCTGGTCATCGCGCTGCGGGCCGAAGGCGCGCCATTCGATGATGTCGGGATCGAGCAGATTCCAGTCACTGACGGGCCTGACCCGGGTACCCACATTGGGCCGGGCGCTGACCAGCCCCTTCGCCTCCAGCACGCGCAGCGACTCCCGCACGACGGTGCGCGAGACCTCGAAACGCTGGCCGATCTCCTCCGGCACCAGGGGGCGGTCAGCACCCAGGTCCCCGGAAACGATCATCTGTCCGAGCTGCTGGACAAGTTGGCCGTGCAGGCCTCGGCCACGACTGGCCGATCCCCGTCGGCCCACCCTGCCGAGCTCGTTGTCGGGACCGCCCCAGGAACGAGTGGCGGCACGCTCGCCGGCCGGCGCCTCCGCGTAGGGGTAACGGTCGAGTTCGCCCGAGCCGGCGAGGCCGGAGTCGGCAGCGCGGGCGGCGGTCATCATGGTGTGCGCAAGGGTACTCACGCATCCTTTGTCGGCGCGGCTCAGCCGCCCCTTGAGGTCTTTGGTGAAAAGCACACGAAAGGGTGATCGGCACCTGCTTCCCAATTGACGCCTTATTGGTGCGAACCAGGCATTCTCAATGGAGTTGTGGGATTTTTGACGTTCCGGCGCCGTCCTGTGATCACCAACGCACCCTCCCGCGAAGGCTGGTGAACAGATACGCGCAGATGAGGACCGACAACGACAGGGTCAATGCGGTCCCCACGGGGTGCGCCACGACCCGCATCGCGGCCAGCGCCCACCGGTCCGTCTCGTGCGGCCACCGCGGCCAGGCCAGCTCCCACAGCCGGCCCGGAAGTCCGGCCATCGAACGGGCGGTCGGAGCCTTCGGCATCCGCTGGACGAGCGGAACCATCAGCACCGGAACGGCGAGCACCGCGGCCACACCCGCCGCCGTCACCCGGAACACCCCGGCGGCCAGCAGTCCGGCCCAGGCGCAGCCGACGGTCAGGCCCGACCAACTCACGGCCAGCGACATCACATTCGGCGGAATCCTGATCAAGTCACCGCCGTAGACGAGGCGAAGGGAAGCCGCGGAGGCCAGTACGACAAGCAGGGCGAGCAGCAGGGCGACGCCCGCGGACACCGCCAGCTTGGCAAGGAGAAGTCCGAGGCGGCGGGGTACGGTGCCGCGGCCGGCGGCGAGCGCGGGGTAGCGGAACTCGTCTCCGAAGGAGAGCGCCCCGAGCAGCCCGGCACAGAGCGCGGCCGGCGGCAGCGGGAGCAGGGACGGCCAGGCGGCAAGCACGTTCGGCAGCGGCGTACGGCCGTCGCGGGCGAGCAGGACGGAGATGCCGGCCGAGGCGACCAGGCCGACGGCCATGATCAGGGTCGTGGTCCTGACCCCGAAGAGGCGGCGCAGTTCGTAACGCACCGGACGCAGCGGACCGCGGGCGGGCCGCCGCCTGATCGGCGGCGGAAGCTCGGCCCCGGCGGTGCGCACGGCCGGCTGCGGTGCGGCCACAGCCCCTGCCCCCTTGCCGCCGGCCTCGTCGGCCTCGGTCACGCGGCCATCGGCCCCGTCGCCGCCTGTCCCGTCGGCACCGGGCGCGGGGGTGACACCACCGGGAACCGTGTGGTCGACGACCGGGCCGGTGTCGCCGACCTCGTCGGCGAGCTGGTGAACGGGAAGCCCGTGCCGGAATGCCGTGTCGCCGATCTCCGCACAGGTGCTGCCGTAGACGGAGAGGCGGCTGCGGCTCGCCTCGGTGACAACCTCGACGGAGCGCCGGGCCGCCCGCGCCTCGCGGCTGACGACCGCGGCAAGGCGGGCGGCGTGCGGGGTACGGACCGCGACGCGGGGGCGGAGCCTGGTGCGGGCGAAGTCGGCGACGCCCTGGTCCGCGACCAGCCGTCCGCCGTCGATGGACACCACGTGCCCCGCCGACCGTGCGGCCTCCTTGGGATCGCTGGTGGTGTACAGCACGACGCCGCCCCGGGCGGCGTGGGACCGCAGCACCCCGTGCAGCCAGTCGGCCTCCGGCGCGGCGAGTCCTTCCGTGGGGTCGTCGAGGATGAGCGCGTGCGGGTCGCCGAGCAGCGCGGAGGCGAGGGCCAGCCTGCGGTCCATGCCGTGGGAGAGCGAGCCGATGCGCTGATCGCCGAGCCCGGCGAGGCCTACGGTGTCGAGCAGTTCGTCGGCTCTGGACGCCGGTACGCCCGCCGCGGCACAGAGCATGCGGAGCTGTCCGCGGGCGGTGCGGACCGGGTGGCCCGGCACGTCCCCGAGCAGCACTCCCACTTCGCGGGCGGGGTGTGCGACGCGGTGCAGCGCTCTGCCCCGGAAGTAGGTGATCCCCCGGCCCGGCTCGAGTTCGAGCATCAGCCGCAGGGCTGCGGTCTTACCGGAGCCCGGCGCGCCCACAAGTGCGGTGACGCAGCCGGAGGCGGCTTCGAACGTGAGGTCGTCCACGGCGGGCCGAAGTCCGCGGCGGCGGGTGCTGGTGAGTCCGATGGCCTGGAGCATCGCTTCTCTCGCAGGAGGTGAGACCGCTCGACGGCAGTGGGTACCGCAGCAAGATAACCCGACATATGCGACTTTTCGCGCAGCACTGTACCTGTGGCGTTCCGGCCTCACCCGCGCAGGACCGCGACGGCTGCCGCATCCGGCACCCGGGCACGCATCCGGTGTACGGGTACGTATCCCGTGGACGGGCACTCACCGGATACGGACACCTAGCCGGTGCACCGCGCTACCGCCGAAGCAGGCTCAGACCTCGGGCCTGAGCATCGGCGGGTTGAGCACGGTGGCCGCGCCCGGCCGGAAGAGCTGGGCGGGACGGCCGCCCTGTCTGGTGGTCGTGCCGCCGGAGGGCACCAGGAAGCCGGGAGTACCTGTCACCTTGCGGTGGAAATTCCTCGGGTCGAGCACCACGCCCCACACCGCTTCGTACACCCTGCGCAGCTCCCCGACCGTGAACGCCGGCGGGCAGAAGGCCGTGGCCAGCGAGGAGTACTCGATCTTGGAGCGGGCCCGCTCCACCCCGTCGGCCAGGATCTGCGCGTGATCGAAGGCCAACGGCGCCCGGTGTTCGCCGTCACGGCCGTACCCGCCCTCCGGTCCGAGCACGTCCTCGACAGGTGCCCAGCGCGCGCTGTTCGCGTCCCCGCCCGCCCGGGGAGCGGGCAGATCAGGGGCCAGCGCGAGGTGGGCGACGCTGACGACCCTCATCCGCGGATCACGCCCGGGGTCCCCGTAGGTGGCGAGCTGTTCGAGATGGGCGCCGTTCCCGACGGCCGGGACCGCCGGGTCGTGCGCGGACAGCCCCGTCTCCTCGACGAGCTCACGCGCCGCGGCGGCACCGAGATCCTCATCGGCTCTGACGAAGCCGCCGGGCAGCGCCCACCTGCCCTGGAAGGGCGACTCACCTCGGCGCACCACCAGCGCGCAGAGCGCATGACGGCGCACCGTGAGCACGACCAGGTCGACGGTGACAGCGAAGGGCGGGAAGGTCGACGGGTCGTAGGGCGGCATGTCGTGATCATAGTCGTCTGCCTGACGATAAACACGCGCTTCGTCGCGCTCTTCGTCCGTCCCTGCACCGCCCGCCCCCGGACCGGCCGGGACCGCCCCGGCCACGTTCCACTGCCGCGCCCTCCGTCACCGGCGGGCCCTGGTCCCCCGGCGGCCGTGGGTCCGCGGCTGTCCGGCGCGGCGCCTTCCGGTCGCCGTTCCGGGTCCGGCGGCCCGCGGCTGCGTCCCGCGCCGCCCGGCAGCACGCGCACGTACGGAAGGGGCCCCTTCGACCCCGCCCGTACGCCGGCCGCGCCGCACCGTACGCGTGGTCCGCTCACCGCGCAGGCAGCGGCGCAGCGTCTCCGGGTCGAGGCCCTGGTTGCACGCCTCGTGCAGGAGCTGCGCGAAGGTGTAGCCGGGATCCAGCCGCAGGGCGAGGCCCAGCGCGACCCGTGCGGCCGGTTCGTCCCCGGTGGACCACGCGACCCAGCCCGCCAGCGTGAGCGGGGCCGCCGCGTGCTCCTCGTACGGCGCGACACAACGGCGCGCCAGCGCCCGCCACAGCCTCAGCGCGGACTCCGCCTCGGGCCCTTCCATCCATTCCGCGACCCTGTCGCGGGTCTCCCGGTCCTGAAGGCCGAGAATCACCGCGGCGGCCTCCTCGTGACTGATCAGCCGGTCATCGTTGAGGTCGGCGAGCGAGGGCATCGCCGCCGGCGCCTCCCCGAGGCGCTTCATGAGCCGTCGGGCGAGCTTCACCGTCGAGCCGCCGACCTCCCTGCGACCCTCCTCGTCGAGGAGCTTCGGCAGCAGCGCGGCCCCCGCGGAATCGAGCGCCTGCTGCTGCTCCGTACCCGCCGTGGCTGTCAGGGGTGCCAGCCTCGCCTCCATCTCACGCAGCGATCCCCGTACTTGAATGCCCGCGTAGGCCGCTGCCGCCGCCATCACCGAGGTGCCGGGCACGGCCAGCGGATTGCCGTCGAGCGGGCAGCACCGGGCGTCGGGGCAGCAATAGGACCAGTAGCGGTTGCCGGAGAGGCAGAGCGCTTCGAGCACGGGCACGTCCAGTGCGCCGCAGGCGGTGCGCAGACGCTGGGCGAAGGGCCGCAGACGCTCCATGACCTGGCCGCCGGTCTCTCCGTCGGCCGGATCCTGGCAGAGGAAGACGACGATCGCGTCGGGCCGGCCGCCGCGCCGCTCGCTCCCCTTGATCAGGCACTCCGCGAGCTGCTCGGCAACCGACGGCCACTCCTGGGCGGACTGCGGGATGCCGAGCCTGAGCCGCCCGCCGAAGCGGCCCCGGCCACCGTGCAGGGCAACCATGACCACGCTGTCGCTCGGATGGAACCCCATGAGATACGGGAGGGCATCGGCCAGCTCGGCCGGGCCTCGCAGGATGATCTGCTGTTCGTCGGACGGGCCGGTGGATTCGTGGTGCTTGTTCATGGCATGACCGTCTCGTGCCGGGCGAGAATCCGCGACCCCCTGTGGATAACTTATCCACAGGGGGTCGGCCTGCCGAATCACCCCGTCGAGCCGACCCTTGAGTCGATCTGTCGAGCCGACGCTTGAGTCGATCTGGCGGGCCGACCCTTCGAGTCGGTCCGCGCCGGCTCCGTCTATCCGGCCTGTGCGAGAACGAGTGGGAGCACCTGGCCGGCCCCGCCCTGGCGGAGGAGGCGTGCGCCGACGGCCAGGGTCCACCCGGAGTCGGTGTAGTCGTCGACGAGCAGGACCGGACCGGGGGTGCCGGCCAGGGCAGCCGCGAGTTCGTCGGGCACGGTGAACGAGGCTGCCAGGGCCCTGAGCCGCTGGGCGGAGTTGCTGCGGTGGCCCGCGTACTCGTCGGCCTGCGGGGTGTAGGCCAGGCTGCCCAGCAGCGGGAGCCTGCCGACGCGTGCCAGACCCTCCGCCACGGAGGAGACCAGTTGCGGGCGGGTGCGGGAGGGCATGGCGACGACACCGACCGGCCGCGCCACCGCGTCAGGGGCACCACTGGCCCAGCCGCCCGGTGAACGGGCCCAGTCGGCCACCACCGTCACGACGGCGGCCAGCACATCCTCCGGGACCGGCCCGTCCGGTGCCTGCTCCGACAGCAGGGGGCGCAGTCGGTTGCCCCAGCCGATGTCCGACAACCTGCCGAGGGCACGCCCCATGGCCGCCTGCTGGCCCACGGGGATACGGCCCTTGAGGTCGACTCCGACCGCCGCCATGCCCGTGGGCCACATGCGGCGCGGCTCCACCTCGACCCCCGGGCGGTCCAGCTCGCCGGCCGCTCCGGCAAGAGCGCCGGGTGAGACGGCGGTGTCGAGCCAGGGCCCTGCGCAGATGTCGCAGCGACCGCAGGGGGCGGCCTTCTCGTCGTCGAGCTGCCGCTGCAGGAACTCCATCCGGCACCCCGTGGTCGCCACGTAGTCCCGCATGGCCTGCTGCTCGGCCTTCCGCTGGCGCGCCACCCACGCGTAACGCTCCGCGTCGTAGGTCCACGGCTGCCCGGTGGCCGTCCAGCCGCCCTTCACCCGCTTGACCGCCCCGTCCACGTCCAGGACCTTCAGCATCGACTCCAGCCGTGAGCGCCGAAGCTCCACCAGCGGCTCCAGCGCCGGCAGCGACAGCGGCCGGCCGGCGTGCTCAAGAACGTCGAGGGTGCGTCGCACCTGCTCCTCGGGCGGGAAGCCCACCGAGGCGAAGTACGCCCAGATCGCCTCGTCCTCCCGGCCCGGAAGCAGCAGCACATCGGCATGGTCCACGCCGCGCCCCGCACGCCCGACCTGCTGGTAGTAGGCGATCGGGGAGGAGGGCGACCCCAGGTGCACCACGAATCCCAGGTCCGGCTTGTCGAACCCCATCCCCAGGGCGGAGGTCGCCACCAGCGCCTTCACCCGGTTCGCCAGCAGGTCCTCCTCGGCCTGCAGCCGGTCGGCGTTCTCCGTCTTCCCCGTGTAGGAGGCCACCGGGTACCCGCACTGACGCAGGAATGCCGCCACTTCTTCCGCCGCCGCCACGGTCAGCGTGTAAATGATCCCCGAACCCTGCAGATCCCCCAGCCGCTCCCCCAGCCATGCCAGCCGGTGCGCGGCGTCCGGCAGCTCCAGCACGCCCAGCCGAAGGCTCTCCCGGTCCAGCGGCCCCCGCAGAACAAGGGCGTCCCCGCTCCCCGTGCCCAACTGCTCCGCCACATCCGCTGTCACCCGGGCGTTCGCGGTCGCCGTCGTGGCGAGCACCGGTACCCCCGCCGGCAGCTCGGCGAGCATGGTGCGCAGCCGACGGTAGTCGGGCCGGAAGTCGTGCCCCCAGTCGGAAATGCAGTGCGCCTCGTCGACCACCAGCAGACCGGTCGTGGCCGCGAGCTTCGGCAAGACCTGATCGCGGAAATCAACAGAATTAAGGCGTTCCGGGCTCACAAGGAGAACGTCGGTCTCGCCGCGCTCCACTTCCCCGTAGATCGTTTCCCACTCCTCCGGGTTGGCCGAGTTGATGGTGCGCGCCTGGATACCGGCCCGCGCCGCCGACTCGACCTGGTTGCGCATCAGCGCCAGCAGCGGCGAAATGATCACCGTGGGGCCCGCGCCACGCCGCCGCAACAGAGCGGTGGCCACGAAATACACGGCCGACTTGCCCCACCCGGTCCGCTGCACGACCAGCGCACGACGATGCTCCTCCACCAGAGCCGCCACCGCCTGCCACTGATCCTCGCGCAGCCGTGCCGACCCCCCGGGGTCGCCGACGAGCTCAGCGAGGATGGCATCGGCTTCAGTGCGGAGCTCCAGGTTGTCCATGCCCCCCATGCAACCCGATGGCACGGACAATCGACCACTTCACCCCGCGTGACAACCAACTCACCAGCCGCGCACGCGCAGGTGCCGCGATGTGCGGCCGCCGGGTCTCACAGGCCTGAGCCGCGACGGGGCGGCTGTCACGGGCCGGAGCTGTGACGAGCCGGAGCGGACGCCGTGTTTCCGCTGGTCCTCGCTGTTCGGGCGGGACGGGTGGCGTCATCCGGGGCTCGATTGGGCAGGGATATGCGTGTCATTCCAGCTGATTACCGTCAGCTGCGCCAATTGCTCGTTGCCGCCCGCCGATACGCCAGGAAGAATTGGGCTCGCTCCCCGCACGGTTTCTTTCGCGGCCCGGAAGGGCTGTGCCGCGGCGCGCCCTCACCCGACCCTGCCCGCATCGTGGGCGTGTATGCGAAGGGAGGACCGTGACCTTCGGATTCGCTCCGTCCGCAGCCACTTCGCTGTCGGCAGCCGCCGACTCCGCCAACCGCCTTGCCCGGATACTCGAACCGGCCGAGTGGGCCGCGGCGGGCATACCGCTGCTGCGCAACCCGCGCGAGGTCGTCAGCGGCCTGCACGCCAGACACCGGCCGACTCCGGCGACCGCCGTCGTCGCCGTGCTCGATCACGAGGAACGCCTGACGGCCAGCGCCTCGTTCGCCCGCCGCTCGGTGACGGCGGACGGCTGGGAATTGCGTAACTCACTGCTGGCGCATCTGCGCCGGGTCATCCCGCACGATCTCCGCCGCCGCACACCCGTCCGTACCGCGGTGCTTCTCTACTGCCGCGAGGGGGACGAGCGCTGGACGGAGGAGGACGGGGCATGGATGTGGGGGCTGCGGGATGCCTGCACCCTGCACGGTCTGAGGTGCGGCGCGTACATCACGCTGACCCGCGGCGGCTGGCAGGTGCTGGGCGAGGGCCGGGGTGGCCGTCGCCCCAGCTCCACCTCGCAGCCGGCCACTCTCTCCGACACCGCGCCGGCCCGGGATCCGGCGCCGTCGCGTTCCGGCGGCGGGGCGGCCCAGGCTCTGCACCGCAGCGCGGCGCGCTGACCCCGGTCGTGGGCCCGGCCGCCCCTCGGGGCAGCCGGGTCACCACAGACCGGCTCGCGCCGGGGTCAGACGCCCGCGCCGAGCGCCGCGTTGACCGGCTGCGGGTCACCGCAGACGATCAGCAGGGCTCCGGCGTTCCGCTGCGCGGTGGACAGCGCACGGGTGGCGGCGTCATCCACGGCAGCGTTGACCGCGATGATCACCACCGGCCGGGGCTTCACCCGGTCCGCGGCTGCGGCTCCGGCGAAGAACACGTCGTCGCCGGCTTCGTGTTGGGCCCAGTAGGCGTCCTCGCCGAAGGACAGCTCGTGCGTCGCCCACGGGTGCTGCTCGCCCGTGGTGAGCACCAGGATGTCGCCGGGTGCCCGACCGGAGTCGAGCAGCAGGTCCACCGCCTCGTCGGCGGCGGCGAGCGCACCGTCGGCCGAGGCGGGGATCAGCTGGAGCTGCGGCGAGGAACGATTCTCCGGCGGAGCGGCCTGGGGCCGGCCGGAGGTGGGGTGCGGGCGCTGCGCCGGGGGCGCTGGCCTCGCGGGGCCGGGACCCGGACGACCGGGGCGCGGCATGGCCGCTGTACGCGGACCGGGTACGGGACGAGGGGTCGACGCGGTACGGCCGGTGGCCGGAGTGACGCGGGGACCCTGGGCGCTCTCGTGAATCTGAGGCTCCTCGGGGATGAGAGGCATGGGTGATTGTCTATCAAACGCCGACGCACAAGACATCAGCGGGTGGGTACGTGTGTGCGATCAGAAGTCGAAGCCGAGCTGGCCCCCGCTTTCCAGTGCGGCCGCCTCGGCGGAGAAGCGGACCTTCTTGAGGTGCTGCCACCTGGGCAGCGCGTCGAGGTAGGACCACGAGAGGCGGTGGTGGGCCGTGGGGCCCCGCTCCTCCAGTGCGGCCCTGTGCACGGGGGACGGATAACCGGCGTTGGCGCCGAACGCGAAGTCCTCGTACTCACCCGATTCCGCGCCGAGTTCGGCCATCACCGTGTCCCTGCGGACCTTCGCGATCACCGAGGCCGCCGCGACCGCGACGCAGGACTGGTCGCCCTTGATGACGGTACGGACCTGCCAGGGCCGGCCCAGGTAGTCATGCTTGCCGTCGAGGATCACCGCGTCCGGACGGACCGGAAGCGCCTCCAGGGCACGGACGGCCGCGAGCCGGAGGGCGGCGGTCATCCCGAGCTCGTCGATCTCCTGCGGCGAGGCGTCACCGAGACCGTACGCGGTGACCCACCGCTCCAGGAGCGGCGCGAGTTCGGCGCGGCGCTTGGGGCTGATCAGCTTGGAGTCGGTGAGTCCGGCGGGCGGCTTACGGAGACCGGTGACGGCGGCACACACGGTGACCGGACCCGCCCACGCCCCGCGCCCGACCTCGTCGACACCGGCGACGGTCCTGGCACCGGTGGTGGCGCGCAGTGAGCGCTCGACGGTGTGCGTGGGTGGTTCATACGGCATGGCGCCAGCAAGCGTACGCCGATGCGGCCGCCGAGAACACCCCGGGGCGCGTGCCGGCCTCCACAGTCCGGTGCCGCACCCCGGGACGGATCACGACGCCGCCGCCGGGAGGAGCACCGAGCGGCGTCCGGCAGGGCGGTCAGCGGGCGCCGGAGCGGAAGAACGGCATCGCGACCTGATCGATCAGCTCGGCGATGTCGCCGTCGCTCCATTCGCTGCCGCACACCTTGCTGCGATACATCATCATCGCGGGGATCACGTCGAAGGCCAGCCCGCGCAGCGCATCGGGACGGACCTCGCCCCGGTCGACACCACGGCGCACCACTTCCCTGATGAGATCGGTCGTCGGCGCGATCACGCCGTTGAGGATCACCGACTGGAACCGCTCAGCCGCGCTCGCATCACATTCGTGAAGGACCGACCGCAGCGCGGTGCCGGACTTGGAGAGCATGCCGTCACGCAGGATCCGGCACAGCTGATAGAGATCGTCACGGATGTTGCCCGAGTCGGGCGCATCGCCGATCGCCGGCAGCGCACAGCGCAACGCGTCCACGACCAGATCCTCCTTGGAGGACCATCGCCGGTAGATCGCCGCCTTCCCGGTCTGGGCGCCCGCGGCGACCCCCTCCATCGTGAGCCCGTTCCAGCCGACCGTACTCAGCCGCTCCAGTGCGGCTTCGAGGATCGCGCGCTCCAGCACGGGGCCTCGGCGGCGAAGGGACTCCACCGGCGGCCGGGCGGCGGCTGCCGATCGCGAAGTAACCATGAGCTTCTCTCCATCGAAACGGGTTCGCCGCACCCGCACCGGCCCGGCCGGCACTCGGACCCGGGCAGGGACAGCGGAACAGGGCGGCGCATGGGACCGGACGGGACCGAGCAGTCCCGGCCGGGGCGGCGGCTCCGGGCATGACCGTGCAACAGCGGATTCAGTGAACGCTTGCGTTCACTGAAGGGGATTCACTACCGTTGCCGGAACAGTGAACGGATCCGTTCACTAATTCACTTGTGGGGGACCCATAGTGACAACCTCTCAGTTAGAAGCTCTGAGCGCACCGGGCGGAGCACGCCGGCAAGGCCGCCCGGGCATCGCCCTGACCGTCATCGCCGCCTGCCAGTTGATGGTTGTGCTCGATGCCACGATCGTCAACATCGCGCTCCCGCACATCCAGAACGCCCTGAGTTTCTCGACCACCGATCTCTCCTGGGTCCTCAGTGCCTATACGCTCACCTTCGGCGGGCTTCTGCTGCTCGGTGGCCGGGCCGGGGACATCCTCGGCCGCCGCCGGGTCTTCATGGCCGGAATCCTGATCTTCACCCTGGCCTCGCTGCTCGGCGGATTCGCCCAGGAACCCTGGCAGTTGCTCGCGGCCCGCGCCCTCCAGGGCATCGGCGGCGCGATCGCCTCACCGACCTCACTCGCCCTCATCACCACCACATTCCCGGAGGGCCCGGAGCGCAACCGCGCCTTCGGTGTCTTCGCCGCCGTATCGGCGGGTGGCGGCGCGATCGGCCTGCTGGCGGGCGGAATGCTCACCGAATGGCTGGACTGGCGCTGGGTCTTCTTCGTCAACGTGCCGATCGGTGTGCTGATCGCCGTGCTCGCTCCGCTGTACATCGACGAGTCGAAGAGGCATCCGGGCCGTTTCGACATATCGGGTGCCCTGACCTCGACCCTCGGCATGGCCTCGCTCGTTTACGGGTTCATCCGGGCGTCCGAGGAGGGCTGGAGCGACTCACTCACGCTGAGTTCGTTCGGCGCCGCAGTCGTGCTGCTCGCCTCGTTCGTCCTCATCGAGATGCGTGCCCGGGAGCCGATCACCCCGCTGCGGATGTTCGCCGACCGCAACCGCTCCGGAACGTACGTGATCATGCTCAGCCTGTCCGCGGCCATGCTCGGCATGTTCTTCTTCATCGTGCTGTTCGTACAGAACGTACTGGCCTACAGTCCGATCGAATCGGGTCTGGCGTTCCTGCCCGTAGCCGTCGCGATCGCCACCGGGGCCGGACTCTCGCAGCGGCTCCTTCCGGTGCTCGGACCGAAGCCCTTCATGGTCACCGGCTCGGCGCTCACCGGTGCGGGTCTCGGCTGGCTCACGCTCATATCCCCCGACAGCTCCTATCTGTCGGGGGTGCTGGGACCGATGCTGCTCTTCGGCGTCGGCATGGGGCTGAACTTCGTGACGCTCACCCTCACCGCGGTCTCCGGCGTCGCCCAGCACGAGGCGGGGGCGGCGTCCAGCCTGCTCAACGCGAGCCAGCAGGTGGGCGGTTCGCTGGGGCTCTCGATCCTGGTCACGGTCTTCGGCACGGCGAGCCGCAACGAGGCGGAGAAGCAGGTTCCGCAGTTCCTGGCGAAGGCGACGCCCGAACAGAAGGCGGCGTTCGCCAGGAGTCGGGAGCTGCCGGGGAGCTGGGGGCACGAGGTGCTCGCCCAGGGCATCTCGAGCGCGTTCATCGCGGCGGTGGCCATGGCGGCCCTCGCCCTGCTGACCGCGGCGCTGGTGATCCGTGTGCGCAAGAGCGATCTGGACGCGCTGAGCGGCAAGGCGTCGGCGGGAGGGCCGGCCGCGTAACGCGCAGCCGTCCGGATGGACGGAAGGAAGCACGGGGCCTGTCCGGCGTCGATCCGCCGGACAGGCTCGAATTGGATCAGCAGAGGCGTATGGGCCGTACGGATCGTGCGGATCAGTAGGGGTCGTACGGATCGTACGAGTCGCCCCCGTCGCCGCCTCGGCCGCTCTCCTCATCGCCCGGCCCCACGCCCTGACAGCTCAGCACCCGCGCACCGGGATCCCAGTCACCGAGAATGTCCCGGGCCCGCGCCTCGCCCCAACTCGTCGCGTACCAAGGCGTGTCCGAGCTCCTCAGCGACCGCTGGATCTCCTGAAGCGCGCAGGAGCGCAGCGGCTCGCTCAAGGCGTCCAGAGCCGGTACCGCGTCGGCGGAGAGGCCACGGAGGTACTGGATGTCGATCGAGTGGCCCTGGCGGTAACGGTGGACGTTCTGTTCCGCGATCAGGGCGTCCGGCGAGACCAGCCCGAAGGCCAGCACCCCGAGGGCGGCGCTCGCCGCGACGGCGCGCGGAAGCAGCTTGGCGCCGAACACCCCGGCCGCCATGATCAGCACCAGGACCACACCCAGCCAGAGCTCCACCGCCGCCACGGAGATACGCAGCCGGGTCAGACCGTAGGCCTCGACGTACAGATCCATGCGCCGCAGTGCGGAGGCGACGACGACGAGGGTCAGCAGACACAGCGTGCCGAGCACGGCCCGCACGAGCGTACGGTCGCGTGGTCCGCCGCGAGGTGCCCAGCGCAGCGCGAGCGCGATGACGCCCAGCGTGAGCAGGGTGGCCCAGAGCAGTTGCCAGAAGCCCTCGCGGGCGTACTGGGCGTACTGGTCGCTGAGACCGGTCTCGGCCATCACCTTGCCGTACCCGCCGAGCAGCACCGTGAGCTGAATGGCGAGGAAGACGGCGAAGAGCAGGTTCAGGACGATCAGCGGAAGCGCCCATTCCAGCCGCCCGCGTGCCGGGCCGGGAGGCACGGTCAGCGCGTCCCAGCGCACCGGAGCGGCGGCGGTGTACGCGGCGGCGAGCGCACCCACGAGCCCGATCGCGCCGAGGAACAGCCGCCACGGGCCCTCGCCGAGCGACACATCGGGAATCAGGCTGCCGAGCACATCGGCGAACGCGGCATCGGCGCTCGCGAAGAGCGCCCCGAACACGATGAGCAGCACGACCGCCGCGGCCGTGGAGCGGAACGCGACGCCCCAGCGGCCCCGGGAGCCGGCCATCCGGTCGCGTACGCCGTGGGCGCCCCAGCCCAGCGATCCGGCGACGGACGTCAGGAGTCCCAGCGAGCCGAGGAAGATCCCGAGCCAGCCCCGGCTGCCGTGCAGCGCGAGTGAGCCCACCGCCACGGCTGACACGATGGCGAGGAAGACCGGCCAGCCGGCGTCACGGAGTGCCGGGACGACCAGGAGCGAGAGGCCGCCGACCGCCCGGACAGCGGTCCACGGGCGCAGCCGGCGACCGGCCGCCCGTGCGGCGAAGTACGCCGCGAGTGCCGCGGGCACCGCCACGACGAGCAGGTTCGGGCCGATCCCGTCACCGAGCAGCAGGGCGCTGAGCAGTGCGGTGGCCAGGACGGACCAGAGCGTGGCCGCGGGGATGACCCCCGGCTCGGCGGGGCGGATCCGTGTGAGTTCCGAGGGCGTCCGCTTGGCGGTGCGCGGCCCGGGAGCGGGCGGCTGCTGCGTGTAGGCCGGCACCTTCGGAGGCTCCGGCACGGTGTCGCGCTCGTCCGGGACGGCGGGGTTCGGCGTACCGGACTGCGCGGGCATCCGCACGGGCTTGGACATCTGTGCCTGAGCCGGCTCGGGTGTCCGGGCCTCGGCCGCTCCGGGCGGATCCGCCGGCTCCGGAGGCCCCGGCGCGTGCTCGGGCCGGGGTGACTCTGATCTGTGATCGGACATGGGACCCCTCCCCACCGAGGTCCGCCCACGCGAGCCCTGGGCAGCGCGCGGCCCCCCGGCGTCTCATTCGGTGCGCACCCGTCGTAATGATCATCGAGGGCGGCGTGGCCGAAAGAGTAACCCCCCGTTACCGGCGTCGGCCGAACAGGGAAGCTCTGTGGCAGTACCGTGACACTCGGGTACGGCGCGCCGCTTTCGAAGCGGCTGTCCCCCGTTCCCTGGCGGGACAGCCTTCAGCGGGCGAGCCAGCCCGGAAGCCGCTCCGTCTCGGCCGTCCACTCCGCCGGTGGCGCTCCCGCCGTGCCCGCCGCGACCACTCCGCCGACGATCGCGCAGGTCGTGTCGATGTCTCCGCCCGCCTGCGCGGTCACCCAGAAGGCCTGCTCGAAATCGCCGAGGCTGCGGGCCGCGGACCAGAGTGCGAACGGGACGGTGTCGTGCGCGCTGGTACGACGGCCGTTGCCGAGGACCGCGGCGACCGTGCCGGCGTCGCGGTAGTCGAGCATGTCGCGGGCGCGGCGCAGGCCGGCACCGACCGCGCTGCGCGGTACGAGCGCGATGACTCCGTCGAGGAGGTCCGCCGGCTTCGGCGGTCCGCCGGGCGACGCCGCGAGCGAGGCGGCCGCCGCCACGGCCATCGCGCCCACGACGGCTTCCCGGTGCTGGTGGGTCGGGTACGAGGAGATCTCGGCCTGGTGCGTGGCCTGCTCCGGGTCGTCCGCGTACCAGGCGCCGAGCGGTGCGATGCGCATTGAGGAGCCGTTGCCCCACGACCCCTGGCCCTTGAACAGCGCGGAGGCCAGCTCCCGCCAGTCCCCGCCCTCCCGGACCAGCCTGAGCAGGCGGTTGACGGCAGGGCCGTATCCCCGGTCGAAATCGTGGTGCACCGCGAAGGAGCGGGCGAGCGCGTCCTGGTCGATACGGTGGTGCTCCCGGAGCACGGACAGGACCGAACAGGCCATTTCCGTGTCGTCGGTCCACTGCCACGGTCCCGGGGGCAGGGAGCGGTCCTTCAGCAGCGGATAGTTGGCGGGCACAAAGAACTGGGAGCCCAGGGCGTCTCCCACGGAGAGGCCGCGCAGGCTGGCAAGGGCGCGGTCGAAGCGCTGGTCGGAAGCGGATTCGGTCATCGCTTCCACTCTATCCGGTGATGCCGTACGGCTCAGGGGTACGCCAGCGCTCGAACGGCCGGTCAAGTGTGTAGCGCCCGTCCTTGCCGAGCACGAGCGTGCGGGACTCCCCGTTGCCCGGATTGGAGAGAGATTCGAATTCGGCCACGGACCAGTGGAACCAGCGCATGCAGAACAGCCGCATGGTCAGACCGTGCGTGACCAGCAGAACGTTCGGCGGGTGGTCCGGGTCCTCGAAACTCCGGTGCAGGCTCTCCAGGAAAGCTCCCACCCGGTCGTACACATCTGCCCCGGACTCACCCTGCGCGAGGCGGTAGAAGAAGTGCCCGTAGGCATTCCGGTACGCCTTCTGCAGCTTGACGTCCTCCCGTTCCTGCCAGTTCCCCCAGTCCTGCTCGCGCAGCCGGGGCTCCTCCCGCACCCGCACGCGTTCGAGGTCGAGGCCGAAGGACCTGAACGTCTCGTGCGTACGGCGGTAGGGCGAGACGTACACGCTGACCCGCTCGTCGCCGAAGAGCTCGCGCAGCCGCACCCCCGTCTCGCGAGCCTGCCGCAGCCCGTTCGCGGTGAGCCTCAGCGCATGGTCGGGCTCACGCTCGTACACGGTGTCATCGACATTGCCCTCGGACTCGCCGTGCCGGACGAGGACAATGCGTTTCGGTCTTGCCATGTACCGACCCTAGATCGAGTCGCCGCCGTTCGAGCAATTGTCCGGATCGCGGCGGTCGCATGTCGCGGGCGCGACACCCGCGCCGCGTCCGCTCACACCGTCCATGACGGTTCGAGCTGCACCACGTCACCCGCGAGTGCCGCGACGTCGTCCTCGGTCTGCGCCCGCTGCGAGAGCCGTTCGACGCTCCCCGCCCGGTACTTGCCGCGTTCCGCGCTCGACTGCCACATGGAAAGGACCAGGAACTCATGGCCCGGCGCCTCTCCGAACACTCCCCGAAGCATCCCGGGCGATCCGGCCATCGCCGGATTCCACACCCGCTGCTGCATCAGCGCGAAGTGCTCGACCCGGTCCTCGTGCACCCTGCTGTGCGCCACCCTGAGCACGTCCGCGTCGGTGAAACCGGGTTCGAAGCCGGTCTTCACGTCGAAGCGGTACTCGAACAGCTTGACCTGTATGTCGTTGCAGGTACCCGACTGCGCGGCGGCCAGCGCGTCGTGCCCGCGTGCCATGAAGGAGTCGTAGAAGACCCGGTTCTCCCAGAACGCGAAGACATGCGCCACCTCCGGCCGGCCACGGCTCCAGCCGCCACCCTGCCCCCTGAAGCCCGGCTCCCCCAGCAGCCCCGCCCACTTCCGCTGCCCCCGCTCGAAACCGCGACGGTCGACCACATTGCAGCGAATCCACTTGACCAGCACGGCCCCATCGTACGGGTGCCGGGCGTGGCGTGGGTCACGCTCCGGCGGAGTGCACCGGAACCGGCCCGCGGAATGATCAACAGGAGCACACCCCCGCGGCGGTCCGGGGAAGTTCGGTGGCCCGATTCGGCCGCACGTCGCCAAGCCGGTTGGTTTCACCGACAGTTACCGACATGATCGGGTGACAGAACCGGAGCGACGGCCCCGCGCGCGCAGGAGGGAAGTCCGATGAGCACCCCCAACAAGGACATCGAGAAGGTCGAGGTCAGGCTCAAGTGGGACCCCAGTTCCCAGGGCGAGTCCCCCAATGACCTCGACATCATCGCGGCGACCTACCCGGCCGAGGAGCCGTACGGCAGCCCCGCCTACCTCGTGCACTTCGACAGCCGTGCCCCCGACGGCACGATCACGCTCAACCGGGACAGCCGGACCGGTCAGGGCCTGGGATACGACGAGGTGATGACGCTGGAACTGGACCGGCTGTCGGAGTCGTACACCCGGGTCATCGTCGGTGTGGCCATCCAGCAGCGCGACGGCCACAAGAACTTCGACGCCGTGGAGAACACCGCGGTGCAGATCCGCGAGGGGTACGACACCCTGGCCGAGGACGACTTCTCGACGGTCGGAGCCTCGACCGCGGCCGTCGTCGCCGAGTTCGTCCGGGACGCCTCGGGAGTCTGGCTGTTCCACGACACGGTACGGGGCTTCGACGGGGACGCCGACTCGTTCGCCGCGACGATGGGAAGCCGCCCGTCCGGAGCGTGAGACTCCGGTTATGGGTCGGGGCGGGAAGGTCTCCGAGGAGATCTTCCCGCCCCTTGGCCGGCCTCTGTGCGCGGCTCAGCCGTTGCGCCTCAGGCTGCCGGGATCAGCTGCAACCGCTGGTCGAGCCGCAGCCCTCGCAGATGTAGCAGGATCCAGCGCGCTGCATCTTCGTACCGCAGGAGAAGCAGAGCGGGGCGTCGGCGCTGATGCCCAGCTGCATCTCGACGAGCTCCGCCGAGGTGTGCGCCGTCTTCGGGTCCGGCTTCTCGGCCTCCCGCACGGGGGCGACCGCCTTCAGCGGTTCCGGCGTCCGCACGGGGGCGGACTGGGCCAGGCTCTCGACGTCCAGCTCGTCGTCGTCCAGCGAGGCCTCGTACGAACCGGTGTCGAGGTGGCGCTGACGCTCGTCGGCCGAGTGGATGCCGAGCGCCGAGCGGGTCTCGAACGGCAGGAAGTCGAGCGCCAGGCGACGGAAGATGTAGTCGACGATCGACTGCGCCATCCGCACGTCCGGGTCGTCCGTCATGCCGGCCGGCTCGAAGCGCATGTTGGTGAACTTCGAGACGTACGTCTCCAGCGGGACGCCGTACTGCAGACCGACCGAGACGGCGATGGAGAAGGCGTCCATCATGCCCGCGAGGGTCGAACCCTGCTTGGACATCTTCAGGAAGACCTCACCGAGACCGTCGTCCGGGTAGGAGTTGGCGGTCATGTAGCCCTCGGCGCCGCCCACCGTGAAGGAGGTCGTGATGCCGGGGCGGCCCTTGGGCAGACGCTTGCGGACGGGACGGTACTCGACGACCTTCTCGACCGCGGTACGGATGGTGTCCTCGGCCTTGGCGGTGACCGCCGTCTTCTCCTTCTCCTTGGTCTTCGCGGAGAGGGGCTGGCCGACCTTGCAGTTGTCGCGGTAGATCGCGAGCGCCTTGACGCCCATCTTCCACGCCTCGAAGTAGACCTCTTCGACGTCCTCGACGGTGGCCGTCTCCGGCAGGTTCACCGTCTTGGAGAGCGCGCCGGAGATCCACGGCTGGATGGCCGCCATCATGCGCACGTGACCCATCGCGGAGATGGAACGCTCGCCCATCGCGCAGTCGAAGACCTCGTAGTGCTCGGGCTTCAGGCCGGGCGCGTCGATCACGTTGCCGTTCTCGGCGATGTGGGCGACGACCGCCTCGATCTGCTCCTCGTGGTAGCCCATGCGACGCAGGGCCTGCGGGACGGTGCCGTTGACGATCTGCATCGAGCCGCCGCCGACCAGCTTCTTGAACTTGACCAGGGCGAGGTCGGGCTCCAGGCCGGTGGTGTCGCAGGACATCGCGAGACCGATGGTGCCGGTGGGCGCGATGACCGAGGCCTGCGCGTTACGGAAACCGTTCTTCGCGCCGAGGCGGATGACGTCCTGCCAGGCCTCCGTCGCGGCGGCCCAGATCTGATTGTCGAGGTCGTCCGCGTGGACGGCCACGGCGTTGGCGTCGGAGTGCTGCTTCATGACGCGCTGGTGCGGCTCGGCGTTGCGGGCGTAGCCGTCGTACGGGCCGACGACCGCCGCGAGCTCCGCGGAGCGACGGTAGGAGGTGCCGGTCATCAGCGAGGTGATGGCCCCGGCGAGCGCGCGGCCGCCGTCGCTGTCGTACGCGTGGCCGGTCGCCATCAGCAGGGCGCCGAGGTTGGCGTAACCGATGCCCAGCTGGCGGAACGCGCGGGTGTTCTCACCGATCTTCTCGGTCGGGAAGTCGGCGAAGCAGATGGAGATGTCCATCGCGGTGATGACCAGTTCGACGACCTTGGCGAAGCGCTCGGACTCGAAGGACTGGTTGCCCTTGCCGTCGTCCTTGAGGAACTTCATCAGGTTCAGCGAGGCCAGGTTGCACGAGGTGTTGTCCAGGTGCATGTACTCGCTGCACGGGTTCGAGCCGTTGATCCGGCCGGACTCGGGGCAGGTGTGCCACTGGTTGATCGTGTCGTCGTACTGGATGCCGGGGTCGGCACAGGCCCAGGCGGCCTCGGCCATCTTGCGGAAGAGGGACTTGGCCTCGACCTCCTCGATGACGTCACCGGTCATCCGGGCACGCAGCCCGAACTTCCCGCCGGCCTCGACGGCCTTCATGAACTCGTCGTTCACCCGGACCGAGTTGTTGGCGTTCTGGTACTGGACGGACGTGATGTCGTCGCCGCCCAGGTCCATGTCGAAGCCCGCGTCACGCAGGGCGCGGATCTTCTCCTCCTCCTTCACCTTGGTCTCGATGAAGTTCTCGATGTCGGGGTGGTCGACGTCGAGAATGACCATCTTGGCCGCACGGCGGGTGGCGCCACCGGACTTGATCGTCCCGGCGGACGCGTCGGCGCCGCGCATGAAGGAGACCGGACCGGAGGCGTTGCCGCCGGAGGAGAGGAGCTCCTTGGAGGAGCGGATACGGGAGAGGTTCAGGCCTGCGCCCGAGCCGCCCTTGAAGATCATCCCCTCTTCCTTGTACCAGTCGAGGATCGACTCCATGGAGTCGTCGACGGCCAGGATGAAGCAGGCGGAGACCTGCTGCGGCTGGGGCGTGCCCACGTTGAACCAGACCGGCGAGTTGAAGCTGAAGATCTGGTGCAGGAGGGCGTACGCCAGCTCGTGCTCGAAGATCTCCGCGTCCGCCGGAGAGGTGAAGTAGTTGAAGTCCTCGCCGGCCTTCCGGTAGGTCTTCACGATCCGGTCGATGAGCTGTCGCAGACCGGTCTCGCGCTGCGGGGTGCCTACGGCCCCGCGAAAGTACTTGCTGGTGACGATGTTGACCGCGTTCACCGACCAGAAGTCGGGGAACTCGACGCCACGCTGCTCGAAGTTGATCGAGCCGTCGCGCCAGTTGGTCATGACGACGTCACGGCGCTCCCACGCCACCTCGTCGTACGGATGCACGCCGGGGGTGGTGTGAATGCGCTCGATACGCAGGCCCTGCTTGGTCGCAGTCGACTTGGTCCCCTTGTTGCGGGAACCTCGTGCCGGGCCGCTCGCCGTCTCTGTCATGCCGCCTCCCATATGTGGGCAAAAACGCCCTGAAGTGCCGAGAGCTTCCCCGGGCACAGTGTGTGTCTGGTACTTCGGACGCCGCGCAGGGCATCCGGAGCAGGTCTGTGTGCCGCCCGGCCGCCGGTCCACGGACCGGCGGCGATCGGCCTGCGCCGCTCAGTCGGCGGCGACGGCGGGAACGGGGACCTCAAGGGTCTCGCCGGTCCCGCATCCTTCTACGGGAGGCCGCTGCTCGCGGAGTTCCACGATGGCGGCCTCGAAGTCTTCGAGGCTGTTGAACGCCCGGTACACGGATGCGAACCGCAGGTAAGCGACCAGGTCGAGTTCCTGCAGGGGGCCGAGAATGGCCAGGCCCACGTCGTGCGTGGTCAGCTCGGCGCTGCCGGTGGCACGCACCGCCTCCTCGACCCGCTGGCCGAGTTTGGCGAGGGCATCCTCGGTGACCGGCCGCCCCTGGCACGCCTTGCGCACGCCGGAGATGACCTTGGTGCGGCTGAAGGGTTCGGTCACGCCACTGCGCTTCACCACCATGAGCGAGCAGGTCTCCACCGTGGTGAAACGGCGGGAGCAGTCGGGGCACTGACGGCGCCGTCGGATCGAGGTCCCGTCGTCGGTGGTGCGACTGTCGACGACCCGGCTGTCGGGGTGCCTGCAGAAGGGGCAGTGCATGGCTCCCAACCCTCCTTCACAGCACGACTGAATGGCCTCATCAGGCCCCGCGAGGGGCCTTCGAAGCAGTCTCAAGCATAGGCGATGACCGCACCCCCGAAAGACGGGGACCACAACTTCTGGGCGGCTGGAACAATCCAACCACTAGATCTTGGGTTTAGCCGCGCATTTGGCCCTAGCGCGTGTCGCGCGTCACGGGCGGCCGGAAGGCAGCGTACGACCGAGCAAGAGGGTACGGGAAGCATCCGGCTCCACCGATTGCGGGTCGGCGGCTTCCGGGGCGCGAGGAGGACCGGAAGCCGACCCCGCGCGGCGCCACCGCGGCCGCGAACGCTACCGTAATGGCTCGAATTGCCGTTCGACCCAGCGACGGGCAGCACCCCTCCGGCTTCGCGCATACACCTAGCAATGAACGCTCAACAGGCTTTTATTTGTTTTTCACTCGAACGTGTGTTTGGCGCAACCTTTCGAAAGCTACTACCGTTGTGCAGCTAGGGAGACCATTCGAGAGGGGCCGACGTGACCACCACCGCAGACAGTGCCATCATCACTGCCCAGGACCGCTCCCAGAGCCGACTCGAGCCGGTGCATGCCATGAATGACTCAGTCACGAACACGGAGGGGCCGGAGCCCGCGCGCCCAGCGCGCTCGCTTCCCGGGCGACCTCCTGGAATCCGGGCGGACAGCTCGGGGCTCACGGACCGCCAGCGGCGAGTGATCGAGGTCATCCGGGACTCCGTGCAGCGGCGGGGGTATCCCCCGTCGATGCGGGAGATCGGTCAGGCGGTGGGCCTTTCCAGTACGTCCTCCGTCGCGCACCAGCTCATGGCCCTGGAGCGCAAGGGCTTCCTGCGCCGTGACCCGCACCGCCCCCGGGCGTACGAGGTGCGCGGTTCGGATCAGTCCAGCACACAGCCCACGGACACCACGGGGAAGCCGGCGGCTTCCTATGTGCCGCTGGTCGGCCGGATCGCTGCCGGTGGTCCGATCCTCGCCGAGGAATCCGTCGAGGACGTCTTTCCGCTCCCCCGCCAGCTGGTCGGTGACGGAGAGCTCTTCGTACTGAAGGTCGTCGGTGACTCGATGATCGAAGCGGCGATCTGCGACGGCGACTGGGTCACCGTCCGGCGTCAGCCCGTGGCGGAGAACGGAGACATCGTCGCGGCGATGCTGGAGGGCGAGGCCACGGTCAAGCGCTTCAAGCGGGAGGACGGTCATGTCTGGCTGCTCCCCCACAACTCCGCGTACCAGCCGATCCCCGGCGACGAGGCGACCATCCTCGGCAAGGTCGTGGCGGTGCTGCGGCGGGTGTGAGGCCTCGACCGCTCCGACGGGGCCCCGGGATCGGCCGTACCGACCCCGGGGCCCCGTCCGTGCGACCCGGCCCCGTACGGAACTACTTCTCCGCCGCCATCGCGGCGGCATCGATCGCGGCGAGCGAGCGACGCGTCTGATCGCGGTCGGTCGTGTACCAGAAGTCGGGGAGCGAGGCGCGCAGATAGCTCCCGTACCGGGCATTGGCGAGCCGCGGATCGAGCACCGCGACGACACCCTTGTCACCGGTGGCACGGACGAGCCGGCCGGCGCCCTGCGCCATCAGCAGCGCCGCGTGCGTCGCCGCGACCGCCATGAAGCCGTTGCCCCCCGCTTCCTCCACCGCCTTCTGGCGCGCGCTCATCAACGGGTCGTCGGGCCGGGGGAACGGAATCCGGTCCATGACCACCAGCTGACAGCTCGCCCCCGGGACGTCCACGCCCTGCCAGAGCGAGAGCGTGCCGAAGAGACAGGTCTCCGGAGAGGCCGCGAAGTTCTTGATCAGCTCTCCCAGCGTCTCCTCGCCCTGGAGCAGGATCGGCCTGTCCAGCCGGCTCCGCAGCTCCTCGGCGGCCGACTGGGCGGCCCGCATGGAGGAGAACAGCCCCAGGGTGCGGCCGCCCGCGGCCTCCACCAGCTCGGCGAGCTCGTCCAGCATGTCGGTGCGGGAGCCCTCCCGGCCGGGTGTCGCCAGATGCCGGGCGACGTACAGGATTCCCTGCTTCGGGTAGTCGAAGGGCGAGCCGACGTCGAGCCCCTTCCACTGCGGGATGTCGTCGCCCGCGGTGCCTTCGGGGGCGAGCCCGAGTGACGCTCCCACCCCGTTGAAATCGCCGCCGAGCTTCAGCGTGGCCGAGGTGAGTACGACGGAGCGGTCCGTGAAGAGCTTCTCCCGCAGCAGTCCGGAGACGGAGAGCGGGGCGACCCGTACGGAGGCACCGAAGCGTTCGTGGCGTTCGTACCAGACGACGTCGTACTCGGAGCCCTGCGTGATGCGTTCGGCGACACCGTGGATGGTCTCCACCGAGGCCAGTGCCTGCTTGCGGACGGCGTCCTCGTCCTGGACGGACTTGTCCCGGGTGGAGCCGAGGGCGGAGATCACCGTACGTGCCGCGTCGCGCAGGGCCATCAGCGCGTAGCCCAGATCCTCCGGCACCTCCTCCAGCCGGCCGGGGAGCGCCAGCTCCATCACGCGCTCGAAACCCTCCGACGCGCTCTGCAGCGCGTCGGCGGCCTTCTCGTTGACCAGCTTCGCCGCGCGCCGCACCGCTCGGCCGACCTGGCCGGGGGTGAGCTCGCCGGTGGCCACGCCGGTGACCCGGGAGACCAGCTCATGGGCCTCGTCGACGATCAGCACCTCGTGCTGCGGGAGCACCGGGGCGCCCTCGATGGCGTCGATGGCGAGGAGCGCGTGGTTGGTGACCACCACATCGGCGAGCTTCGCCCGCTCACGGGCCTGTTCGGCGAAGCACTCCGCCCCGTACGCGCACTTGCTGGCGCCCAGGCACTCGCGCGAGGAGACGGAGATCTGCGCCCAGGCACGGTCGGAGACGCCCGGGGTGAGGTCGTCACGGTCGCCGGTCTCCGTCTCGTCCGACCACTCCCGCATCCGCAGGAGGTCCTGGCCGAGCTTGCTCGACGGGGCCGCGGCCTCGAACTGGTCGAAGAGCCCCTCTTCCTCCTCCTGCGGCACTCCCTCGTGGAGGCGGTGCAGACAGAGGTAGTTCGACCGGCCCTTGAGCATCGCGAACTGGGGGCGGCGGCGCAGCAGCGGATGCAGGGCGTCGACCGTACGCGGCAGATCGCGCTCCACCAGCTGGCGCTGGAGGGCCAGGGTCGCCGTGGCCACCACGACACGCTCGCCGTGGGCCAGGGCGGGCACCAGGTAGCCGAGCGATTTGCCCGTGCCGGTACCGGCCTGGACGAGCAGGTGGGAATGGTCGTCTACGGCCACGGCGACCGCGTCGGCCATGGCGGCCTGACCGGGCCGCTCCGTACCGCCGACGGCGGTCACGGCGGCGTGCAGGAGCTCGGGGAGGGATGGCTTCGTCATAGCCCGACCAGCCTACGGGGCGCCACTGACAACGGCGATCACTCCCGGCCTCACGCGGAGGGGTGGAGCGGGTTGGGCACCGTGCCGTGGACCGCCGCGTGCGGTCGCTCGGGGCGGTCCCGGTAGCCGTCCAGATGCAGGCGGTTGCGGTTCAGACAGAGGCGTTCGATGCGCGGCGTCAGCATGTCGAACATCTCGAACCTGTCCTTCAGCTCGGGAAAGCGGGCGTGGTGGCGCAGGATCTCCGCCCGGACGAGTGACCAGAATTCGGCCTCCGGGACGCCCAGCTGCTCCTCGCAGAGCGGGGAGAGGAAGCGGAAGACTCCGGTGAAGAGCCCGGAGTGGATGAACTGGGTGAGGAAGGCCGGCTCCTCGGTGAGCAGGACGCGGCGTACGTCGTGCGGCATGGTGTCGTGCTCCGGCAGCTGCCGGGCGCTGATGTTCACGTCGTCCACGAAGTCCTTGATCGCCAGACGGACGGGGACGTCCTGGCCGTCGAAGACGACGATGGCGTTCTCGCCGTGCGGTGAGAACACGGTGCCGTAGCGGTAGAGGAAGTGCAGGAGCGGCGGGAGCAGCGCGGCGAAGAGCCGGGTCAGCCACGCGGTGGGAGTCAGTCCCGAGCGGGCGACCAGCTCGGCGGTGAAGGCACGGCCCTGCGGATCGGTGAGCAGCAGCGAGGCGAGGGTGCGGGCACGCTCGCCGGGTGCCAGACGCGGAAGGAGGGGCTCGCGCCAGATCGCGCCGAGGATCTCCTTGAACTGGTACGGCGTCTCGGGGAGGTGGTCGTACAGCGGGTGCTCGACCGTGACCGACGCCACCTCTCCGAGCAGGATGACGCCGCAGGTGTCGCGGAGGAAGGGATCGCCGTCGCGCAGCCCCTGGACCCATCCGGTGACGGCGGGGGCGGCGAGGGTGCGTTCGGTCGGGAGTCCGCGCCAGACCAGTGTGTTGAGGATCGACAGCGGCAGCTTGACGGTGTGCCGGTCGGGCCGCTCAAGGTTGACGAAGGTACGGATGGACTGCTGCGGCAGCCGCAGGTCCGGGTCGGCGTGCAGGGGGACGATGTCGCCCGCGGCGATGGCCGGGGCGAACAGGGGCACGATCCATTCGTCCCACTGCCAGGGGTGGACGGGCAGACAGTAGTAGTCGTCGGGGTCCAGGCCCCGGGCGCGGAGGGCGGCGGCGAAGGACTCGCGGACCGCTGGGTCGAGCTCCTGGGCGTAGAGCTGCTCGGCGGAGGCGAGCGAGTTCACTCCCCGGTAGGCGGCGATCCGGGAGGAGACCGCGATCCACGGCAGTCTGACCGGCCTGCGGGCCTCGGGCGTGAAGCGGGACGCGTCGGTGGCGGAGAATCCGAGCCGCCCTTTGTTGGCGACGATCCAGGGGTGGCCGGTCTGGTGCCCTTCGAGTTCCGCGTAGTCGAGGTCGGCCAGCGCGGCGACGGTGAGCGCGCCGTGGTCGAGGCGGGCATCGGCGGTGAGCGTGGTGGTGAGCTCGCGGACGAGGTGGCCGAGGGTGGCGCCGTCGATCCCGAGGAGACGGCGGGCGCGGGCGAGGAAGAGCAGCGGGTCGCGGAACGGGACGCCGGCTGGGGCAGGGTCCCTGGCCGGATCGGTGTGTCCGGCGCGGCCGGGCTCGGCGGGCGCGTCCGGCCCCGGTGCGGCGGGCGCGGCGGGCGCTTCGGCCGGGGGCGCGGCGAGTGCGTGTGCCTCGGTCTCCGCGGTGGTCGCCTCGCGGATCGAGTCGGGGGCGACCCGCCAGCTGCCGTAGACCCCCCGCCCGGCGGTGAAGATCAGGCTCCCGCCGTCGTCCAGCACGAGGGTGTACGTATCACCCCCGACGGATCGCGGAACCGGCTGGATGACTTCCTCGTAGGCGAATTCGCCGAGCATCTTCGCAAGCATCCGGGCGGCGGCTCGGTCCCACACCGCCCGGGTGAGTTCTGGAGTGCTGCGCAGCGCGGGCGACTCCGCTGAATCATGGCTCGCGGGATATGTGGGCACGGGGACTCCTCGGGGTGGAACCGATGGGGTTCGAGCGGTGTGGAGAAGGCGGCAGTTGGTTCACAGCTGGGCACGGTGGGTTCGGTCGCGGATCATCAGCGCGGCCCGCTTGTCCGGGAGTTCGACCTCCGCGGAGAAGCGGAAGCCGGCGCTGAGAAAGGCGGAGACGGAAGGGGTGTTCCGGAGGTCCGGTTCGGCGACGACTCGTGGGCACAGGGGGCGGTTGTCGAGTACGAGGTCGGAGGCGGCGCGGAGCAGCGTGGTGCCGACTCCATGGCCGCGCTTGTTCACTTCACCGATGAGGAGGTGGATTCCGGTGTCATGCGGGCGGGCGGGGTAATGGCGGGCCAACGGGTCCAGGTCGGCGCGGTAGATCTCCCAATAGCTCATGGGGATTCCTGACAGCACCCCGAGACAGGGAAGGCTGCGTCCGTCGCCGCCGAGTTGGGGCATCAGATGCTCGGCAGTCACGGTTTCGGCTCCGGCGAGTTCCCAGAAGGCCGCCACGGCAGGGTCGTTCATCCAACGGCTGATCACCGCGAGGTCGCGCTCCAGCCGCACGGGCACGAGCTGGAACACTCCGGCCGGCGTGGTGACGGGCTTCCACGCGGCCGGCCGGTCGAGCAGTTCGGAGACGTGTGCATCGGTGGGAGGCACGGTGATGCTCTCCTCTCTCAGCGATTCGGACGACGAGGTGGCTTCGGGCCCGGTGTAATTCCTTCAGCCGCAAAGGGGGTTGGTGATGGTGACGTAGACGGACTGGGTGTCGACGGGGCCGACGAGTTCGTCGAGGCCGTGCAGCCGGGTCAGCATGTTGGCCTTGCAGCGCAGGCGCGGAGTCTCCAGCAGGTGCGCGGGGAGCGGGGATCCCAGCCCGGCGGCCGCTCCCAGGAACCGGCGGAAGGCGGCGAGGAGCATCCTTTCGTCGGCGAGCCGCTGGGCACCGAACGCTCCGATCAGTCCGAACACGTTGTTGATGCCGAGGTAGTACGCGAAGCGCTCGTCGGTGATGGCATCGGAAACGAAGGTGTCGCTGACCGATCCGATGCCGGGGAGCCTGCGCTCAAGGGCCGAGCGGTGTGACTCACGGAAGTAGTAGCCCTGATTGTCGCGGTAGCGGCCGCCGACCGGCCAGCCCTCGGCGTCGAGCATGACCAGGGTGTTCTGCTGGTGGGCTTCGAGGGCGACCCCGGCGTGTGCGTCGAGCCAGAGCACCGGCCGGACGACACGGTCGAGGTAGCGCAGGAACCACTCGGCGGCGACGGCGGTCGTGGTCCGTCCGGTGCCTGCGGCGAGCCGGCGGACGAGGTCGGCGAGGCGTGAGTACATGCCTTCCCGGCCCGGCCAGGGGCGCGGCGCGGTGAGTCCGGCGATGCAGACCGCGTCGTCGTGCCGGCCGAAGGGGTTGTGGCGCAGCATGACGTCGAAGCCGTGGACGGGCTCGCCGTCCGGGGTGTCGACCGCGAGCCATGCGGGGTCCCGGACGATGTCGAAGCCGGGCTGGGCCAGGTGCAACTGCGTGGCGAGTCCGCTGCGCAGCAGCCGGTGGACCTCCACCCCCCGGTGGAGTTCCTTGCGGAGGTTCTCCCGGCGGGAGTTGGTGATGCGCAGTCCGAGGGAGAGCTTCAGCATGGTGTCGACGCCGGGCCGCTGCACGGTGCGCACCGACGAGGTGGGGTGCCAGCGCGCGCCGTACGGCCCCAGGTCGTGCACGAGTCCGGCGTCGAGCAGGGCGGCGACCTCGGGCCGGTTCCCCAGTTCCCGGGCCTGCCAGGGGTGGAGCGGAATCGGCGCGGTGTGCTCGGGGAATCGGAGCCCATCGGCGTGCCGGGCCACGAGTTCCGTCGCCGGCACCGGTCGGCCCTGGTCGGTCCACGCGGAGTCGGATGCCAGTACCGACCGGTCGACGGCCATCCAGTGGAGGGGGAAGGAGCCGTTCAACTCAGGTGAGTAGAGGCGGGATTCGGAGTCGGAGAGGCCTTCGCGGCTTTTGGGAGAGGGGTGGAGGGGATGTCCGAGGAGGAGTGACTGCTCCGCGGTGAGGAAGAGGTCGGCCTCGGCGGGAGCAGCGGGGCGGCGGCGTTGGACGTCGATGAATCCGGCGGTTCGCCGTACCGAGTCGGCGACCCTGGCCACCATGTCGGCGCCCTCGTGGTGGTCGGCCTCGCGGCCCAGGAGAGCGGCGACGGTGACGGCGTCCGCGGTGGGCGCCCCGTCGGGTGCCTGTTCCAGGACGGGCGCGCCGAAGCGGTGCCAGCCCGTGGCCGACCAGTGGCGGACGGGGACGAGCAGGGCGGTGCCGCTCGCGGGCAGCGGGATGCGGAGGGTCTCCCCCTCCGGGCGGGCCAGGTCGCATTCGCGGACCCAGCAGCGGAGCAGGTTCTCGATGCCGGCGGCATCCGCGGCCTGGACCGGGTCCGGGTGGTCCAGGGGGTCGGCGGCCGGTGCCGGGCAGATGGGCGTTGCCCTGGAGGCGTACCACTGGCCGTGCGGCACCTCCTTCTGACGCGGCACGGTCGTCGGCTCGACAGCGAGGTGGCCGGATGTTCCGGCCTCTCCTCGGTGGGGGCTGGAGGGAGGGCCGTCGGCCTCGGGCGCGGGGGTGGGGTTCACGGCGGTCTTTCCTGTGATGGTGTCCGGATCAGCGGATCGACCCGGTCGCGGTCCGTCGGTGCGGTGAGCGCTCCGCGGCTGCCATGGCGTCGGCGAGGCGGGTGATGACCGCTGTTGCCTGTTCGTCGGTGAGCGTGAGGGGAGGTAGCAGGCGTACGACCGTGGAGTGGCGGCCGCCGAGTTCGACGATGAGACCTCGGCGCAGGCACTCCTGCTGGACGGCGACGGCGAGGAGCGGGTCGGGCGGGGGCTCGTCCCCTCCGTCCACCGGGGCCGCCTCGGGGTCGACGAGTTCCACCCCGATCATCAGGCCCCGTCCTCGGACGTCGCCGATGCACGGGTGGTCCGCGGCGAGTGCCCGCAGGCTCGCCAGCATCCGGGCGCCGAGGATCCCGGCCCGCTCGGCGAGCCCGTTCTCCCGGACGTGGGCGAGGGTGGCCGTGCCCGCCGCCATCGCGAGCTGGTTGCCGCGGAAGGTGCCCGCGTGAGCGCCGGGCTGCCAGGTGTCGAGTTCGGAGCGGTAGACGATCACTGCGAGCGGGAGGGAGCCGCCGATGGCCTTGGAGAGCACCATCACATCGGGAACGACCCCACTGTGCTCGACGGCCCAGAAGGCACCGGTCCTGCCGACGCCGGTCTGGACCTCGTCCGCGATCAGGGGGATGGACCGGGACGCGGTGATCTCCCGCATCCGGCGCATCCAGCCGTCCGGGGCGGGGTTGACGCCGCCCTCCCCCTGTACCGGTTCGAGGATCATTCCGGCCGGGGCGGGCGTTCCGCTCTTCGGGTCGTCCAGCACGGTCTCGGTCCACCGCGCGGCGATCCGCGCGCCGCGCTCACCGCCGATACCGAAGGGGCAGCGGTAGTCCTGCGGGAAGGGGAGACGGGTCACCCGTACGTCCTGGGCGCCCCCGGATGCCGCGAGGGCGCCGGCCGTCATGCCGTGATAGGCGCCGGTGAAGGCGAGCAGGCCGTTACGTCCGGTGGCGGCGCGGACCAGTTTGAATGCCGCCTCGACGGCGTCCGTACCGGCGGGTCCGCAGAACTGGATCCGCGCGTCGTCCGCGAACTCGGACGGCAGCGTGGCGAACAGCTCCGTCGTGAAGGCGTCCTTGACCGGGGTGGCCAGGTCGAGCACATGCAGGGGTGCGCCTGAGTCGAGGACCTTCTTGATCGCTTCCAGGACGACCGGGTGGTTGTGCCCGAGGGCCAACGTCCCGGCTCCCGACAGGCAGTCGAGATAGCGTCGCCCGTCCGCGCCCTCGACCGTCAGCCCCCGGGCCCGTACGGGGACGATCGGCAGCGACCGGGCGTAGGTACGGGCGGCCGACTCGCGCATCGCCTGGCGGCGCAGGATTCCCTCGTACGCCGTGGGCGGCGCCGCCGGAGCTGGTTCGGTCACGGCCACGGCTCTTGATCCTCCCGCTGTAACGGTTGCGTTGCACGTCAGCACGATTCCGCAGGGACGGGCTGCGGGGGTGAACTCTGTCCCTGTGTCCCCCGTACGTACCAACGACGCAGGACGCAGGGGATCACGGGTAAATCTGAAGATCCTTGCGGAGCGGAACCATGCCCCTGCCGCACACCGTCCACACCGGCACCGGCATAGTGGGGGACCGCGCCGAGCCTCCGGGACAGCTTCCCGGCGGCCGCGGCACCTCCGGAGCGGTCCCGGAACGCCGTCCGGAGAACCGTCCGGTGCGCCGTGCGGAAGTGCAGTACAGAAGCGTTGAGTTACGAAGTCCCAGGGGGATCACCAGATGCGACTCATTCGACCAGCAGCCGCCGCACGCCGTGGGGGGAGCGCCCGTCGCTCCTCCCCCGTGCTCGCCACCGCGGCGGTCGCCGCCGTCCTCGCGCTCACCGCGACCGCCTGCGGGCCGGACGACAACGGTGCGAGCGCCGAGCCGAGCGGCAGTTCCGCGGGCCAGACGTCGGACACCAAGATCACCGTCCCGGACGATCTCAAGGACCGGCTCAAGGAGCACGGGATCGACCTCGGCCAGTGGAAGAACGGCGACTGGAAGAACTGGGACAAGGACAAGTGGCTGCGTGAGGCCAAGGACTTCATCAATCCGATCATCGCGGGCCTCTGGGACCCGGACCGGATGCGGGACGCCGACAAGTCGCCCGAGAAGCCCGTCGACAACGACATCTCGGGTGACGAGGGCGTGACCGACCCGACTCCGGCGCCGGTCCGGGCCGTGGGCGTGAGGACTCCGCTCCACGACAACGCCGCCGAGTCCGGAAAGCTGTTCTTCGACGGCCCCGAGGGCTCGATGGTCTGCTCGGCGACCGTGGTGAAGGACCCCGAGCACCCCGGCAAGTCCAACATGGTGTGGACCGCCGGCCACTGCGTCCATGCGGGCAAGAAGGGCGGCTGGTACCGCAACATCGCCTTCGTGCCGTCGTACAACGACAGCGGCCTGTCGACCGATGAGCTCCGGAACAACCCGCCCAAGGAGAAGGTCGCCCCGTACGGCGTGTGGTGGGGCGCGTGGGCGCAGACCTCCGAGCAGTGGATCGACCAGGGTTCCTCGGTGGGCGGTCTGGGCGCCCCGTACGACTTCGCGGTGCTGCACGTGACACCGGAGAAGGGCTCGAACGGGAAGTCCCTGGAGGAGACGGTCGGTTCGGCGCTGCCCGTCGAGTTCAATGCCCCGGCCGCACCCGAGATCGCCGAGATGACGGCCACCGGCTTCCCGGCCGCACCGCCGTACGACGGCCAGAAGCTGTTCCAGTGCAAGGACAAGCCGGGCCGGCTCTCGCTCACCGAGGCCGACCCGACGATGTACCGCATCGGCTGCTCCATGACCGGCGGTTCCTCCGGCGGCGGCTGGGTCGCGGCGGGCCGGGACGGCAAGCCCGCGCTGGTCTCGAACACCTCCATCGGCCCGGTGACGGCCGGCTGGCTGGCCGGTCCGCGCCTCGGCAAGGAGGCCAAGGGCGTCTACGACTCGGTCAGCAAGAAGTACGCGGGACAGTGAGGACGGGCCGTCACCCGTCCAGGCACGGGTGACGGCCGGTCAGCCTTCGGCCCGGCGGGAACGCCGTCCGCCGGAGCCGAAGGCCCCTGGCCTGTCCAGGCTTTGTCCCCAGGTCCCGCCACACCCCGCACGGGGTGGTCCCGCATCATCATCGACAGCCGGCCCGGCCGGCGTATTGCATGACACGCTCATGCCATTCACAAGATTTCAGGGGGAATCTTTTCCATGCGATCCATACGTCCGCTGCTCGCGGCCACCGGCCTCGTCGCCGCGCTGACCCTGACCGCCACGGCCTGCGGTCCGAGCGAGGACAAGGCGGCCGACAAGCCCGCTGCCACGGAGACCGCCGGTGCCGGCGACGGCGGCCTGTCCGCCGGTCTGGCCGACACGCTGAAGAAGCACGGCGTCGACCCGGAGAAGTGGAAGAACGGCGAGTGGAAGAACTGGAACAAGGACAAGTGGCTGCGTGAGGCCAAGGACTTCGTGAACCCGGTCATCGACGGGCTGTGGAAGCCCGACCGGATGAAGTCCGCCAAGGACCCGGCCAAGACCATGTCCGCCGGTGACCTCTCCGGCGGCCAGGGCGTCAGCGACCCCGAGCCGAAGCCGGTCGGCGCCGAGCGCGAGAGGACGCCGTACCACGACTACGCGGCACCGGTCGGCAAGGTGTTCTTCGACTCCCCCGAGGGCCACATGGTCTGCTCGGGCACGGTAGTCAAGGACCCGAAGAACCCCGGCAGGTCCAACCTGGTGTGGACCGCCGGCCACTGCGTCCACGCCGGCTCCCGGGGCGGCTGGTACCGCAACATCGTCTTCGTTCCCGCGTACAACGACCAGGGCAAGGACGCCGCCGCGCTCCGGAACGCGCAGCCCCAGGAGATCGCCCCCTACGGCGCCTACTGGGCCGACTGGGCCACCACCTCCGGCGAGTGGCTGGCCGACGGAGGCCCCACCGGTGGCGAGGGCGCGCCGTACGACTACGCGGTTCTGCACGTGCGGCCGGAGAAGGGCACGAAGTCCCTGGAGGAGACCGTGGGCAACGCCCTGGCGGTCGACTTCGACGCCCCCGAGGCCAAGCAGATCAGCTCGATGGGCGCCTGGGGCTACCCGGCGGCCCCGCCGTACGAC
This sequence comes from Streptomyces sp. NPDC050423, assembly GCF_040655445.1. Classification (NCBI taxonomy): domain Bacteria; kingdom Bacillati; phylum Actinomycetota; class Actinomycetes; order Kitasatosporales; family Streptomycetaceae; genus Streptomyces; species Streptomyces sp. NPDC050423. The sequence continues at coordinate 90,250 of NZ_JBFAJY010000017.1, forward strand.
GGCCTGATCATGCACAAGTGCGTCGACCGTCCCGGCCGGCTCTCCATCAGCCCCGCCACCCCCACGATGTACCGCATCGGCTGCACCATGACCGGCGGTTCCTCCGGCGGCGGCTGGTTCAGCGAAGGCACCGACGGCAAGCCGGCGCTGGTCTCCAATACCTCCATCGGCCCGGTGACCTCGGGCTGGCTGGCCGGACCTCACCTGGGCCGGGGCGCCGAGCAGATCTTCACGATGATGAGCGACAAGTTCGGCGGTCAGTGACGACGCCGCACGACGAACGGCCGACGGCCCGCTCCCTGGATGGGGAGCGGGCCGTCGGTCTGTACGGGGCTGCGCAGCGGTCAGTGCACCGCGGGCACGAACGTGGAGAGCTCCGAAGCGAGTTCCTCGTGCACCAGTGCCTTGAGCATGGTGCCCTCCGGCAGATGCTCCTCGGAGATCACCTCGCCCTCGGCGTGCGCCCGGGAGACCAGGCCGCCCTGGGTGTACGGCACGAGTGCCTCGATCTCGACCGAGGGCCGGGGCAGTTCGCTGTCGATGAGCGTGAGCAGCTCGTCGATTCCGGCGCCGGTCCGGGCCGACACCGCGATCGCGTGCTTCTCGATGCGCAGCAGCCGCTGGAGCACCAGCGGATCCGCGGCATCCGCCTTGTTGATCACCACGATCTCGGGCACGTCCACCGCACCCACCTCGCGGATCACCTCGCGCACGGCGGCGAGCTGCTCCTCCGGCACCGGGTGCGAGCCGTCCACCACGTGCACGATCAGGTCGGATTCGGCGACCTCCTCCATGGTGGAGCGGAACGCCTCGACGAGGTGGTGCGGCAGATGCCGAACGAAGCCGACGGTGTCGGCCAGCGTGTAGATCCGGCCGCTCGGTGTCTCGGCCCGGCGCACGGTCGGGTCGAGGGTGGCGAACAGCGAGTTCTCCACCAGCACGCCCGCGCCGGTCAGCCGGTTGAGGAGTGAGGACTTACCGGCGTTGGTGTAGCCGGCGATCGCGACCGAAGGCACCTTGTTGCGCTTGCGCTCCTGGCGCTTGATCTCGCGGCCGGTCTTCATCTCCGCGATCTCCCGGCGCATCTTCGCCATCTTCTCGCGGATCCGGCGCCGGTCCGTCTCGATCTTGGTCTCACCGGGGCCACGGGTCGCCATGCCGCCACCGCCGCTGGAACCGCCGCCGCCCATCTGACGGGACAGCGACTGACCCCAGCCTCGCAGCCGCGGCAGCATGTACTGCATCTGTGCCAGCGAGACCTGTGCCTTGCCCTCACGGGACTTGGCGTGCTGGGCGAAGATGTCGAGAATCAGGGCGGTCCTGTCGACCACCTTGACCTTGACGACATCCTCCAGGTGGATCAGCTGGCCGGGGCTGAGCTCACCGTCGCAGACGACGGTGTCGGCCCCGGTTTCGAGGACGATGTCGCGCAGCTCCAGGGCCTTGCCGGAACCGATGTAGGTGGCCGCGTCGGGCTTGTCGCGGCGCTGGAAGACGGCGTCGAGCACCTGGGCTCCGGCCGTCTCGGCGAGAGCCGCCAGCTCGGCGAGCGAGATCTCCGCGTCGTGCACGGTGCCCGAGGTCCAGACACCGACGAGCACCACGCGCTCCAGGCGCAGCTGCCGGTACTCGACCTCGGTGACGTCCTCGAGCTCGGTGGAGAGTCCCGCCACCCGCCGCAGTGCGGCGCGCTCGGAGCGGTCGAGCTGTTGGCCGTCCCGCTCTCCGTCGATCTCGTGGCTCCAGGCGACGTCCTCTTCCATCAGGGCGTCGGCCCGAAGGGGCTCGTTGAGGCTCTCGGTGACATTCTCCGTGGCGCTCTGCGCGTCCTGCGCGTCCTGGGGAAGGGAAGAAGAGGAGGTCATTGGATCCTTACGTCGTAGGAATGGTCGTCAACAGTCACAACGTGTGACCTCCCCGGATGATTCCCGCACGGGGAAGGCTCCGGGCCGGCCGCCGCGGCGACCCGTCGATAGTGACATGGCGCTCCCCGCCCGTCACGCGGGTTTACCGCCGCCCGCCGGTGTGGTGCTGTGCCAGTCCGGGTGGCCGGGCATGGGCGGCGTACGTGTCCCGTACAGCCAGCCGTCGAAGAACGTGCTCAGGTCGCGTCCCGCCACCCGGGATGCCAGCCGGGTGAAGTCCGCCGTGGCGGCGTTGGAGTCGCGGTGCCCGCGCACCCAGAGCCTCTCCAGCCGGTCGAAGGCGCTGTGGCCGATCTCCTGGCGGAGCGCGTACAGGACGAGGGCGCTGCCGTCGTAGACCACCGGGCGGAACAGGCTGATCTTCTCGCCCGGGGCCGGCGCGTCGGGGCGTGCGGGCGGCCCTCCGTCGGCGCGCCAGCCGTCGGACCTGGTGTAGGCGTCACGCATCCGTCGTTCGAGCGGCTTGTCTCCGTGCTCCTGCGCGTAGCGTGCCTCGTACCAGCTGGCGTGTCCCTCGTTGAGCCAGAGATCGGACCAGGTCCGCGGCGAGACGCTGTCGCCGAACCACTGGTGTGCCAGTTCATGGACCATGACCGAGTCGACGTACCACTCGGGGAAGCCGTCGTCGGTGAACAGGCGGCGTTCGAAGAGCGACAGGGTCTGGGTCTCCAGCTCGAAGCCGGTGTCGGTGTCGGCGATCAGCACGCCGTAGTTCTCGAAGGGGTAGCGGCCGACCTGCTTCTCCATCCATGCCAGCTGCCCGGGTGTCTTCCTCAGCCACGGTTCCAGCCGCTTCCGGTCGGCCGCCGGCACGACGTCGCGCACCGGCAGTCCGTGCGGCCCGGTCCGCCGCACGACGGCGGACTTCCCGATGCTGACCTGGACCAGTTCGGTGGCCATCGGGTGGTCGGTGCGATAGGTCCAGGTGGTGCGGTCGCCGTGCCGGGTACGCCCGGTGCGCAGACCGTTGGCCACCACCGTCAGGTCCTGGGGTGCGGTGATCCGGAAGGTGAAGTACGCCTTGTCGGCCGGGTGGTCGTTGCTGGGGAAGACGCGGTGCCCGGCGTCGGCCTGGTTGGCCATGGCGAGTCCGTCGGCGGTCCGCACCCAGCCGCCGCTGTTCCGCTCCCCCCGGGGATCGCTGGTGTGCCGGACCGTGATCCGCAGCGGCACGCCGGCCGGGAGCCGGCCGGGGGGCTCGACGATCAGGTCCTCGTCCTCGACCGCGAAGCCGGCGCGCAGGCCGTTGACTTCGACGGAGTGCACGGTGCCCCGGGTGAAGTCGAGGTTGATCCGGTCCAGCGGCCCGGTCGTCCGCGCGTCGATCGTGGTGACGGCTTCGAGCGGTTCATCGTTGCGCCCCGGGTAGTCGAGGCCGATGTCGTAGGCGAGTACGTCGTATCCGGGGTTGCCGAGGTGGGGGAAGAGCGGGTCACCGATGCCGAGCGGCGCCGGTGCGGGCAGGGTGGCGGCGACGAGAGCGGCCGATGCGGTGGCCAGCAGAGCGGTCCGCAGACGGCGGGGGAGGAACGGCATGGACTACGGCTACCAGCGCCGCCCGCCCGTCACGGGACGGCGCGCGCCGCGCCACTCGAACGAGATCCGCGGTGGCGGACGACGCAGGCCGGGCCCGGGGCCCGCCGGGTCAAAGAACGGCGGCCGGGTGCTGGGCGCGGCTCACGTCGTACACCCCCGGCACGTCGCGCATGGCGCGCATCAGCGAGGGCAGTCCCGCGGCGTCGGGGAGGTGCAGGGTGTAGGTGTGCCGCACGCGCTGTTCACTGGGCGGTTCGACGGTGGCGGAGATGACCGCCGCGTCGGCGCCGGCGATCGCCTCGGTGAGGTCGGCCAGCAGCCGGGGCCGTCCGAAGGACTCCGCGACCAGCGTCACCCGGCATCCGGACGCGTCGCCCCAGCTCACCGCGACAGGTACCCGGCCGACGGCCTCCATGCGGGCCGCCGCGGGGCAGGCCAGCCGGTGGACGGTGACGGCGCCGCCGCGCACCGTGAAGCCGGTGACGGCGTCGGGCGGTACGGGGGTGCAGCAGCCGGCGAGCCGTACGGTGGCGTCCGGCCGGTCGACCAGGGCGCTCGCGGTACGGCCGCCCGGCTCCACGGATCCCGGCGGCGCGGGCTGCGGTGCGGGCCTGGGGTCTGCGGGGCGGCTGCCGGGCACGGCCTCCGGATCCTGCGGATGGGCGTCGAGCCAGCCCGTGATCGCGATGCGGGCGGTGGGTGTCCGGGCGTGGTCGAGCCAGCCGGGCGAAGGCCCCGAGGCGGCGTCCTCGGCGAGGAGCAGCTGCACGGTGTCGCCGTCGCCGAGCGCGGTGCCGAGCGTGGCCAGCCGGCCGTTCACCCGGGCCCCGATACAGCTGTGCGCCGCGTCCCCGTACTGCGCGTAGGCGGCGTCGACGCAGCTGGCGCCCGCGGGCAGGCCGAGCGTGCCGCCGTCGGTGCGGAAGACGGTGATCTCGCGGTCCTGGGCGAGGTCGGCGCGGAGTGTGGTCCAGAAGGTGTCGGGGTCGGTCGCGGACTGCTGCCACTGGAGGAGCCGGGACAGCCAGCCGGGCCGGGTCGGGTCCGCGCGTTCCCCGTCGGCCGGTTCGGCGGTCTGCGCGACGCTGTCCGCGGCGTACGGATTGCCGAGTGCGATGACGCCCGCCTCGGCGACCTTGTGCATCCGGTGGGTGCGGATGAGGACCTCGGCGACCTCGCCCTCGGGGCCCACCACCGCGGTGTGCAGCGACTGGTACAGGTTGAACTTCGGGGCCGCGATGAAGTCCTTGAACTCGGAGATCACCGGGGTGAAGCAGGTGTGGAGTTCACCGAGGACGGCATAGCAGTCGGCATCCTCACCGACGAGCACCAGCAGCCGTCCGAAGTCGGTTCCGCGCAGCTCGCCGCGTTTGATGCTGACCCGGTGGACGGAGACGAAGTGCCGTGGTCTGACGAGGACTTCGGCGGGGATACCGGCCTCCCGCAGCACCGAGGCGACGTTCCCGGCGGTGGCGGTGAGCGGGTCGGCCGCGGTGGTGGCGGCGGAGATCACGGCGCGGGTGTGTGTGTACTCCTCGGGGTGGAGGATCGCGAAGACGAGATCCTCCAGCTCGGTCTTGAGCGCCTGCACCCCGAGCCGTTCCGCGAGCGGAATCAGTACGTCGCGGGTGACCTTGGCGATCCGGGCCTGTTTCTCGGGGCGCATCACGCCGAGCGTGCGCATGTTGTGCAGCCGGTCGGCGAGCTTGATCGACATCACCCGGACGTCGTCCCCGGTGGCCACCAGCATCTTGCGGAACGTCTCGGGCTCGGCCGCCGCGCCGTAGTCGACCTTCTCCAGCTTGGTGACGCCGTCGACCAGATAGCGGACCTCGTCGCCGAACTCCTCCCCCACCTGGTCGAGGGTCACCTCGGTGTCCTCAACCGTGTCGTGGAGCAGCGACGCGGTCAGCGTCGTCGTCTCGGCGCCGAGTTCGGCGAGGATCAGGGTGACCGCGAGCGGGTGTGTGATGTACGGCTCGCCGCTCTTGCGCATCTGCCCGCGGTGGGAGGACTCCGCGAGGACGTAGGCCCGGCGCAGGACTGAGAGGTCGGCGTCGGGATGGTGGGCCCGGTGCGCCTCGGCGACATGGCCGATGGCGTCCGGCAGCCGGTCCCGGGAGACCGGGCCGAGCAGGGCGACCCGCCCCAGCCTGCGGAGGTCGATCCGGGGACGGCCCCGCCTGCGGATGGGGGCACCTGGGTTGGTGGCCTCTGCGCTCATGGGGCACCTCCGGCAACGTCGACCGGCGGTGAGAAGGTGCGGTCGCGCCTCCGGGCCGGTGCTTGATGCTACCGACCCCACCACGTGGCGGAGTCCGGCTCTCGCCCAGCGTGAAACGGATCACCCATTCGAGCGAAGCTCCAGGGCCTGTCGTTTGGATCATGCCGGGCTCGCGGGGTCCGGCACCGCGTCCTGATCCGCCCTGCTCCGGCCTGGGCGGAGCGAAAGCACCTATCCGTTCAGCGTTTCGAGCCAGGCCGGATCGATCGTGCCCTCGGCGACGATCACGGCCGGTCCGGTCATCTCGATCTCGCCGTGCGGGTGCTCGGTGATCACCAGCGTGCCGCCTGGGAGGTCGACGGTGTACGTGACCGGGGTGCCGGTCAGTGTGGGGTCGGCCGCGTCCCGGCGGGCCGCGGCGACGGCCACGGCACAGGCGCCGGTGCCGCAGGAGCGGGTCTCCCCCGAGCCGCGCTCATGGACGCGCATCGCGACATGGCGGGGGCCGCGGTCCACGACGAACTCGATGTTGACCCCGTCGGGGTAGACCGCGGCCGGGCCGAAGGACGGCTCGGAGAGCAGATCGCCGGCGTGCGCCAGATCGTCGACGAAGGCGACCGCGTGGGGGTTGCCCATGTTCACGTTGCGGGCGCCCCAGCTGCGGTCGCCGACGGTGACGGTGACGCCGTCGGCGGGGAGCTCCGCGCGGCCCATGGAGACGGTGATGTCGCCGTTCTTGGCGAGGTGCACCTTCTTCACCCCGCCGCGGGTGGCGACGGCGACATCGCCCTGCCCGACCGAGCCGGAGCGCTGGAGGTAGTGGGCGAAGACCCGTACGCCGTTGCCGCACATCTCGGCGATCGAGCCGTCCGCGTTGCGGTAGTCCATGAACCACTCGGCCTCGTCCGCCATGGCCCGCGCCTCGGGGTGGGCGGCGGACCGCACGACGTGCAGCAGGCCGTCCCCGCCGATGCCGGCCCGGCGGTCGCAGAGCCGGGCGACGACAGAGGCGGGCAGGTCCACGGCGTTGTCCGGGTCCGGAACGATCACGAAGTCGTTCTCGGTGCCGTGGCCCTTGAGGAAGGCGATCTGCGAGGTGGTCACGGGACAACTGTACGAGGCGGCGCCGACAGCGCCGCGAACCGGCCACCCGCGTGGACGGGCTGCCGCCGGCCCGGCGGGGTCCGGCCCGGTGTCAGGAACGCAGCCGCGCCACGCGCCACACGGCCAGCGCGACCAGCGCCGCGCACACGGCGACGTACAGCATGATCACGCGCCAGTCGGGGCGCTCCCCCGAGCCCTTGGCCGGCAGTCCGGGCCAGGTGTGTCCGACGCGGCGGGCGGCCATCATGCCCCAGCCCGCGGCGCAGCAGCTGATCAGCAGCCCCAGCATGGCGACCACCGCACCACCGTCACCGAACTCGAAGGCGAGCGGGAAGGCGAACATCAGCGATCCCAGCGCCGCGAGGGTGACGATCGGCGCGAGCTGCCAGATACGCAGCCGGCGGGCGGGACGCAGCTCGACCTGGACCTCAGGGGTCACTTCGAGCTCATCGGGCCCGTCGGGGCTCAATCGTCCTGCCTCGTGCTGCGTGTCCGGTGCGTCTTGCTCTGTGTCGCGAGGGCCGGCCTCCATCGCCACGCGCCCTCCCAACTCGGACTCCACTGGTCGATCGATGCTCGATGATGGCACGCCGGGACTCGCCGAACTGACGGGCAGGGCTTCCCGATGCCATCACGTGATCAGGCTGTGACCGCTCGTTCGACCAACGCCAGCGCCTGGCCCGGGAGTTCCCCACGGTGCGCCGCGGCGCCGTTCAGCCAGCGGACGCGCGGGTCGCGGCGGAACCAGGAGTCCTGGCGGCGCGCGAACCGTTTGGTGGCGCGCACGGTCTCGGCGCGGGCCTCATCCTCGGTACAGTCCCCGGCCAGCGCGGCGAGCACCTGCTGATAGCCCAGTGCCCGGGAGGCGGTGCGGCCGTCCCGCAGCCCCCGCGCCTCCAGGGCGCGCACCTCGTCGACCAGCCCCGCGTCCCACATCCGGTCGACCCGCTGGGCGATGCGCCCGTCGAGTTCGGGGCGGGCCACGTCGACGCCGATCTGGACGGTGTCGTACACCGCATCGTTACCGGGGAGGTTGGCGGTGAAGGGCTTGCCTGTGATCTCGATGACTTCGAGGGCCCGCACGATGCGCCGCCCGTTGCTCGGCAGGATGGCGCGGCCCGCTTCCGGGTCCGCCGCGGCGAGCCGGGCATGCAGCGCGCCGGAGCCCCGTTCGGCCAGTTCGGCCTCCAGCGCGGCCCGGACGCCGGGGTCCGTGCCGGGGAACTCCAGGGCGTCGATCGCGCCCTTCACATAGAGGCCGGAGCCGCCGACCAGGACCGGGGTGCGGCCCTCGGCGAGCAGCCGGTCGATCTCGGAGCGGGCCAGCCGCTGGTACTCGGCGACGCTGGCGGCCTCGGTCACGTCCCAGATGTCCAGCAGCAGGTGCGGGACGGAGGCGCGCTCCGCGAGTGTCAGTTTCGCGGTGCCGATATCCATCCCCCGGTAGAGCTGCATGGAGTCGGCGTTGACCACTTCGCCCCCGAGCTGCTGGGCGAGGAACACCCCCAGGTCGGACTTTCCTGCTGCGGTGGGACCGACGACGGCGATGACCCGCGGTGCGGGAGCTGGACTTCTCACTGAGACAGTCTCGCAAACCCGGGGGCCGTTCCCGAATGGACGACGGGGCAGCCGGGACGGGGACGCGTCCGGATGCCCCGTCAGGTAAAATATCGAGTACATATGGGCGTTTTCTTACGGTTCTGCCGTCCGTCTTCCACGACCGCCGATACCGCGGCCGGGAGAGTGCGTCACAGCACGGCGGGTATCCGGGCCGGAGAGAACACTCGCACGCAGTCCCCCAGCAGAGAAGGTGTCCGATGGGCTTCATGGACAATTTGAAGGCGAAGCTGAGCCCGGCGAAGGACAAGGTCAGCGACCTCGCGCAGCAGCACGGGGACAAGATCGACCAGGGGCTCCAAAAGGCCGCGCGGACGGTGGACGAGAAGACCAAGGGCAAGTACAGCGACAAGATCGAGTCCGGCACCCAGAAGGCCAAGGACGCGGTGGAGCGACTGTCCCACAAGGACGGGGGCACCACACCGCCCGCTTCCTGACCCCGGTCCGGCAGGACACCGTGACGGCCGCAGAGCGGCATAGCTCCGCGGCCGTCGTGCGCCAGTACGGCGGGCCCCCTCGCGGTCGGGGCCGCAACGGGGTCAGGACCAGGCGGCGACCAGGTAGCCCACGCCGTACGGCGCGTCGTCGTACAGCAGGCGGCCGTCGAGACCGGCGCCCTGCGCGGCCCCCGCGAGCACCTGCCAGGGTGCGCGGCCCGCGGCCTTCAGCTCGTACGCCAGCGCCTCGTCCAGCGCGATCAGCGCATCGGTGTCCGCCGCGCCCAGCGCACGCGAGGCCGCCGCGTCGAACTCCGTGGCGCGCTCGTCCAGGTAGCCCGGGGCCTTGAGGGTGCGGCAGGCACTGCCGTCGCCCATCACCAGCAGCGCGACCCGGTCCGCTCGGGCGGCCAGCGCCCGCCCGGTCTCCGTGCAGCGGCCGGTCTCCAGCGGCTCCCCCACGCCCAGCGCCTCGACCGGGGCGTCCGCCCACCCGGTACGGGCCAGCAGCCAGGCGCCGACCGCGAGTGACGCCGGAAGAGGCCGGTCCGCGGCCGTGCCCAGGTCCCGCCCGAGCCGTACCGCGAGATCGACGCCGAACTCCCGGAAGGTGCCGGTGGCGCCCTCGGGGTGGGGTCCGCGGCCCGCGAGGTCCGCCGGGCCGATCACGATCAGCAGATCGGGCCGGGAGGCGGCCAGGACGCCCAGGGCGTCCGTGCACGCGGTCCTCGCGGCGTCGAGCTCGGGCGCGGCACCGGCGGCGACGTCGGGGACCAGCAGGGGCGGACAGGGGCAGACAGCGGCGGCGACAAGCATGGTGGGCAGCGTACTGGCTGGGGGTCGCCCGCCCCTCGGCGCACGCGCCCCCGAGCGGCCGTGGCAGGCGGAGCGGTGCGGCCCCCGTCAGTCGCAGCCGCAGCCCGGGGCCGAGGCGGGGGGCAGCGGTGCCGGGGCGCCGATCCCGGGCAGGCCCAGCATCACGCCGGCGGGCTTCGCGGCCGCGGCGGCGTTGCGCTTCTCCCAGGCGTCCCCCGACCGGGTGCGCCGCACGGCGACGGCTGCGCCCTCGGCGAGCAGGTGGTGCGGGGCGGCGTAGCTGATCTCGACGGTCACCACGTCGCCGGGCCGAACCTCCTGGTCCGGCTTGGTGAAGTGGACCAGGCGGTTGTCGGGGGCGCGGCCGGACAGCCGGTGGGTCGCGCCGTCCTTGCGGCCCTCGCCCTCCGCGACCATGACGTCCAGCGTGCGGCCGACCTGCTTCTTGTTCTCCGACCAGGAGATCTCCTCCTGGAGGACGGACAGGCGCATGTAACGCTCCTGGACGACCTCCTTGGGGATCTGCCCCTCCATGTCGGCGGCCGGGGTGCCGGGGCGCTTGGAGTACTGGAAGGTGAAGGCATTGGCGAAACGCGCCTCCCGGACTGCGTGCATGGTCTGCTCGAAGTCCTCCTCGGTCTCCCCGGGAAAGCCGACGATGATGTCGGTGGAGATCGCGGCGTCCGGCATCGCGGCGCGCACCTTCTCGATGATGCCGAGGAAGCGTTCCTGCCGGTACGAGCGCCGCATCGCCTTCAGGATCGTGTCGGACCCGGACTGCATCGGCATGTGCAGCTGCGGCATCACGTTCGGGGTCTCGGCCATCGCGGCGATCACGTCGTCCGTGAAGTCGCGCGGGTGGGGCGAGGTGAAGCGGACCCGCTCCAGCCCCTCGATCCGCCCGCAGGCGCGCAGCAGCTTGGAGAATGCCTCGCGGTCGCCGATGTCGGAGCCGTAGGCGTTCACGTTCTGGCCGAGCAGGGTGATCTCGGAGACGCCCTCGGCGACCAGGGCCTCGATCTCGGCCAGGATGTCGCCGGTCCGGCGGTCCTTCTCCTTGCCGCGCAGCGCCGGGACGATGCAGAAGGTGCAGGTGTTGTTGCAGCCGACGGAGATGGAGACCCAGGCCGCGTACGCGGACTCGCGGCGGGTGGGGAGCGTCGAGGGGAACGCCTCCAGGGACTCGGCGATCTCGATCTGCGCCTCCTCCTGGACACGGGCGCGCTCCAGCAGCACGGGCAGCTTGCCGATGTTGTGCGTACCGAAGACGACGTCGACCCAGGGAGCCCGCGCGACGATGGTGTCGCGGTCCTTCTGGGCGAGACAGCCGCCGACCGCGATCTGCATCCCGGGGCGCTTCGTCTTCATCGGGGCGAGCCGGCCGAGGTTGCCGTACAGCTTGTTGTCGGCGTTCTCCCGCACCGCGCAGGTGTTGAAGACGACGACGTCGGCGTCGCCGTCGGAGCCCTCGGGCGCCCGTACGTAGCCGGCGTCCTCCAGCAGCCCCGACAGCCGCTCGGAGTCGTGGACGTTCATCTGGCACCCGTAGGTACGCACCTCGTAGCTTTTTCTGACGTCCACTGCTTCGCTCCGGTTGCCGCTGCTCATGCGACAAGGGTAGGCGCTGCCCGGACACCTCCCGTCGCGGGCGGCCCGCGGACCCTTCTCCGGGCCGTCGCGGCGGCCGGGAGATCCGTCGGCACCCCTGGCCATGGCCGGGAACGACCTGGCAGGATCGCCGCCATGCTCCCGGCCGCACTGTCCCGAATCGGCCGGCGCCGCTCCTTCCGGGCGGGCGCCGCCCTCGTCGTCGTGCTCGGGCTGCTCCTGTGGTGGCTGGTTCCGCTCGGGGAGTCCGCCCCGAGCGGAACCCTGTCGTTCAGTACCGGGGTCCGCAGCGGCGTCTACCAGCGCTACGGCGAGCGGCTCAAGGGCGCACTCGCCAAGGACCTGCCCGATGTGTCCATACAGCTGCAGACCAGCGAGGGATCTCAGCAGAACATCGCCCGGGTGGCGGCGGGGAAGGCCGATTTCACCATCGCGACCACCGACGCCGTGGCCACCTATCTGCGGGACGGGAAGCCGGGCGCCGAGCGGCTGCGCGGCTGTGTCCGGCTGTACGACGACTACATACAGCTGGTCGTGGACCGGGGCTCGGAGATCCGCAAGGTCGCGGACCTGCGCGGCAAGAAGGTCGCGGTCGGACAGCAGGGGTCGGGGGTGCGGCTGGTCGCCGACCGGCTGATGACGGCCGCCGGCCTTGACCCGGTTCACGATGTGACGGCGATACCGGCGGGTATCGACACCATGCCCAAGCTGCTGGAGGACGGCAGACTCGACGCGTTCTTCTGGTCCGGCGGGCTGCCGACCACCGCGGTGGCGGACCTCTCGGACCGGTTCGCGATCCGGCTGGTCCCGCTGGAGGACCCGCTGATCAAGGAGCTCCAGGCGGCGGGCGGCTCCACCCGCTACTACCGCTCGGCCGTGATGCCTGCGGACGCCTACCGCAACGCGCAGCAGGGCCAGGCGGTGCCCACCGTGGCGGTCGCCAACGTGCTGGTGACCACCGACCGTACGGATGCGGCGATGACCGAGGCGTTCACCCGGACCGTGATCGACAGCCGGGACCGCATCGGGCGTGAGGTGCACGCCGCACAGCTGGTGGATCTGCGGACCGCGATCTACACGGATCCGCTGCCGCTGCACGAAGGGGCCAAGCGCTACTACCGCTCGGTCAAGCCCTGACGTCCGGTCCCGGCCGCTCCGCGGAAGTGCGCTCAGCCGTGCGGTCCGTTGCGCGGCACCGACACCGTCACCCGCAGCCCGTGCGGTTCGTGCCGCTCATAGGTGAGGGAGCCGCGGCTCGCGGCCAGGAGTGCCTGGGAGATGGAGAGGCCGAGCCCGGACCCCCGCACGTTCTGGTGCTGTGAGCTGCGCCAGAAGCGGTCTCCGACGCGCTCCAGCTCCTGTTCGGTGAGACCGGGCCCCCGGTCCGCGACGACGACCGTGACGCATTCGCTGCCGGAGGCGACCGTGACCCGCACCTCCTCGTCGGCGGGGGTGAACTTGAGCGCGTTGTCGATGATGGCGTCGAGCGCGCTGGACAGGGCTATGGGGTCCGTCCAGGCGGTGACGGCGGGCATGCCGTCCGCCCTGAGCCGTACGCCCCTCTCCTCCGCCACCGGCCGCCAGGACGAGACGCGCTCGGCGGTGAGGGCGCCGATGTCCGTGAGCTGGAGATCGGCCGCGGCGTGCTCGGCCAGGGCCAGGTCGAGCAGATCGTCGAGGACCTGGCCGAGGCGCTTTCCCTCCGTGCGCACGGAGGCGATCTCCTCGTTGCCCTCCGGGAGTTCGAGCGCGAGCAGTTCGATCCGCAGCAGCAGCGCGGCCAGCGGGTTGCGCAACTGGTGCGAGGCGTCGGCGACGAAGGCGCGCTGCTGTTCCAGCACGTCCTCGACGTTGTCGGCCATCTCGTTGAACGAACGGGCCAGCCGCCTGAGTTCCGGCGGCCCTCCGGAAGCCGCCACCCGGGACCGCATCCGGCCGCTGGCGATGTCGTGGGCGGCCACGTCCAGCGTCCGCACCGGCAGCAGGACCCAGCCGGTGAGCCGGATCGCCGCGCCGACGGCCACCAGCATCGCGACCACCTCGCCCGCCGCGATCACCAGCCAGCCGCGGAGTGTGTCGGAACGCATCTGCGCGGTGGGCGAGTCGATGACGACGACGGCCACCACGTCACCGTCGCGCACCACGGGCGAGGCGACGACGACCCGGCCGTTCTGCCAGGGCCAGACCTGCGGCGGATCGTGGCTGCGACGGCCGAGCAGCGCCTCGTTGAACGCCTCGCGGCCCTCGCCCTCGGCCGGCAGCCGCCAGCTCGCCGGGGCCTTCGCCATCGCGGAGTCGTCACGGTAGAAGACGCCCGCCCGGATGCCGTACACCGAGTCGTACGTCTCCAGTTCGGTCTGGAGCGTGCGCTGCCGTTCGTCGTAGCCGTGGGTGCGTTCGGTGATGAACTGGGCGAGTGCGGCGAAGCGTGCCGTGTCGTCGATCCGGTCGATCACGACGCCCTGCTGCTGGGCGGCGGCCACGCTGACGGCCAGCGGAAAGCCGAGCGCGAGCAGGACGCTCGCCATGAGCACGATGAGCAGCGGAAGCAGCCTGGTACGCACCGGAGACGTACGCCTCTACGCGGACGGGGCGACGAGGCGGTAGCCGACCCCGCGCACGGTCTCGATCAGTGCGGGCAGCCGCAGCTTGGCGCGCAGGGAGGCTACGTGCACCTCAAGCGTGCGCCCCGTCCCCTCCCAGCTCGTGCGCCAGACCTCGCTGATGATCTGCTCCCGGCGGAACACCACGCCGGGCCGCTGCGCAAGGAGGGCGAGGAGATCGAACTCCTTGCGGGTGAGCTGGACTTCGCTCCCGTCGACACTGACTCGCCTGGTCGGCAGCTCGATGTGCACATGGCCCAGGCGCAGCGCGGCGACGGGGGCCGGCCCGGTCTCCTCACCGGCCGGCTTGCGTCGGCTGACGGCGTGGATACGGGCGAGGAGCTCGCCGGTGTCGTACGGCTTGGTCACGTAGTCGTCAGCGCCGAGGTTCAGCCCGTGGATCCGGGAGCGGACGTCGGCCCGTGCGGTCACCATGATCACCGGCACGGAACTGCGCTTGCGGATCTTCCCGCACACCTCGTAGCCGTCCTGGTCGGGCAGCCCCAGATCGAGGAGCACGACGCCGAAGGGTTCCGTGTCCGTGGGAAGGAGGGCCTGGAGGGCCTCCTCGCCGCTGCGGGCGTGCACCACCTTGAAGCCGTGCCGGCCGAGGATCGCGGACAGGGCGGCGGCGACGTGGTTGTCGTCCTCGACGAGCAGCAGTCTCATGGGCCCCCCTCTCCGAAGGTGCGGTGTCGGTGCGGTCGTGTGTCGGTGCGGTCGCGTGGGCCTCTGGTCACTTCCCCGTTTCGAGGCGTTTCACATCAGGGTGTACCAGGGCATCCACTCCGATGACCGGTGAACCAGTCAAGTGCTCACCCCTTGCATCCATGTTTCCGTTATGCACCCGGTACGCCCGGAGGGCCCGCAGGGCGTCCCGTTCACACGGAGTGTCCGGTTGCGGCCGGATCGTTATGCTCAATTTCCGCTCAGATGTAATGACGCTGGTCGCACTGCGTCACTAGGGTCCTTCCCAACCGAGGAGGACGGAGCAAAAAGCCGATGAGCGGAGTTTCAGTGACCAAGGGCGCCGAGGACGCTGCACCCGCGGCCGGCGACGACCTGGTCGTGCTGAGCAACGTCAACAAGCACTTCGGCGCGCTGCATGTGCTCCAGGACATCGACCTGACGATCGCCTCCGGCGAGGTCGTGGTCGTCATCGGGCCCTCCGGGTCCGGGAAGTCCACGCTGTGCCGCACGATCAACCGCTTGGAGACGATCGACTCGGGCGCGATCTCGATCGACGGGAAGCCCCTGCCCGAGGAGGGCAAGGAGCTGGCACGGCTGCGCGCCGATGTCGGCATGGTCTTCCAGTCGTTCAATCTCTTCGCCCACAAGACGGTGCTCGAGAACGTGATGCTGGGCCAGGTCAAGGTCCGCAAGACGGAGAAGAAGGCGGCCGAGGACAAGGCGCGTTCGCTGCTCGACCGGGTGGGCGTGGCGACCCAGGCCGACAAGTACCCGTCGCAGCTCTCCGGCGGTCAGCAGCAACGTGTGGCGATCGCGCGGGCGCTGGCGATGGACCCCAAGGTCATGCTGTTCGACGAGCCGACCTCCGCACTCGACCCGGAGATGATCAACGAGGTGCTGGAGGTCATGCAGCAGCTCGCCCGCGAGGGCATGACCATGGTCGTCGTCACCCACGAGATGGGTTTCGCCCGCTCCGCGGCGAACCGCGTCATCTTCATGGCGGACGGGAAGATCGTCGAAGAGGCCGTGCCCGACCAGTTCTTCAGCAACCCGCGCAGTGACCGGGCCAAGGACTTCCTGTCGAAGATCCTTCACCACTGATGAAGCCGCCGTCGTGGCCTTCAGCGCCGGTTTCCGGACCGGCTGATCACTCACATCGCGTCAACTCTAGGGAATTTCACCATGCAGCTTCGTAAGGTCACCGCCGCCTCGGCCGCCGTGCTCGCTCTCGCTCTCACCGCCACCGCCTGTGGTTCCGACGACAAGGACGACTCGTCCGGTTCGGGCGGCGGCAAGAAGATCACGATCGGTATCAAGATCGACCAGCCGGGTATCGGGCTGAAGACCCCGGATGGCAAGTTCACCGGTTTCGACGTCGATGTCGCCACGTACGTCGCCAAGGAACTGGGCTACGACGCCAAGGACATCAACTTCAAGGAGACCAAGAGCCAGGACCGCGAAACGTCGATCGAGCGTGGTGACGTGAAGTTCATCGCCGCCTCCTACTCGATCAACGACGAGCGCCTGAAGAAGGTCGACTTCGCGGGCCCGTACCTCCTCGCCCACCAGGACATCCTGGTCCGCGCGGGCGACGACTCGATCAAGTCGCCGAAGGACCTGAACAACAAGAAGCTCTGCTCGGTCACCGGCTCGACCTCGGCGCAGAACATCCACGACACCCTGGCCCCGAAGGCTCAGCTCCTGGAGTACGGCGGCTACTCGGAGTGCCTGACCGGCCTGGAGAACAAGGCCGTCGACGCGCTGACCACGGATGACAGCATCCTGGCCGGCTATGCCTCGCAGGACGCCAACAAGGGCAAGTTCAAGCTGGCCGGCTTCAAGATGACCAACGAGAACTACGGCATCGGCCTGAAGAAGGGCGACGCCGACCTCAAGAAGAAGATCAACGACGCGCTGACCAAGATGGTCTCGGACGGTTCGTGGGAGAAGGCCGTGAAGGCCAACTTCGGCCCGGCGAACTACAAGAACGACCCCGCCCCGAAGATCGGCAACGTCGTCAAGTGAAGCAGGGCTGACCGGGCGCGCCGCCGCTGACGGCGGCGCGCCGTGCCCTCCTACACGCGGAAGCACGGGAGATCGTGTTCGACTTTCTTGATGGTTACGACCTGCTGGGGGCCTTCTGGGTGACGGTGCAACTCACCGTCTATTCAGCCCTCGGCTCCCTCATATGGGGAACGCTGCTGGCCGGCATGAAGGTCAGCCCGGTCCCCCTGATGCGCGGTTTCGCCACCGCCTACGTGAACGTGGTCCGGAACATTCCGCTGACCGTGATCATCGTATTCTCCTCACTGGGCCTGTTCCAGACGCTCAACGTCAAGCTCGGTGCAAGCGACTTCACCGACATCAACTTCCGGCTCGCGGTGCTCGCGCTGAGCGCCTACACCGCCGCCTTCGTGTGCGAGGCGCTGCGGTCCGGCATCAACACGGTGCCGGTCGGCCAGGCCGAAGCCGCACGCGCCCTCGGCCTGAGCTTCACCCAGGTACTGCGGCTGATCATTCTCCCGCAGGCCTTCCGCTCGGTCGTCAATCCGCTTTCCAACGTCCTGATCGCGCTGACGAAGAACACCACCGTCGCCTCCGCGATCGGGGTGGCGGAGGCCTCGTACCTGATGAAGGGCATGATCGAGAAGGAGGCCCAGCTCATTGCGATCTCGGCCGTCTTCGCGTTCGGCTTCGTCGTCCTGACCCTCCCGACCGGCCTCATCCTCGGCTGGGTGAGCAAGAAGGTGGCGGTGAAGCGATGACCTCCGTCCTCTACGACACCCAAGGACCGCGCGCCAAGCGACGGAACATCCTGTACACGGTGCTGTTCGCACTGGTCGCCGCCGCGGTGGTGTGGTGGGTCTACGACGGCCTGGCCTCCAAGCACCAGCTCGACTGGATCAAGTGGAAGCCCTTCTTCACCAGCTCCCAGCCGTGGGAGACGTTCATCTGGCCGGGGCTCCAGAACACGCTGAAGGCTGCCTTCTTCGCCCTGATCATCGCCCTGCCGCTGGGTGCGCTGTTCGGGATCGGCCGGCTCTCGGACCACCGGTGGATGCGGATGCCGTCCGGGGTGGTCGTGGAGTTCTTCCGGTCCATCCCCGTACTGATCCTGATGATCATCGCGAACGCGGTGTACTCCGAGTACACGAACATCAGCACCGACACGCGCCTGCTGTACGCCGTGGTCACGGGACTGGTGCTCTACAACGCCTCGGTGCTTGCCGAAATCGTGCGCGCGGGCATCCTGTCCCTCCCGCAGGGGCAGACCGACGCGGCCAAGGCGATCGGTATGCGCAAGGGCCAGACCATGGTCTTCGTGCTGCTGCCGCAGGCGGTCACCGCCATGCTCCCCGCGATCGTCAGCCAGCTCGTGGTGATCCTGAAGGACACCGCGCTGGGTGGCGCCGTGATGACCTTCCCGGAACTGCTGGCATCGGTCCGGCCGATGGCCGCGAACTACGGTGCGAACACCATCGCGTGTTTCACCATCATCGCGGTCATCTACATCGCGGTGAACTTCACCCTCACCTCGCTCGCGAGCTGGCTGGAGCGCCGGCTCCGGCGCGGGAAGAAGAGCACGGGCGCCGTCGTCGGCACCGGCCCGGGGGGCGCGCCCGAGACGATCGGTGCGCCGGTGGTCGTCATGGACTCGTCCGCCGCCTGACGGCTCGTCGGCAGACGGCCGCGAGGGGCGGTGGCGCATCCGCCATCGCCCCTCGCCGCGTTCCGGTGTCACTTGACGCACGCACCGGCAGTAGGTTGCATACGTTCTGTGATCGCGCACCGAGCCCCCTACGCCGCCGCATCCCCGTCGCCGCCGTCCCCGACCTCGTGGGCCGCCCCGGCCCGTCCGCTCTCCCTGTGCGCCTCCACGCGTCCGACCGCACACGTTCCGGGAGCCGCGCCGTGGACCCGGTGATCATCGTCGGTGCCGGGCCGGTCGGCCTGGTGCTGTCGCTCGCCCTCGCGGCGCAGGGTGTGCCGTCCGTGCTCCTCGACGAGGACCCCGGCAGGGACGAGACGCGCCCGGCCCGCACGGTCGTGCTGCGCGAGGACACCGCGGCCCTGGTGGAACGGCTCGGCTGCAAGACGCTCCAGGACGAGGGCCTTCGCTGGTCCGGCTGGCGGTCCATGCGGCGCAAACAGCTGGTACGCGAACTGCCGCTCGACGAAGGCGCTCCGCCCGGAGGCCCGCCGGCCGCCCCCGTCCATATGCCGCAGCACGCGCTGGTACGCGGACTGCGGGACGCGGTGGCCGCGCAGGATCTCGTCCAGGTGGCTCGGCTCAGCCGGATCGACACGCTGGAGCAGGACCCGGCCGGGGTCACCGTGCACACCAGGGAGCCGGGTTCGACCTGGTGGCGCGGGAGTTACCTGGTCGGCTGCGACGGTGCGCGGTCCACGGTGCGCAAGCTCCTCGACATCCGGTTCCCCGGACGTACCGCAGTGGAACGGCATGCCGTCGCCGCCCTGCGCACCGAACTTCCCTGGCCCGGCGAGGCCGTGCTGCACCGGCTGCCGCCGTGGCGCACCGGTGGCGCCGAGGTGACCGCA
The DNA here is from genome assembly GCF_040655445.1 of Streptomyces sp. NPDC050423. Classification (NCBI taxonomy): domain Bacteria; kingdom Bacillati; phylum Actinomycetota; class Actinomycetes; order Kitasatosporales; family Streptomycetaceae; genus Streptomyces; species Streptomyces sp. NPDC050423. The sequence goes on from NZ_JBFAJY010000017.1 coordinate 109,370, forward strand.
CGCCCGCTGCCCGACGATGTCTGGCGGCTGGACTGGCTGCTGCCGCCGCGTGGCGAGCTGGTCACGCCCGACGTCCTGGTCGCCCGGGTCCGGGACACCCTGGCGGGCTGGTGCGGCGAGACACCGCCGTACGAGCTGCTGGACACCGGCGTCTACACGCTGCACCACCGCCTCGCCCGGCGGTGGCGGGTGAAACGGGCCTTCCTGGCCGGGGACGCCGCCCATCTGCTGGGCGCGCTCGGCACCCAGGGACTGGACGAAGGGCTGCGGGACGCCGAGAACCTGGCCTGGAAGCTGGCGCTGGCCTGGCATCACGGCGCGTCCGACGCGCTCCTCGACAGCTACCAGGCCGAGCGCCGGGCCGCGGTCGCCTCGCGGCTGCGCGCCGCCGACCAGTCGCTGCCGATACTGCGGGGCGGCGGAGGGCTGCGGACCCTGGTCCCGGGGAGCGCACGGGGGCACGATTCGCTGCTCACCGACGGACATCTGGGCTGCGGCCCCCTCGGTGCGCCCCCTTCCTACTCCCTGTCCCCCCTTGCGCCCCCACGCGCCGAGGCGCACGCCTCCGTGGGTACGCCCCTCGGTGCGCCGGTCGCGGATGTGCGGGTGACGGCGCCGGACGGCACGCCCGTACGGCTTCGCGAACGGCTGGGGCAAGGACAGCTCCTGGTGGTCCTGGTGGCCCCCGGTACGGGTGTGTGGGACCGGCGGCACTGGATGCGGGCAGGGGTCATGCCCCGGCTCGTCGAGGCGGTGGACGCCCTGCCGGTGAAGGGTGAGCTGCTGGTGGCGGAGAGCTATCCGGGGGCGTCCGCGCACACCGTTCTGCTGGTCAGACCGGACGGCCACCTCGTGGAGTCCTTCGGCGGGGTACAGCCCGCCGAACTCCTCGCGGCGGCCGAAGCGACGCGCGGCGGCGCGGCCCGCACCTCCGACCGCACCGACCGCACCGCAGACATCAATTGACCCTCCGCAGGCGCACATGGTCTACTCCGGAACATGACCGACACCGATGTGCGCCTGTGGCGGAGGGTCCATATGGACCTGCTCCGCTATGCGGGCTGCGTGTGTCGCCCGTCCTGCTGAATCGCCTTCTCCCGCTCCGCCGTGCCCCACGACGTACGGCGTGAGCGTCCGCGCGAACTCTCAGGACGGTCCCCGTGTCTGCCTCCCCCTCCCCTGCTTCCGTACGCACGTCCGCTTCCGGTCCGACGGCTGCGGAACTGCTCGACTTCGTCCGCCGTACCGCCGCGGACGCCGGCCTCACCGCCTCGCTCCCCCTCGATCCCGAGGGCCGCACCTGGATCCGGCTCGACGGGCCCGGTGGCAGCGAGGCCTGGCTGATCGGCTGGCCGCCCGGCACCGGCACCGGCTGGCACGACCACGCCGACTCGATCGGCGCCTTCCTGACCGCGAGCGGCACCCTCAGGGAGCACTCGCTCGCGGCGAGGCTGCCCACCGACGGGTGGAAGACCCTGGAACTGGCCGAGGACATCGACCGCTCACGGGAGTTGACGGCAGGTCGGGGCAGGGCCTTCGGCAGGCACCATGTGCACGAGGTGCTGAACGAGTCCACCGCGGAGCACGCCGTCTCCGTCCACGCGTACTATCCGCCGCTGCCGCAGATCCGGCGCTACAGCCGCACGGGCGCGGTACTCCGCCTCGAACAGACCGAGAGCCCGGAGGACTGGCAGTGAGCGACGAACCGCACGACGGTACGGAACGAGCGGTCACAGGACGGATTCGTGCGGAACAGGCCGGTACGGGTCAGGCCGGTACGGGTCAGGCCGGTACGGGTCAGGCCGGTACGGGTCAGGCCGGTACGGAGCGAGTCGGGATCGATGAACTGCTGGAGCGGGTCCGGTCCGGGTACGAGCGGCTCGGCCCCGACGAGGCGAGGGCGGCGGCTGCCGAGGGGGCCCTGCTCGTCGACATCCGCTACGCGGAGCTGCGCACCCGGGACGGGCTGATCCCGGGAGCGCTGGTCGTCGAACGCAATGAGCTGGAGTGGCGGCTGGACCCGCGAGGGAGCCATCGCGTGGCGGAGGCGGTGAGCCACGGCCTCCAGGTCGTGGTGATCTGCAACGAGGGCTACGCGTCGAGCCTCGCCGTCGAGTCCCTGCACCGGCTCGGGCTGTACCGGGCCACCGATCTGGTCGGCGGCTTCCGGGCCTGGCGCGCGGCGGGGCTCCCGGTCGACGCGTGACCGGGAACCCGGGGCGGGGCTCCCGGGCCGACGGCGGCTCGGGTCACTGACTCGACGTGACGGCCTCCACCGGGCGGGCCTTCAGCGCCACTCCGCCCGGCAGTGCCGTGGCAAGTCAGGGCCGTCAGCACCGCGGCAGACAGTCCGGGCCAGCAGCGCCGCGGCGCCCACCGCCGTCGGTACAGGGGGCGGTCAGGTCGTGCGGCAACGTCAGATCCCCGGAGCCCAGGCCTGGGTGGTAGACGGCGGTGGTAGACGGCGCCGACCGTGAGGGCAGCGGGTATCCCGTCGCCGGGGTACGGCTCCAGTTTACTGCCGGGACTCTGGGGTGCCGGCTGATGTGCCGATGCCGAGGCCGGGCCCGCCGTGTCCACGGGGGCCTGCCGGATCCCTGATCTCGGTACCAACGGGCTGCTCGTCGGCACGCGTCACACACTGCTCCGTGCACAGGTGCCTGTGCACGGAGCGTTCCGTCGTCTTCGTGCGGGCTTTCCCCCGCACCAAGGCGCTTCCCGGCCCGCGCGTCAAAGGGCGATTCCCGGCCCGAATCCGTAGCGACACACCCGTATGGCCTCGCTCCGGTGGAGCGATCCCCGTGCGGGACGGACATTCGCCTCAACGACAAGGACCGCTATGACGGGGAGCCCGCACCCATGCCGACCACCGCCCACACCCCTGATGAACTCGACGTCCAGGCCGCTCGTCTCCACGACACCGATGCGTGGCGGCAGATCGTCACGGGCTGGGACCTCACGGCCCAGGAACCCGTGCGTCCCGTCCCGGCCGGGTCCGATCCGGCCGGCCCGTCACACCCGCCGCATCCGTCGCAGGGGGCCCCGGCCGACTGGCGTGACCTGCTGTCCGTCCCTGTCGGTCAGCTCATCGCGGATACGGTCCGCGCCCTGCCCGCCACCGCGCCGCGCGAGCGTCCGCTCCCCGGGCGCATCGGTGCGGTTCTGCCCGACCGGCTCCACTCCTGGCGGCGCATCGGACAGGCCGAGGTGCGCCCCTCCACCCATCTCGCCCATGCGCGGCAGATCCTGACCGAGTGGGGCTGGCAGAACACCCCGTACCGGCTGCGCAACGCCAGGGGTGCCCGCTGCGTCTGCGGTGCCATGCTCACCGCGCACCGCCTCGGCTACGGCTCGCAGGCCACCGTCGACCGGGCCGGCGCCTGGCTGATCACCGAGCTCCGTTCCCAGGGCTGGACCGGGCTGATCGGGCCGTGGAACCGGTACCCCGGGCGCACCGCCGCAGAAGCCGTCGCCCTGATCGACGCCACCATCAGCCGCGCCGCCCGCGCCGGGCAGTAAGCACACAGCAGGGATGCCGGCCGGTCAGAAGGGATCGTCCAGCCCTTCCGTGTCCTCGCCCTCTTCCTCAAGTGCTCTGCGCACCACACGCAGGGCCATTCCCTCCCCGTATCCCTTGCGGGCGAGCATGCCGGCGAGCCGGCGCAGTCGCTTGTCGCGGTCCAGCCCCCGGGTGGACCGGAGTCTGCGCGCGACGAGTTCACGCGCTGTCGCCTCCTCCTGCTCCGGGTCGAGCTGACCGACGGCTTCGTCGATGACCGCCGAGTCCACCCCCTTGGTCCGCAGCTCACGGACGAGTGCGCGGCGGGCGAGCCCCCGGCCCTGATGCCGGGATTCCACCCAGGCATCGGCGAACGCGGCATCGTCGATCAGTCCGACATCCTCGAAGCGCGACAGCACTTCTTCGGCGGCCTCATCGGGAATCTCCCGTTTGCGCAGTGCGTCCGCGAGCTGTTTCCGGGTGCGCGCAGTCCCGGTGAGCAGCCGCAGACAGATGTCGCGCGCCTGCTCGACCGGGTCTCGCGGCTCCCCCTTCCCGGCCCTCGGCGGGGAGGGGGAGCCGCTGCTTCCGGAACGGGAGCGGGAACGGCGCCCGCCCCCCTCACCGAATCCGGAGCCCGAACCCGACCCCCTGCCCCGGCCGGCCCCCGCCGGCTCGAAGGGAGGATCGGACTCGGGATCGGGCCCGGTGGTGTGTCCGGCGGCGGATTCGGGGCCGGGGCCCGCGCCGGATTCGGCAGCGCTGCCCGGCCACTCCGTACGACGCGTCACGGTCTAGCTCTTGGCCGCCGCCGTCTTGGCCGGCTTGGCCTTGCCGGCCGCAGCGGACACCGGCTTCGCCGCGCCGTCGGCCGGAGCCGCGGCGGTTCCGGCCGCATCCGCCCCGGGCTCTGCGGGCACTGCCTCGGGCCGCACACCGACGCCCAGCTTCTCCAGGATCTTCTTCTCGATCTCGTTGGCGAGATCGGGGTTGTCCTTGAGGAAGTTGCGGGCGTTCTCCTTGCCCTGGCCGAGCTGGTCGCCCTCGTACGTGTACCAGGCGCCGGCCTTGCGCACGAAGCCGTTGTCCACGCCCATGTCGATCAGACCGCCCTCGCGGCTGATGCCATGGCCGTAGAGGATGTCGAACTCGGCCTGCTTGAACGGCGGCGCGACCTTGTTCTTGACGACCTTGACGCGGGTGCGGTTACCGACGGCGTCGGTGCCGTCCTTGAGCGTCTCGATCCGTCGGATGTCGAGGCGCACCGAGGCGTAGAACTTGAGCGCGCGGCCACCCGTGGTGGTCTCCGGCGAGCCGAACATCACACCGATCTTCTCGCGGAGCTGGTTGATGAAGATCGCGGTGGTCTTGGACTGGTTGAGCGCGCTGGTGATCTTGCGGAGCGCCTGGCTCATCAGACGGGCCTGCAGACCCACGTGCGAGTCACCCATCTCGCCCTCGATCTCCGCACGGGGCACCAGGGCCGCGACGGAGTCGATGACGATCAGATCGAGGGCGCCCGAGCGGATCAGCATGTCCACGATCTCAAGAGCCTGCTCACCGTTGTCCGGCTGGGACAGGATGAGGTTGTCGATGTCGACGCCGAGCTTCTTCGCGTACTCGGGGTCGAGGGCGTGTTCGGCATCGATGAAGGCCACCGTGCCGCCGAGCTTCTGCGCGTTCGCCACGGCGTGCAGCGTCAGCGTCGTCTTGCCGGAGGACTCCGGTCCGTACACCTCCACCACACGGCCGCGCGGCAGGCCGCCGACGCCGAGCGCGACGTCGAGCGCCGTCGAACCGGTGGGGATCACTTCGATGGGCTCGTTCGGCCGCTCGCCGAGGCGCATCACCGCGCCCTTGCCGAATTGCCGTTCAATCTGTGCGAGTGCGGCGTCCAACGCCTTCTCGCGGTCGTTTCCTGCCATGGGTTCCACCCGATTTGCTTGAGTCGATCGCTTCACGTCTCAGACGCTAACCCCTGCCACTGACAATGGGCCTCGACGTCCTCCCGGCCTGTGGACAACTCCACGGTCGAGCCCGGCAAAACCCGGCCGGAATCCCATGAGAACGGATGTTCGATTTTAGTGTCAAGCGCACCACGCCGCACCGGCTCGCCACCAGGATAGCCCCGATAACGGTCACCAATGGGGCTACCGCCACATATCCGTCATCACGCTCAATATCGGCGCTACGGCGGCATCATCGGGCAGAAGCGCCTCCGCCCTCACCGGGCACGCACAGCTCCCTCAGGAGCCCGGCTGCCGTCCCTGCGACTCCTCGTCCGTCCCCTGCCCGCCGCCGTCCTCCGGGGCATGCCAGAGCCGGCGCAGCCGCATGGGCAGCGGCTCGCCGCGCCGCCCCTGGTGCCGGCCCTGCACCCGCGGGTCGTCCGCGACGTCGTACCGCTTCACGTAAGCGCCGAGGAAGGCCTGCAGCGTGGCCACGGCCGGGATGGCGATCAGCGCGCCGACCGCGCCCATCAGCGCCGTGCCCGCGATCACCGAGCCGAAGGCGACCGCCGGATGGATGTCCACAGTCCTGGAGGTCAGCTTGGGCTGCAGCACGTAGTTCTCGAACTGCTGGTACACCACGACGAACCCGAGGACCCAGAGGGCGTACCAGGGGTCGACGGTGAAGGCGATCAGCATCGGCAGGGCGCCCGCCAGATAAGTGCCGATCGTGGGGATGAACTGCGACACGAGCCCGACCCAGACCGCGAGCGCCGGCGCGTACGGCACTCCGAGAGCCGCCAGCAGGATGTAGTGCGCGACTCCGGAGACCAGCGCCATCAGGCCGCGCGAGTAGAGATACCCACCGGTCTTGGCGACCGCGATCTCCCAGGCCCGCAACACCTCGGCCTGGCGGGACGGCGGGAGGACGGAACACAGCCCGCGGCGCAGCCGGGGCCCGTCGGCCGCGAAGTAGAAGGAGAACAGGAAGATCGTCAGCAGCCGGAACAGACCGCCGAGGACCGTGGTCGACACGTCGAGCACACCGGTCGCACTGTTCTGGACGTACTTCTGCAACCAGTCGGAGTGCAGCAGGCTGTCCTGCACCTCGACCCGGGAGAGCTCCGTGCGGAAGGTCTGGTTGACCCAGTTGATCACCGAGTCGAGGTACTTGGGGAACTCGTCGACCATGTCGACGATCTGGCCCGCGAGCATCGAGCCGAGCATCACGACGAAACCAACGCTCGCGATCAGCACGGCGAGGAAGACCAGGAAGGTGGCGAGGCCCCGGCGCATACCGGCGGCCGACATGCGGCTCACCGCGGGCTCGATGGCGAGCGCCAGGAAGAAGGAGATCAGCACATTGATCAGCAGGCCGATGAGCTGGTCGAACGCCCAGCTCCCGAGCCGGAAGCAGGCGTAGAGCGCAAGGGCCAGCACCATCGCACGCGGCAGCCAGGCGGGCATGCGGACCCGCCCGGTGCCGGACGGCGGGGCCGGTGGCTCGGCCGGCGGGACGGGCGGGGTGCGGGGGGGCTGGATCTGAGCGGTCTCGTCTGTCGGTGCCACGGAGCCAGTCTCGCCTACCGCTGCGACACGCCGTCGCGCACCCCGGGCGACCGCCCGGCGCAGAGCGCTGAGCTGTGTGTCAGCGTTTGTCCGCGGGGATGCCGACCGCCGTGCAGACTCCGCGCCAGACGTCCTTGGCGTCCCACCCGGCGGCCAGCGCCTGATGCACCGTGCACCCGCCGAGCTCGGCCATCACATGGTCACGCGCGAAGGAGTCGGCGTAGCCCGCGCCGAAGTGGTCCGCCATCCGCTCCCAGAAAATCGTCAACCGCATGCCATCAGTATCCCGCTCCTGAGAGTGCAGACGGGCCGCCTGCCCTTGCCGAGAGCGTTCACCGGCCTACGGTCGGTCCATGGCTGGAACCGGAGAAAGTCCCCTCAACCGTGCCGAGCAGTTCATCTGGCTCACGGCCCGTGTCCTCGAACAGCGGCGGTTCGCCCATCACTTCCTGAAAGGAAGTGCGGATGCCGTGGAAACGGCGCTCGCCGCGTATCTCAATGAGGACGGCGGGTACGGTCACGCGCTCGAACCCGATCTGCGCGGCCCCGTCAGTCAGCCGCTGCACACGGCCCACGCGCTGAGCGTCCTCGACTCCATCGGCCGCTGCGACGGTCTCCGGGTGGAGCGGATCTGCCGTTTCCTCACGGACGTGTCCACGAAGGAGGGGGCACTGCCCGCGCTCCTTCCCTCACAACGCGGCTATCCGGCCGCACCATTCATTCCGATCGTCGACGACCCGCCGGCCGAGCTGCTGGCCACCGGCCCCGTCGTCGGGCTGCTGCACCGAAACGCGGTCTGGCATGCCTGGCTCTTCCGGGCCACCGACTTCTGCTGGGCGGCCGTCGACGCCCTTCAGGTGTCGCATCCGTACGAGATCGAGGCGGCCGTCGCCTTTCTCGACGGAGCCCCGGACCGGTCGCGGGCCGAGGCCGCGGCCGATCGCCTGGGGCGCCTGGTACGCGACCAGCGGCTCGCCGTACTGGATCCGGAGCAGCGCGCGGAGTACCCGGTGGCGGCCGGATACGCGCCCGGCGAGCAGCACTTCCCGTACGACTACGCCCGTGCCCCCGAGTCGCTCGCCCGCCGGTGGTTCACCGACGCGGAGATGGATCTGTCACTGGACCACCTGGCGGCCGGGCAGGAGGCGGACGGCGGCTGGCCGGTGACCTGGCGGCAATGGGCGCCGGGGACCGCACTGGAGGGGCGGCCCCTGGTGACGCTCAGGGCGTTGCAGACGCTGCGCGCGCACGGGCGCGGCCTGGGCTGACACGGGTCCCCGGGCCGCGGGTGTTCACCCGAGGGCGCGCACTGCGGCGGTGACGGCCACGGCAGCGCCCACCACGACGAGGAAGGGGGCGCGCAGGACGAGTGCGAGCGCCGCCGCGGCGAGGCCCGCGCCCCTGGCGTCCAGCACCAGGTGCTGTCCGTCCCCGAAGGTCTGCTGCGCGGTCAGGGCGGCCAGGAGCGCCACCGGCAGCAGCGCGGCGAGGCGCTGCACGAGGGGGCGCTCCAGAGCTCCGGCGGGCACCAGGAGCCCGAGGAGCTTGGCGAGGTAGCAGCCGACGGCAGTCAGCGCGATGGCGATCCAGACGTTCATCGGCCGTCCTCCGAAGTGCTCGTGCGCGCAACCGTCGCGTCGTTCATGTCGTTCATGTCCCTCGGGCCCTTACCGCGTCCCCTCATGAAGAGGACGATGGGTGCCGCGAGCGCGGACACCAGTACGGGCACCCCGGCGGGCAGCACCGGCAGCAGACCGAGGACGAGGACAACCGCGATCCCGGCGGTGACGCGTTCCGTCGTGGTCTTCAGCATCGGCGCGAGCAGGGCGAGAAAGACGGCGGGACTGGCCGCGTCCAGCCCCCAGGCGTCGGTGTCGCCGAGCGCCTCGGCGCCCAGGGCGCCGACCAGCGTGGTGAGGTTCCACAGCACGTAGAGCGTGAGCCCGGTGACGGTGAAGCCGATCCGGGCGGCCCGCCGGGTGGGCTGGGGCAGCGTCACGGCTGTCGTCTCGTCGATCACCCAGTGGGCGGCGAAGGGACGCACGACGCGCGGGAGTGAGAGCAACTGCGACAGCCGCAGGCCGTAGAACGAGTTGCGTACGCCGAGGAAGAAGGCACCGGCTGCCGCGGTGTACGGATTGCCGCCCGCGGCGAGGGCGCCCACCAGGGCGAACTGGGAGGCCCCGGTGAAGACGAGGAGGCTGAGCGCGCAGGTCTGCAGCAGGCTCAGTCCGGAGCCGGCCGAGGTGACGCCGAAGGCGAAGCCGGAGAGCCCGACGGCGATGCCGACGCCGAGCGCGTCACGTACGACGGCCGCGTCCGGCTTCGCCCCGGCGGTCATCACACTGCCGCCGGCCGGTTCGCCGGCTCTCTGAGGTGCTGTCTGTTCTGCCACGGTCGGAACGCTACCCGGGCAGCTCAGGGCCGGTCTTGTACGTTCTTGCACGTTCGCGCTGGTAGGCGCCCGGCGGCACGCCCACGATCCGGGTGAAGTGACGGTTGAGGTGCGGCTGGTCGGTGAAGCCGACCTCGGCGGCCGCCACCGCGGGAGGCGTGCCCGCGTCGAGCATCCGGCGCGCACGTCGGACCCGGGCGTCGGTGAGCCAGGTGTGCGGCGGCATTCCGTACTGCTTCTTGAAGGCCCTCAGCAGCGCGAACGGGCTCGTGCCCAGCTCGGTGGCCAGCGCCTCCAGCGTGGGCGGCCCGGCCATCCTGCTCTCCAGTACGGCTCGGGCACGCTCCGCGTCCCGCGCGCCCGCCGCCCGGGGCTCGAAGAGGGGAAGCGCGCTGCCGTGCCGGGTGAGCAGGCGCGTGACCATGACCCGCAGCAGACTGTCCGCGGCGAGTGCGTTGCCCTCCTCCGCCGCGCGGTGGACCTCGCCGATCAGCCGGGCCGCGTACGGATCGACCACGCCGGTCTCCGTGAAGCCGACCGTGCCCCGCAGGCTCGTCGTATCGGCCGCGATGTCGTTGATCACCTGTGCGGACGGGTAGAGCGTGGCGTACACCCAGCCCTCGGGGACACCGGCGCGGGCGGTGTGCGGCACCTCCGGGTTGATCATGACGACGGTGCCGGGGCCCGCGTGGACGGTGCCGCCGGGCAGCCCGACGTCCTCGACCCCGTGGCTGATGGTGCCGAACACATAGCCCTCGTGGCTGTGGCGCGGGAAGGTGTGGCGGACGTAGCGGGCCCGCAGCAGGTCGAGGTCGGGCAGTTCCGCGTACTGCCAGTACCTCGCCCACTCCCCCGGTCCCGCGGTTCCCGCCATACCCGGATTCTCGCAGCTCGCGGCGGAGGTCACCGACCGTGGCCGCCCGGCCGCGAATCCGGCCGGAGCGGGTGGCCCGGCCCGGTCGCAGGGCGGCGTCGCGGCCGTTGTCAGTAGCGGGGTGCACGATAGGGACCATGACCGGCTCCGCACTCGATTCGTTCTCCGCCGCGACCCGCAGCTGGTTCACGGGCGCCTTCAGCGCGCCGACGGCCGCGCAGGAGGGCGCCTGGCGGGCGATCGGCGCCGGGTCGGACGTGCTGGTCGTCGCGCCGACCGGATCGGGCAAGACCCTGGCCGCCTTCCTCGCCGCCCTGGACCAGCTGACGACGGTCCCGCCGCCCGCCGAGGCGAAGAAGCGCTGCCGGGTGCTTTACGTATCGCCACTCAAAGCCCTCGCGGTCGACGTGGAGCGCAATCTCCGCTCCCCGCTCACCGGCATCCGCCAGGAGTCGGTGCGCCTCGGACTGCCCGAGCCCGAGGTACGCGTGGGGATCCGCTCGGGCGACACCCCGCCCGCCGAGCGCCGGTCGATGGCGACCAGGCCGCCGGACATCCTGATCACCACGCCCGAGTCCCTGTTCCTGATGCTGACCTCCTCGGCCCGGGAGGCGCTGGCCGGGATCGAGACGGTGATCCTGGACGAGGTGCATGCCGTCGCGGGCACCAAGCGGGGCGCCCATCTCGCCCTGTCGCTGGAGCGCCTCGACGAACTGCTGCCGCGGCCGGCCCGCCGGATCGGCCTGTCCGCCACGGTCCGCCCGGTCGACGAAGTGGCGCGGTTCCTCTCCCCGCAGCGGCGGGTGGAGATCGTCCAGCCGCCGTCCACCAAACAGTTCGATCTGTCGGTGGTCGTACCGGTCGAGGATCTGGGCGAGCTCGGCGGCTCCCCCGCCGCCGGCACCGACACCGCGGGCCAGGCGGACAAGCCGTCGATCTGGCCGCATGTGGAGGAGCGGATCGCCGATCTCGTCCAGGCGCACCGCTCCACCATCGTCTTCGCCAACTCCCGCCGTCTCGCCGAGCGGCTCTGCAACCGGCTCAACGAGATCGCGTACGAGCGGGCCACCGGCGAGACGATGCCGGAGGCCCACTCCCCCGCCGAGATCATGGCCGAGTCGGGTGCCGCGAAGGGTGCGCCCGCTCTGCTCGCGCGGGCGCACCACGGATCGGTCTCCAAGGAACAGCGGGCCCAGGTCGAGGAGGACCTCAAGGCGGGCAGGCTGCCCGCCGTGGTCGCCACCTCGAGCCTGGAGCTGGGCATCGACATGGGTGCGGTCGACCTGGTGATCCAGGTGGAGTCACCGCCGTCGGTCGCCTCCGGGCTGCAGCGGGTCGGCCGTGCCGGACACCAGGTGGGAGCGGTGTCCACCGGGGTCGTGTTCCCGAAGTACCGCGGTGATCTGGTGCAGGCGGCGGTGGTCACCGAGCGGATGCGCGAGGGTTCCATCGAGGCGCTGCGGATCCCGTCCAACCCGCTGGACGTGCTGGCCCAGCAGCTGGTCGCGATGGTCGCCCTGGACAGCTGGCAGGTGGACGACCTGCTGGCCGTGACCCGCCGGGCCGCCCCTTTCGCCTCGCTTCCCGAGTCGGCGTTCACCGCCGTGCTCGACATGCTGGCCGGCCGCTATCCGTCCGACGCCTTCGCCGAACTGCGCCCGCGCGTGGTCTGGGACCGCGTCGCGGGTACGGTCACGGGCCGTCCCGGCGCCCAGCGGCTCGCGGTCACCTCCGGTGGCACCATTCCCGACCGCGGACTCTTCGGGGTCTTCCTCGCGGGAGCCGACCCCAAGAAGGGCGGCGGCCGGGTCGGTGAGCTGGACGAGGAGATGGTGTACGAGTCCCGGGTCGGCGACGTCTTCACGCTGGGCACCACGTCCTGGCGGATCGAGGACATCACCCGCGACCGGGTCCTGGTGACGCCCGCGCCCGGCGTTCCCGGACGGCTGCCGTTCTGGAAGGGCGACCAGCTGGGCCGCCCGCTGGAGCTGGGCCGCGCCCTGGGCGCCTTCCTGCGCGAGCTCGGCGGGCTGTCCCCCGAGGACGCGCGGCAACGGCTGCTGGCCGCGGGCCTGGACACCTGGGCCGTGGACAACGTGCTGTCGTACATCGACGAGCAGCGCCGGGCCTGTGGTCACGTGCCGGACGACCGGACGATCCTCGTCGAGCGTTTCCGCGACGAGCTGGGCGACTGGCGTGTCGTCGTGCACTCGCCGTTCGGCGCCCAGGTGCACGCCCCGTGGGCGCTCGCGCTCAGCGCCCGCCTCGCCGAGCGGTACGGCATGGACGCCCAGGTCATGCACGCCGACGACGGTATCGTCCTCAGGCTGCCGGACGCCGACATGATGGGCCTGGATCTCCTCGACTTCGACCCGGTGGACCAGGACCGGGCCGACTCCGGCGGCAGGGCACCGGCCCCGCTGTCGAACGCCGCCCAGGACGGCGACCAGCCCCCCGTCGGCGCCGCCGATGTGGCCTTCGACCAGGGCGAGATCGGGCAGATCGTCACCGACCAGGTCGGCGGTTCCGCCCTGTTCGCCTCCCGGTTCCGCGAGTGCGCGGCCAGGGCACTCCTGCTCCCGCGGCGCAGCCCCGGCAAGCGCACACCGCTGTGGCAGCAGCGGCAGCGGGCCGCCCAGCTCCTCCAGGTCGCCTCCGAGTTCGGCTCCTTCCCCATCGTTCTCGAAGCGGTCCGCGAATGCCTCCAGGACGTCTTCGACGTCCCCGGGCTCACGGAAGTGATGGGCGATCTGGAAGCGCGCCGGATCCGCCTGGTCGAGGTGACGACCCAGGAACCCTCACCGTTCGCACGCTCGCTCCTGTTCGGCTACGTCGCGCAGTTCCTGTACGAGGGCGACTCCCCCCTCGCCGAGCGGCGAGCCGCCGCGCTCTCCCTCGATTCCCACCTCCTGGCCGAGCTGCTGGGCCAGGCGGAGCTGCGCGAGCTGCTCGACGCCGACGTCCTGACCGAGCTGGAGCGGGAGCTCCAGTGGCTGGCCGAGGACCGCCGGATCAAGGACATCGAGGGCGTCGCCGATCTGCTGCGGGTCCTGGGACCCCTCACCACCGCGGAACTGGCCGAGCGCGGGGCCGAACCACCGTGGGCGCAGGAGCTGTCATCGGCCCGCCGGGCCATCCGGGTCCGGATCGGCGGCGGCGAGCACTGGGCGGCGATCGAGGACGCCGGACGGCTGCGCGACGCACTGGGCACAGCGCTTCCCGTAGGCGTCCCGGAGGCGTTCACCGAACCGGTGAAGGACCCGCTCGGCGATCTCCTCGCCCGCTACGCCCGTACGCACGGCCCGTTCACCTCCACCGCGGCCGCCGCCCGCTTCGGCCTCGGCACCGCGGTCACCGACGGTGCGCTGCAACGGCTGGCGGCGTCCGGCCGGATCGTCCAGGGGGAGTTCCATCCCGCCGGCATCGGCCAGGAGTGGTGCGACGCCACGGTGCTGCGGCGGCTGCGGCGCCGCTCGCTCGCCGCGCTCCGGCACGAGCTGGAGCCGGTCCCGCCCGCCGCCCTCGCGGGCTTCCTGCCCCAGTGGCAGCATCTCGGCAGCAACAGCCTGCGCGGAATCGACGGACTGGCCCGTGCCATCGAGCAGTTGCAGGGCGCTCCCGTCCCCGCGTCGGCCCTGGAGAAGCTGGTCCTGCCCGGCCGCGTCACCGATTACTCCCCCGCGCTGCTCGACGAACTCACCACCACCGGCGAGGTCGTGTGGGCCGGTGCGGGCGCCCTCCCCGGCAAGGACGGCTGGCTCTCCCTCTACCTGGCCGACAGCGCCCCCCTGCTCCTGGCTCCCCCGCGCCCGCTCGAACTCAGCGCACTGCACGAATCCGTGCTCACCTCTCTGACCGGCGGATACGGGCTCTTCTTCCGCCAGATCGCCGATCAGGTCCGGGCCACCACGCACCCGGACTGCACCGATCCGCAGCTGGCGGACGCGCTCTGGGACCTCACCTGGTCGGGCCGGCTCACCAACGACACGCTGGCACCGCTGCGTTCGCTCCTCGGCTCCGGTCGCACCGCCGGATCGACCGCGCACCGAGCCAGACGGAACGTCCCGCGCGGCCGTTACGGCTCGCTGACGGCCTCGGCCCGCCCGGCCTCCCGCACGGGCCCGCCCACGGTGTCGGGCCGCTGGTCCCTGCTGCCCGCCGCCGAGCCGGACCCCACTCGCCGGGCCCACGCCCTGGCCCGCACCCTGCTGGACCGGCACGGTGTGGTGACCCGCGGCGCGGTCCAGGCCGAGGGCGTCGTGGGCGGCTTCTCCGCCGCGTACCGCGTGCTGTCCGTCTTCGAGGACAACGGTCAGGCGCGCCGCGGCTATGTCGTGGAGGGGCTGGGGGCCGCACAGTTCGCCATGGACGGCGCGGTCGACCGGCTCCGCGCGGCGTCCACCGCCCGCGACCGCAAGGAACCGGGCGTGGCCCCCGGCGCCCTGGTCCTCGCCGCGGCCGACCCGGCCAATGCCTACGGTGCGGCGCTGCCCTGGCCCGAGCCACCGGACGGGGCCGGGCACAAGCCCGGCCGCAAGGCGGGCTCCCTCGTGGTCCTGGTCGACGGCGAACTGACCCTCTACATGGAGCGCGGCGGGAAGACGCTGCTGGCCTGGCCCGCCGATCCGGATGATCCCGCCCTCCGGGCGGCCGCGGCGGCCCTGGCCGCGGCCGCCCGCGCCGGAGCCCTCGGCACGGTGACGGTGGAGCGCACCAACGGCGCCTCGGCGCTGACCTCGCCGCTGGGCCGCACGCTGGAGTCGGCCGGTTTCCTCGCCACCCCGAGAGGCCTCCGCCTCCGCGCCTGACCCGGCCCGCGCAGCGCCGCGGCTGCCGCCCCGGGAACCGCCCCGCAGCCCACATCCCGCGCATCATGGAGGCATGCCCGAAGGAGACACCGTCCTGCAGACCGCCAGGAGTCTGCACCACGCGCTCGCAGATCAGGTCCTCACCAGGTCCGACCTGCGCGTCCCCCGGTTCGCCACTGCCGACCTCACTGGCCGGACCGTGCTCGGCGTCATCTCGCGCGGCAAGCACCTGCTGACCCGCTTCGAGGGCGGCCTGACCCTCCACAGCCATCTGCGGATGGACGGCGCCTGGCGGATCTACGACCCTGACGAGCGCTGGCGCGGCGGCCCCGCACACCAGATCCGCGCCATCCTCGCCAACACCGCGCACACGGCCGTCGGCTACCGCCTCCCCGTCCTCGAACTCCTGCGCACCGCGGACGAGGAGACGGCGGTCGGCCACCTCGGCCCGGACCTCCTGGGCCCCGACTGGGACGCCGGCACAGCGCTGCGCAATCTGCTCGCCGACCCCGCCCGCCCCCTCGGCGAGGCCCTCCTCGACCAGCGCAACCTGGCCGGCATCGGCAACATCTACAAGGCCGAGCTGTGCTTCCTGGCCCGTGCCACGCCCTGGCTCCCCGTCGGTGAACTGCCCGCGGCCACGGCTGCCCTTCTGGTGAGCACCGCCCACCAGCTCCTCGAAGCCAACCGCGACCGTCCGGTCCGCATCACCACCACCGGCGCACGCCTCCGCACCGCCACCGGTCGGCCTTCCCGCGCCGGCCGCCCGAGCGAGAACCTCTGGGTCTACGGCAGATCCCACCGCCCCTGCCTGCGCTGCGGAACACCGATCCGCACGGCGGAGCAGGACGGCCGCCCCGCCTACTGGTGCCCAGGCTGCCAATCCGGCCCCACCCACTAGTTGACGACCCGTCAGATCCAGTCGTACGGTCCGGTCATGCCCCTCGCCGCGTACGACCTCACCGGCCGATCCGCGTTCGTCACCGGCGCGGCAGGCGGCATCGGCCGCGCCTGCGCCGTCCTCCTCTCGGAGGCGGGCGCCACCGTCCACTGCGCGGATCTCGACGCGAAGGGTCTCCAGGAGACCCGGGAGCTGATCGCCGCGGCCGGTGGCGATGCCCACACCCACCCGCTGGACGTCACCGACCGCGATCAGGTCCGGGCCGCCGTCGCGGCCGCCGGAAATCTGGACATCCTGGCCGCCGTCGCCGGGATCATGCACACGAGCAGCGTCCTGGAGACCGCTGACGAGGACCTCGACCGCGTGCTCTCGGTCAACTTCAAGGGTGTTCTGTACGCCTGTCAGGAAGTGGCCCGCTCCATGCTCGCCCGCGATGCCCCCGGCTCGCTGATCACCATGGCCTCGGGCGCGGTCGACTCCGCCAGCCCGGGGCTGCTCTGCTACAGCGCGGCCAAAGCCGCGGTGGTCCAGCTGACCAAGACCCTGGCGACCGAGCTGGGGCCGCAGGCCATCCGGGTCAACGCCGTCGCCCCGGGCTGGGTCCGCACCCCCATGACCGCCCGCCACGACGCGGAGCAGCAGCACCGGGCGGAGGCCGCCATGGCGCGGATATCGCCGCTGGGCAGGGTCGGGGAGCCCATGGACGTGGCGCACACGGTTCTGCATCTGGCGTCCGACGCGTCGGCCTTCATGACGGGTCAGATCCTCCGCCCGAACGGCGGCGTCGCCATGCCCTGGTAGCCGCCGAGGCAGCCCACCGGGACCACACCCCCGCGGCGCACCGCCGCAGCAGGCCGGTACCCGCGTCGAATATCCCCGTCGGCCGGGCGGTCGCGGCCACATGCACCGGCAGGAGGCTCAGTCCCCAGCCGCCCGCCGCCACCGCTCCCTCAACCACCCCGGTGTGCGCCGGCTCCAGCACCAGCCGCAGCACGGCCCACCACCACACACCACCGAGAACGAGCGCCGGCACCCATCGCCGTACCATGGCTGCCTCCTCCGGCCGAACCCAGTACCCCTCCCGGCAATATGTCCGGCCCGATCACCCGACGGGAGAGCGCACCGGTGCAGTACCGGCGCGCACGGCGCAACCGCACACCCTCGCAGTCTCACCCGGCGCCACCGGGGCCGCATCCAGAGCGGAGCCCCCACCGCTTCCGGTGGGGGCTCCGCGTCCGGCTGTCAGCTCTTGTCGTCGCCGGTCAGGGAGTCCTTGACGCCCTCGGCGCGCTCCTTGGCATCACCCATGGCGCTCTTGGCCTGACCCTTGCCCTGGTCCGTCTTGCCCTCGGCCTCCTTGCGGCGGTCACCGGTCATCTTGCCCATGGCCTCCTTGGCCTTGCCGGTGATCTTGTCCTTCGCGCTTTCGTCTGTCATGGCGACTCCTCCGATGGGGCGGACCGGCAACTACCCGAACGCGGGCAGGCCGGGAGGGGGACCGGTCCGGCGCACTGGCGCCCGGCCGGGTGAGAAAGGGGGCGGGTCAGGCGCTCTCCGCCTGGAACATCCACGCGTGCTTCTCAAGATCGGCGGTCAGCGAGATCAGGATGTCCTGACTGACCGGATCGGGGTCGCCTGTCACCTCGATCCGCTCACGCATCCGGCCGATCACCACACCGAGGGCGTCGACCAGGGTCCGCACCGCGTCCACGTCCTTGACCCAGCCCTCGGGCACGGAGTCGATGGCCGTGGTCCTGGCGATCGTCCCCGACCGCCCGTCCGGGTTGACGCCCAGCGCGGAAGCCCGTTCGGCAACCATGTCGGAGTGCTGGCGGGCAGTGTCGACGACTTCGTCGAGCTGAAGGTGCACAGACCTGAAGCGTGGCCCCACGACGTTCCAGTGGACCTGCTTCGCCACCAGGGAGAGGTCGACGAGATCCACCAGGGCACCCTGGAGCGCATCGCCGACGGACTTGAGGTCGGCCTCGGACAGCGGGCTCTTCACCACAGACATGCACGTCTCCGATCTGATATCCGTTCCGTTCAGCACCACCCACGATGGCACAAACGAAGCAAAAGGGTCATTCGGGGAACGGCCTGCACGAGACCCTTCCCCGGCCTCACACAGGCGCCTGCCCGCCACAACCCCGCCAACACACGCAGAAGCCCCGGTCCGCCCCCTGAGGGGAGGACCGGGGCTCCGGCTTCAGACCGAACCGAGCGGGTCAGGCGGCGACGACATCCACCGCTTCCGCAGGCGCCTTGATGGTCACCCGCCCCGTCGGCACACCCGCCACCGACGAAACAGAGACGGAATTGAGCCTGGGGCGCACCGGCACGGGTACCGGATCGCCGGCTGCTGCCGACTCGGCCAGTTCAGCCAGCGACAGATCATCGCTCACTTCACGCATGAGCTCGGACATCCGTACGTCAAGCGCGTCGCAAATGGCGGAGAGCAGTTCGGAGGATGCCTCCTTCTGCCCCCGCTCCACCTCGGAGAGATAGCCGAGCGAAACTCGGGCGGACGAGGAGACTTCGCGCAGAGTACGGCCTTGGCGCTGGCGCTGCCGACGCAGCACGTCACCAAGCAGGCGACGGAGCAGAATCATCGGTGGCTCCCTCCTCGGACCGCGTAGCCGCATCCTTCACGCCCCACCGTACCGCCTAGCGCCGCGGCCGTGCGGGGAGCGATGTCGTGTTCACTCAGGGCTGCAAACATCAATTCCCCCCGATCTGTTCCGTATCCTGTGCGCTCGCGTACCCGCCGAGTTCGCCGGAGAGCAGATCGAGCACGCTCCGTACGCTCTCATTACGGATGTCCGCTCGTCCGCCGTTCAACCGCAGCGTGGCCACTTTCGCTGCCCCGTCAGGCCCGCACACTGCGACGAAGACCGTTCCCACCGGACGGCCGTCCTGCGGCTCCGGGCCCGCTACGCCGGTGGTCGCGAGCCCCCAGTCCGCTCCGAGGACCCGGCATACGCCCGCGGCCATCTGGGAGGCGACCTCGGGGTCCACCGCGCCGCGCGATGCCAGAAGGGCCGGATCCACACCCAGGACTTCACTCTTCAGGGTGGTCGCATAGGCCGTCACGGACCCGCGGAAGGAGTGCGAGGCACCTGGTACGGACGTCAACTCCGCCGCGACCAGGCCGCCGGTCAGCGACTCGGCGACGGCCAGGGTCTCCCCCCGCTCGACGAGCAGCCGCAGCACCCGGGCCGCGGCTGTCACCGCTCGGCCTCCGCCGCACCGCGGGCCCCTGAGGTCTCTGAGGTCCCGGAGACCCGGTCCACGCCTCCGGTGGCCTCCGGCGTCTCCGCGGCCGCCTCGACGGCTCCCTGCGCCGCGGCCGACCGCTCCGCCGCGAGCCCCTGGCGTCGCAGCACGACGGCCTGGCGCACATAGTCCAGACCGGTGACGACCGTCAGCACGACGGCCACCGCCATCACCCAGAACCGCAGCGTCGCCAGCGGTCCGGTCAGCGCCAGGACGTACATCCCGGCGGCGATCGCCTGCGAAAGCGTCTTCATCTTCCCGCCGCGGCTGGCCGGAATCACCCCGTGTCTGATCACCCAGAACCGCAGCACGGTGATGCCGAGCTCGCGGAAGAGGATCACGCCCGTGACCCACCAGGGCAGATCACCGAGGTACGAGAGGCAGATCAGCGCGGCGCCCATGATCGCTTTGTCGGCGATCGGGTCGGCGATCTTCCCGAAGTCGGTGACCAGGTTGTACGTGCGCGCCAGATGTCCGTCGAACAGATCGGTGATCATCGCGATGGCGAAGGCCGCCCAGGCGAAGGAACGCCACGCCGGGTCGTATCCGCCGTTGTGGAGCAGCAGCAGGACGAATCCGGGCACGAGCACCAGCCGCGCCATGGTGAGGAGGTTGGCGATGTTCCACAGGCTCGCCTGGTTGACGGCCGCAGTGCCCAGCTTCCCGCCGCGGACCGGCGTCGCGCCGGAGCCCCCTGTCGCGGATGCCGGCGCTCCGGTCATCTGGCCACCTCCGCAAGCTCACGGCATTCGGCCACCAGGTCCACGCCCTCGGTGCCCACTGCCTCTGCCTCGACCATACGGCCCGGGACCAGTCCCTCGCGTGCGGTGAAGAGCACCTGGCCGTCCGTTTCGGGCGCCTGGTGCGCCGCGCGGCCCACGGCGCGCGACTCGTCCTCGGTCGCCTCGACCGACTCGACCAGCACCTGGAGCGTCTCCCCGACCCGTTCTTCGGCCCGCTGGGAGGTCAGCTCCTCGGCCAGCCGGGAAATGTGCGCGAGCCGCTCCGCGATGGTGTCGGCGTCCAGCTTGTCGCCGTAGCCGACCGCCTCGGTACCGTCCTCGTCGGAGTAGCCGAAGACGCCGATGGCGTCGAGACGCGCACCGGTGAGGAACCGTTCCAGCTCCGCCAGGTCGGCCTCGGTCTCGCCGGGGAAGCCCACGATGAAGTTGGAGCGGGCGCCGGCCTGCGGGGCCTTGCCCCGGATGGTGTCCAGAAGCTCCAGAAAGCTGTCGGTGTCGCCGAACCGGCGCATCGCCCGCAGCACACCGGGGGCCGAGTGCTGGAAGGAGAGGTCGAAGTAGGGCGCCACCTTGGGCGTCGAGGTCAGTACGTCGATCAGACCGGGCCGCATCTCGGCGGGCTGCAGATAGCTGACCCGGATGCGCTCGATCCCGTCGACGTCCGCGAGCTCCGGCAGCAGCGTCTCCAGCAGCCGGATGTCACCGAGGTCCTTGCCGTACGAGGTGTTGTTCTCGGAGACCAGCATGACCTCCTTCACCCCCTGCTCGGCCAGCCACCGGGTCTCGCCCAGGACGTCCGAGGGGCGCCGCGAGATGAAGGAGCCGCGGAAGGACGGGATGGCGCAGAAGGAGCAGCGGCGGTCGCAGCCGGAGGCCAGCTTCACCGAGGCGACGGGGCTGGTGCCGAGCCGGCGGCGCAGGGGCGCCCGCGGGCCGGAGACCGGCGCGACGCCCTCCGGGAGGTCGGCGGGGGCCGGTACGGCCTCCTGGGCGTGGCCGGGCAGGGCCACGACGGCGTCCTGGCGCTCGGCGGGGCTGATCGGCAGCAGTTTGCGGCGGTCCCGCGGGGTGTGCGAAGCGTGGATGCCACCGTTGAGGATGGTCTGGAGGCGGTCCGAGATGTCTGCGTAGTCATCGAATCCGAGGACTCCGTCCGCTTCCGGCAGGGCCTCGGCGAGGTCCTTGCCGTAGCGCTCGGCCATGCAGCCGACGGCGACGACGGCCTGGGTACGGCCGTGGTCCTTCAGATCATTGGCTTCGAGCAGGGCATCGACGGAGTCCTTCTTGGCGGCCTCGACGAATCCACAGGTGTTGACCACGGCGACATCGGCATCGGAGGCATCCTCGACGAGCTCCCAGCCGTCCGCTGCCAAGCGGCCTGCGAGCTCCTCCGAGTCCACCTCGTTACGGGCGCAGCCAAGAGTGACAAGGGCGACGGTACGGCGTTCGGGCATGGGCTCAAGACTACTTTGTCCCGGCACTGGCCCCACCGCGCAGGTTCCGCAGTCACAGAGAGTGACAAAGCGGCGAGCGCCCGGCGCGATGGCCGGGCGCTCGCCGCAGGGTGCGAACCGTGGAGTGCCGCGGTCAGCCGACCTCGGGGTCACCCTTGGTGTACGAGAGCCGCTCGACCTGACCGGGCTGGAACCGGTCCTCGACCTTCTTGCCGTTGACGAAGAGCTCGATCGAACCGGCGTCGCCGAGGACGAGGTCGACCCGCTCCTTGTCCTGGAACGTCTTGGACTGGCCCTGCTGGAGCAGCCCGTCGAAGAGCAGCCGGCCGTTGTGGTCCTTGGCGGAGATCCAGCTCTTGCCCTGACTGGCGCTGAGTTTGACCGTCACCTTGTCCTGCGGCGCCGCGGCAATGGCGCTGTCGGAGGGAGCCGGCTTGGGATCGGCGGTCTTGCTGGCCGACGGTTTGGGGGTGGTCTTGGCGGACGTGGGGCCTTCGGCGACCTGGTTGGCCGTCGGGGAGTTGTCGCCGCCCTTGAAGAACGTGAAGCCGACGAACCCGACCACGGCGACGATGGCCGCGACCATGGCCGCGGTCCAGTTGGGCCGTCGGGGTTCGGAACGGATCCGCTCGGCCTCGAACAGCGGAGCCGCCGGCGTGGGCGCCGGACGGCCGCCGTGCTCGCCGTCGTACTGCGAGACCAGCGGTTCCGGATCGATGGCGACGGCACGTGCCAGCGTGCGGATGTGGCCGCGCGCATACACGTCACCGCCGCAGCGGGAGAAGTCGTCCGCCTCGATCGCGTGCACGATGGGGATGCGCACCCGGGTGGACGTGCTGACCTCTTCGACCGTGAGACCTGCGGCGATTCGAGCCTGCTGGAGCACTCGACCGATCGAAGGCCGGTCGTCTTCGGGGGAGTTGCCGATGGACACGGGGGCGCCTTTCGAGCGTGAGCCACCTGCTGGATGTTCAGTCTAGGGGGGGTGGGAAAGGGTGGGGCAACCGGGAGGGAGGACTTTGTACGCCATCAGATTCGAACAGAGCCGGATTCGCCGGACCGCCCCCGCGGAAGGACATCCTGCTGTCCTCCCTTCAACTTGACGTACGGCCCCGCGAAACGGTTGCCCGCGAAACCCTCACGAACCGGTTTCCCCACGAATCAGCGCCAACACCCCGTCGAGCTCGTCCGGCTTCACCATGACGTCGCGCGCCTTGGATCCCTCGCTGGGTCCGACGATGTTCCGGGACTCCATGAGGTCCATCAGCCGGCCGGCCTTGGCGAAACCCACCCGCAGCTTGCGCTGGAGCATCGAGGTGGATCCGAACTGGGTGGAGACGACCAGTTCGGCGGCCTGGCAGAGCAGGTCCAGGTCGTCGCCGATGTCCTCGTCGATCTCCTTCTTCTGCTTCGTGCCGACCACCACGTCCTCCCGGAACACCGGTGCCATCTGGTCCTTGCAGTGCTGGACCACGGCGGCGACCTCGGCCTCGGTGACGAAGGCGCCCTGCATACGGGTCGGCTTGTTCGCCCCCATCGGCAGGAACAGCCCGTCACCCTTTCCGATGAGCTTCTCGGCTCCGGGCTGGTCGAGGATGACCCGGCTGTCGGCGAGCGACGAGGTCGCGAAGGCGAGCCGGGAGGGCACGTTCGCCTTGATCAGACCGGTGACGACGTCCACCGAGGGGCGCTGGGTGGCGAGGACCAGATGGATACCGGCGGCGCGGGCCAACTGGGTGATACGGACGATCGAGTCCTCGACATCGCGCGGAGCGACCATCATCAGGTCGGCCAGCTCGTCGACGATCACCAGCAGGTACGGGTACGGCGACAGCTCCCGTTCGCTGCCCTGAGGTGTCTTGAGCTTCCCGGTACGCACGGCGTGGTTGAAGTCGTCGATGTGCCGGTACCCGAACGCGGCGAGGTCGTCGTAGCGGAGATCCATCTCGCGCACGACCCACTGAAGCGCCTCGGCGGCCTTCTTGGGGTTGGTGATGATCGGCGTGATCAGGTGCGGAATGCCCTCGTACGCGGTCAGCTCGACGCGCTTGGGGTCGACCAGCACCATCCGGACGTCCTCCGGAGTCGCCCTTATCATCACCGAGGTGATCAGGCAGTTGATGCAGGAGGACTTCCCGGAACCGGTCGCACCGGCCACCAGGACGTGCGGCATCTTCGCGAGGTTGGCCATCTCGTAGCCGCCCTCGACGTTCTTGCCGAGCGCGACCAGCATGGGGTGGTCGTCCTCGGCCGCGTCCGCCAGCCGCAGGACGTCCCCGAGGTTGACCATCTCGCGGTCGGAGTTGGGGATCTCGATGCCGACCGCCGACTTCCCCGGGATCGGCGAGATGATCCTGACGTCGGGGCTGGCGACGGCGTACGCGATGTTCTTCGCGAGCGCCGTGATCCGCTCGACCTTCACGGCCGGGCCGAGCTCCACCTCGTACCGCGTCACCGTGGGTCCGCGGGTGAAGCCGGTGACGGCCGCGTCGACCTTGAACTCGGTGAAGACGTTGGTCAGCGACGCGACGATCGCGTCGTTGGCGGCGCTGCGGGTCTTGCCGGGGCCGCCGCGCTCCAGCAGATCGAGCGAGGGCAGCGAGTACGTGATGTCGCCGGACAGCTGGAGCTGCTCGGCGCGGGAGGGCAGCGGCTGCGACCGGTCGGGGGCCGGCTTGGTCAGGTCGGGCACGCCGCCGGAGGGCGAGGATGCCTTCTCCCCCGGCCTCCGAGGGGGCTCCGACTCCCTGGCACCCGGCACCGGAGTGGCCGCGCGCTCACGGTCCGCGGAGACGCCCTGGGTGAGGTCGGCGACGACGGGCGAGGGCGGCATGCCGTTGAGTACCGCACCGTCGAGCGCGGCGGCAGCGGCGGCAGCGACGTCCACCGCGTCCATGGTGCGGTTCATCGCGGGCTGCACGGAGGGCCTGCGCGGCCTGCCGCGGCGCTTGGCCAGGGCGTCGGCCTCGACGCGGTCGGTGTCGTAGACCTCGGACGCCTCGGAGCGGCGCGCGGAGGAGCGCCGTGAGCGGGCGGGCAGCGCCTCGCGCCACTGCTCGTCGTACCGCTCGTCGTCGCTCTCGTCCTCCGCGTCGGGGTCGTGCACCGGGTCGAGGATCCCCAGCCTGGAACCGAGCAGCCGCAGCCGCTGCGGAATGGCGTTCACCGGGGTCGCCGTGACGACCAGCAGCCCGAAGACGGTGAGCAGCAGGAGCAGCGGGACGGCGAGCACCTCGCCCATGGCGAAGATCAGCGGTTTGGAGGCGGCCCAGCCGATGAGCCCGCCCGCGTCCCGCATCGCCTCGGTGTCCTCGCGCCCCGGTGATCCGCAGGCGATGTGGACCTGGCCGAGCACCCCGATGACCAGTGCGGACAGCCCGATGACGATCCGGCCGTTGGCCTCGGGCTTCTCGGGATAGAGGATCAGCCGTACCGCGATGGCTCCCAGCAGTATCGGCACCAGCAGGTCGAGCCGGCCGAAGGCGCCGGTGACGAGCATCTCCACGAGATCGCCGACGGGACCGCGCAGATTCGACCAGGTGCCCGCGGCGACGATCAGCGCGAGACCGAGCAGCAGCAGTGCGACGCCGTCCTTGCGGTGTGCGGGGTCGAGGCCCTTGGCGCCACGCCCTATGCCGCGGAACATCGCGCCGATGGCGTGGGCCGCACCGAGCCAGACAGCGCGCGCCAGGCGGTACACACCGCTGGTGGGAGAGGGTGCCGGTTTTGGCGCGGCCGCCTTCTTGGCGGGGGCCTTCTTCGCGGGCGCGCTCTTCCTGGCAGCGGCCTTCTTCGCGGGCGCGGCTTTCTTCGCCGGACCCGGGCCACCGCCGACGCGCTTCGCGGTGCCCGCCGTGCCCTGGGAACCCTTGCCGGACGTACGTGAGGCCATGGGGCCGAGGTTACCGGTGTCCGCGCCGGTGAACACGTGCGCGTGCCCGTTCACCCGACCGTGTCGCCCTGCGGCGGCCGCAAACTGACGCGCCCTCATCCGCTCCGCACCGCGGCCGGACCACCGACCGGCGGTCCCCGCCGGGCAGTTGCCGCCGCGCAGCCCCGAAGGCACCTGACGGGAAAGGGCGGTACGGGCGGGCAGTCGGCCGCGTTACGAGGGAAGGGGAGCCGGTCCGCCGTTGGCGCCGGGCTCCAGGGCGTCCAGCGCGCGGCGCAGTCCGGTCAGCTTCCGTTCGAGATGGGCGGCGGTGGCCACGGCCCCGGCGTCCGCCGACTCGTCGTCGAGCTGCTTGGACAGCGCCTCGGCCTGCTCCTCGACGGCGGCGAGCCGTGCGGAGAGTTCGGCCAGCAGACCGGCGGGCTCCCTCTCGTGGTTCGCGCCGGCGTGCACGCCGCCTTCGAGCTGGAGCCGCAGCAGCGACGCCTGTTCCCGGAGCTGGCAGTTCTTCATGTAGAGCTCGACGAAGACCGAGACCTTCGCGCGCAGCACCCACGGGTCGAACGGCTTCGAGATGTAGTCCACCGCGCCTGCCGCATAACCCCGGAAGGTGTGATGCGGACCGTGGTTGATCGCGGTGAGGAAGATGATCGGGATGTCCCGGGTCCTCTCCCGCCGCTTGATGTGCGCGGCGGTTTCGAAACCGTCCATGCCCGGCATCTGCACATCCAGCAGAATGACCGCAAAGTCGTCCGTGAGCAGCGCTTTGAGCGCTTCCTCCCCTGACGATGCCCGCACCAGTGTCTGATCGAGCGCAGAGAGGATGGCCTCCAGCGCCAGCAGATTCTCCGGCCGGTCATCGACCAGGAGGATCTTGGCCTTCGGCACCATGGCCCGTCCTCCTCGCCCCGGAATTGCACCGGGCGCCGCCCCAGGGGACGACTCCCTTACGCCGTCCGTCCTTGTGCCGGTCATGGTAGCCGCACCCCGCCCGTCACCACACCCTGTCACCGCGATGTCACTGTGCACATACCAGAAACGCGGCGGGAGACCAAAAGGTTCCCCGGAAACCGCGTTCCCACACCACTTCGGACACACTCGATCAACAAATCATCATTGATTCGCTCAATCGACGATCACTCTCCGCGCATCCATCCCTCCATAACGGAAAGAAGATGATCGGGGTCAACCGGCTTGGTGACGTAGTCGGATGCTCCGGACTCGATCGCCTTCTCCCGGTCACCCTTCATCGCCTTGGCCGTCAGCGCGACGATCGGCAGCCCGGCGAACTGCGGCATCCTGCGGATCGCCGAGGTCGTCGCATAGCCGTCCATCTCCGGCATCATGATGTCCATCAGTACGACCGTCACATCGTCGTGCTGCTCCAGGACTTCGATCCCCTCGCGCCCGTTCTCCGCGTACAGGACCGCCAGCCCGTGCTGCTCCAGCACGCTGGTGAGCGCGAAGACGTTACGGATGTCGTCATCGACGATCAGCACCTTCTCGCCGCTGAACCGGAACGTCCTGCGGGCCTCGGGCTCATCCTGGACAGCGGGCGTCCACGGCTCCTGCGGGGCGCTCCGGGAGGCCGCGGGGGCCGGCAGCGCGGGCTGCTGTCCCGTGCCGCCCACCGCCTTGCGACGACGCCGGAACAGCCCTGCCGTGCCGCTCTGATCGTCTCCGCTCCCCTGCCGGCCCGTTCCGCGGCCGAAGTCCGGGAAGTTCTCCCCGGGCCCCTGCCCGGCCTCGGGCAGCCGCCCGCTCTCGACCGCGGCACCGTGCATCTCGATGGGCCCCGGGCCGATCTGCGGGTAGCCCTGCGGCGGGAGTTCACTCGGGTGCAGCGGCAGGTACAGCGTGAACGTCGAGCCCCGGCCG
The DNA here is from genome assembly GCF_040655445.1 of Streptomyces sp. NPDC050423. NCBI lineage: Bacteria > Bacillati > Actinomycetota > Actinomycetes > Kitasatosporales > Streptomycetaceae > Streptomyces > Streptomyces sp. NPDC050423. Next base: position 136,605 of record NZ_JBFAJY010000017.1, read on the forward strand.
GGCTCGCTCGCCGCATGGATCTCGCCGCCCAGCAGCCGGGCGATCTCCCGGCTGATGGAGAGGCCCAGGCCCGTACCGCCGTACTTGCGGCTGGTCGTGCCGTCCGCCTGCTTGAACGCCTCGAAGATCACCAGCATCTTGCTGGACGCGATCCCGATACCCGTGTCGGTCACCGAGAACGCGATCAGATCGGCGTCGGCGTCCCGCAGCGAACCCGCCTCCAGCAGCTGCTCGCGGATGGCGTTCGGCACCTCCGCCCCCGCATGCCGGATCACCAGCTCGACAGCGCCGCCGTCGGTGAACTTCACCGCGTTGGAGAGCAGATTGCGCAGCACCTGGAGCAGCCGCTGTTCGTCGGTGTGCAGCGTGGCCGGCAGTTCCGGTGACACCCGTACGGAGAAATCCAGACCCTTTTCCGCGGTGAGCGGCCGGAATGTCGCCTCTACGTAGTCGACCAGCTGAACCAGTGCGATCCGGGTCGGGCTGACGTCCATCTTGCCCGCCTCGACCTTCGACAGATCGAGGATGTCGTTGATCAGCTGCAGCAGATCGGAGCCCGCGCCATGGATCGTCTCGGCGAATTCCACCTGCTTCGGTGACAGATTGCCCTCGGCGTTGTCCGCCAGCAATTTGGCCAGAATGAGCAGCGAGTTGAGCGGCGTACGCAGCTCGTGCGACATGTTGGCCAGGAACTCCGACTTGTAGCGCATCGAGACCGCGAGCTGTTCGGCGCGCTCCTCCAGGACCTGCCGCGCCTCTTCGATCTCGGTGTTCTTGACCTCGATGTCGCGGTTCTGCTGGGCCAGCAGTTCGGCCTTCTCCTCCAGTTCCGCGTTGGACGCCTGGAGGGCTTTCTGCCGGTTCTCCAACTCCTGCGACCGGTCGCGCAATTGCTCGGTCAGCTCCTGCGACTGCTCCAGCAGCTTCTCGGTCGTCGTGTTGACGCTGATGGTGTTGACGCTCGTGGCGATCATCTCGGCGAGCTGGTTGAGGAAGTCCCGCTGGATATGGGTGAACGGCTGGAACGAGGCCAGTTCGATCACTCCGAGGACCTTCCCCTCGAAGAGCACCGGCAGCACGATCACATGCGCGGGCGGCGCCTCACCGAGGCCGGAGGAGATCTTCAGGTACCCCGGCGGCACGTTGTCCACCTGGATCGTCCGCTTCTCCTCCGCGGCCGTGCCGATGAGCGTCTCACCGGGCCGGAAGGACGTCGGCATGGAGCCGGCGGAGTAGCCGTAGCTGCCCCGCATCCGGAGCACGTACGCGCCCTCCCGGTCGCCTTCCGCGCCCAGTGCGTCGGTCTCGCCGGTCGCCATGGCCAGGAAGAACGCGCCGTGCTGCGCGGAGACGACCGGGGTCAGCTCGCTCATGATCAGCGAGGCGACGTCGTCGAGATCGCGGCGCCCCTGCATCAGACCGGAGATCCGGGCGAGGTTGCCCTTGAGCCAGTCCTGCTCCTTGTTGGTGGCCGTGGTGTCACGCAGGTTGGCGATCATCGTGTTGATGTTGTCCTGCAGCGCCTGGATCTCGCCGGCCGCGTCCACGTCGATCTTCAGATTGAGATCGCCGCGGGTCACCGCGGTGGCGACGGCCGCGATGGCACGTACCTGACGGGTGAGGTTTCCGGCCATCTCGTTCACCGACTCGGTGAGGTCGCGCCAGGTGCCGTCGACGTCCCGCACCCGTGCCTGGCCGCCCAGCTGCCCCTCGGTACCCACCTCGCGGGCCACCCGCGTCACCTGCTCCGCGAACGAGGACAGCTGATCGACCATCGTGTTGATGGTGTTCTTCAGCTCCTGGATCTCGCCGCGGGCATCGATGTCGATCTTCTTGGTCAGATCACCCTTCGCGATCGCCGTGGTGACGGTGGCGATCTGGCGCACCTGACCGGTCAGGTTGGACGCCATCGAGTTCACGGACTCGGTGAGGTCCTTCCAGGTACCGGCGACCCCCGGGACCCGTGCCTGGCCGCCCAGCTCGCCCTCGGTACCCACCTCGCGGGCCACGCGGGTCACCTCGTCGGCGAACGAGGACAGGGTCGTCACCATCGTGTTGACGGTGTCGGCGAGCTCGGCGACCTCGCCGCGTGCCTCGACGGTGACCTTCTTCGTCAGGTCGCCGTTGGCGACCGCGGACGAGACCCGGGAGATGTTGCGCACCTGACTGGTCAGGTTGTTGGCCATCAGGTTGACGTTCTCGCTGAGGTCCTTCCAGATGCCCGTGGCACCGCGCACCCGCGCCTGGCCACCGAGGATGCCCTCGGTACCCACCTCGCGCGCGACCCGCGTCACCTCGTCACCGAAGTTCATCAGCTGGTCGACCATGGTGTTGACCGTCGTCACCAGTTCGAGGATCTCGCCCTTGGCGTCGACAGTGATCTTCTTGGAGAGATCGCCCTTGGCGACCGCGGTGGTGACCTCGGCGATGTTGCGGACCTGCAGGGTCAGGTTGTTCGCCATGCCGTTGACGGACTGCGTGAGGTCCTTCCACGTACCGGACACGCCCTGCACCTCGGCCTGACCGCCGAGGATGCCCTCCGTACCCACCTCGCGGGCGACCCTGGTCACCTGCTCCGCGAAGTTCGAGAGCTGGTCGACCATCGTGTTGAGGGTGTTCTTCAGCTCCAGGATCTCGCCGCGCGCGTCCACGTCGATCTTCTGCGACAGGTCACCCCGGGCCACCGCCGTGGCGACCTGCGCGATGTTACGGACCTGAGCGGTGAGGTTCCCCGCCATGCCGTTCACCGAGTCGGTCAGATCGCGCCACACACCGGCCACGCCGGGCACCTGTGCCTGGCCGCCGAGCCGCCCGTCCGTGCCCACCTCGCGGGCCACCCTGGTCACCTGCTCGGCGAAGGCGGAGAGCTGGTCGACCATCGTGTTGATGGTGTTCTTCAGCTCCAGGATCTCGCCGCGCGCGTCCACGTCGATCTTCTGCGACAGGTCACCCCGGGCCACCGCCGTGGTCACCTGGGCGATCTGGCGCACCTGGGAGGTCAGGTTCCCCGCCATGAAGTTGACGGAGTCGGTGAGCTCCTTCCACGTACCGGAGACGCCGTCGACCCGTGCCTGACCGCCGAGACGGCCCTCCGTGCCCACGTCCCGTGCCATCCGCGTCACCTGGTCGGCGAAGGAGGACAGCTGGGCCACCATCGTGTTGACGGTGTTCTTCAGCTCCAGCATCTCGCCCGCGACATCGACGGTGACCTTCTGCGACAGGTCACCGTTGGCGACCGCGGTCGTCACCTGTGCGATGTCCCGCACCTGACCCGTCAGGTTCCGGAACGCCGTGTTCACGGAGTCTGTGAGGTCCTTCCAGGTACCGGCCGCGCCGGGCACCTCGGCCTGGCCGCCCAGCCGGCCCTCGACGCCGACCTCCCGGGCCACCCGGGTCACTTCCGAACCGAAGGACTGGAGCTGGTCGACCATCGTGTTGACGGTGTTCTTCAGCTCCAGCATCTCGCCGGCCACGTCGACCGTGACCTTCTGCGTCATGTCACCGCTGGCCACCGCCGTCGTCACCTGCGCGATGTCCCGCACCTGGGTCGTCAGGTTGCGGAAGACGGTGTTCACCGAGTCGGTGAGGTCCTTCCACGTCCCCGCGGCACCCGGCACCTGTGCCTGGCCGCCGAGCACGCCCCCGCCGCCGACCTCGCTGGCCACCCGCGTGACCTCGTCGGCGAAGGTGCGCAGCGTCTCGGTCATCTGGTTGATCGTCTCGGCGAGCTGGGCGACCTCTCCGCGTGCGCTCACCCGTACCTTCTGCGACAGGTCACCGTTGGCGACCGCCGTCGTCACCTCCGCGATGCCGCGCACCTGGGAGGTGAGGTTCCCGGCCATGGTGTTGACGGAGTCGGTGAGGTCCTTCCACACCCCGGCCACACCCGGCACCGTCGCCTGCCCGCCCAGCTCGCCCTCCGTGCCCACCTCGCGGGCGACCCGGGTCACCTCGGAGGAGAACGACGACAGCTGGTCGACCATCGTGTTGACGGTGTTCTTCAGCTGAAGCATCTCGCCGGCCACATGAACGGTGACCTTCCGGGACAGGTCGCCCTTGGCGACCGCCGTCGTCACCAGGGCGATGTCACGCACCTGTGCCGTCAGCCGGTACGCCATGGTGTTCACGGAGTCCGTGAGGTCCTTCCAGGACCCGGACATGCCGCGCACCTGGGCCTGCCCGCCCAGCTTGCCCTCGGTCCCCACCTCGACTGCGACCCGCGTCACCTGCTCGGTGAACGCCGACAGCTGGTCGACGAGGTTGTTGACCGTACGGGCGACCTTCAGGAACTCGCCGCGCAACGGCCGTACCGTCTCGTCGGTGGTGTGCGACCGGAGCTCCATCCGCTGCTCCAGATCACCGTCGGCCACCGCCGACAGCACCCGTCCGACCTCCGAGACCGGTCGTGCGAGATCGTCGACCAGCTCGTTGGAGGCGTCGATGGCGGCGGCCCAGGACCCTTCGCAGGCGCCCGTCTCCAGCCGTTCGGTGAGCTTGCCCTCCCGTCCGACCACCCGCCGCACCCGGGCGAGCTCACCCGTGAGGTGGACATTACGGTCGGCGACTTCGTTGAAGACGGCCGCGATCTCCGTCATCACGCCGTCGCCCGAGACTGTCAGGCGCCTGCGGAAATTCCCGTCACGCATGGCCACCAGACCGGCCAGCAGTCTGTTGAGCGCTGCCGCGTCGACTTCGATGGTTCCATTACGCTGCTTCTTCACGGACTGTCCGCCTTTAGTGCGCGTGCCTGTTCCCCGCGCCGCCACGCCAGACTCCACCGTGTCCCTCCCGCAGGGTTGACCGTATCGCTCGGGTCTTCTCTGGGAGCTTGCCCAGATCCTCAATGGCTCACCGCCACAGCCCACCGTTGACGGGTGACCATGCGGACGTCAAATCGTTGAAATCTACCAGGCCGGAACCGGTCGGGGTGGAACGTCCAATGGTTGTCCCACATCGCTCTGTTGGGAAGTCCACACTTGTCCGGTCACAGGCCTGTATCCGTTCGTCCTTGCCCCAAGTCTGCCCTCGTGTATCCGGTGCACGGACAGAGCGTCTAGCCTGGCAAGCGAATCGAAGCGGCTAGAAACGGGCACAGGACTCGGGGAAGCGACGAGACACCATATGGGGAGTGCTGTGATCACGGCGCGCGCGGCTGCCACCTTCGACCCGGTCGGGCGCTCCGTCGCGACCGCCCGCGCCTTTGTCCGCGACACCCTCCAGGGGTGGGGATACACCGATATCGTCGACGATGCCGTCGTCCTCACCAGCGAGCTCGTCACCAATGCGGTGGTCCACGCCGGCACCGCCGCGGACGTGCTGTGCCTCCGTACGGAGGAAGGCGTCCGGGTCGAGATCTCCGACCACTACCCGGAACGGGAGATCCCGCTCCAGTCCACCGGCCCCGACTTCGGCAGCCCGGACCGTGAGGGCGGCCGCGGCCTGCTGCTGTGCGCCGCGCTCGCCTCCCGCTGGGGCGTCGAGTACTCCCCCGCGCACAAACACGTCTGGTTCCAGCTCGATCTTCCGGACCGCCCGGTGGGTATCCGCTCAGCGGGCCCGCTGCTCCCCGTCGACCTGCTCCCGGTCGCCGACGAACGGGTCAGGGTGGCCGTCGTCCAGATCGACAGCCTCGGCGCCATCGCGGCGTGGAACGACGACGCCGCGTACCTGTTCGGGTACACCGCGGACCAGGTCGCCGGCAAGCAGCTCACCGACTTCACTGCCTGGCCGCAGACTCCCGGTACCAACACCGGTATCGCCGACGCGCTCCGCCTCTCCCGCTGGGAGGGCAGCTACGGCATCCGGGGCGCCGACGGCCGTACCATCCCGGTCTACGGCTCCCACCTCCGCGTACGGGACACCCAGGGCGAACCCTCGACGGTCTGTCTGCTGGTCCGTGACTACGAGCGGGCGGTGCTCCAGTCGCCGGTGCGCACTCCGGTCTCCGACTCGAACACCGAGATCCGCAAGACGGACCCCTTCGAGGTGTTCATCGGCTCCCCCGCCCCCGACGACCTCGACGGCCTGCTCCAGCGCACCGTCGAGCGGGCACGCGACATGCTCGACGCCGACGCGGCGTTCCTGCTGCTGGCGACGGACGACGAGACCGAGCTGGAGGTACGGGCCACGACCGGCCTGCCCTCCGCGCGCCAGCGCTTCGCCCGCGTCCCCGTGGAGGCCGGCACCGGCCGGTACGGCTCGGCGCGCATGCCCGCGGTCCACGAGGACCTCTACGCCGTCCCGGGCGCCGTGCCGCTGCTGGGCAACACCGGTATGCGTTCGGTGGTGACCGTCCCGCTGAAGGTCGAGGGCCGTCTCACGGGCTCCCTGGGCGTCGCGGCCGAGGCCGCCGGCCGGTACTCGAACGAGGAGGCCCTGCGCCTCCAGTTCGCGGCGGACCGTATCGCCCTGGCCGTCGAGTCCGCCCGCCTGGGCGAACTGGAACGGCTGCGCCGCGGCTCCCTCTCCTTCCTCGTCGAAGCGTCGGACCTCCTCGCGGGCACCCTCGACCGGGACCAGACGCTGGCCCTGATGGCTCAGATGACGGTCCCCACCCTGGCCACCTGGTGCGCCGTCTACACGATCGCCGACCAGTCCTCGGATCCGTACCTCTCGTACGTGCTGCACGAGGACGAGGAGCTCATCGACGGCCTCAAGGCCCTTCTCTCCAAGATCGCCCCGCCGGACCCGGTGCCGGCCCCCGGCGCACGTGTCTGGTCCGCTCCGTCCGAGGCCGCCCACCAGGCGGCCCTGCGCACGTCGATGCGCGGCATCGGCCTCGCCGACGCCGGGAGCCTGGGCCCGGGTATCCGTACGACGCTCGCCACGGCGGCGGCCGTGGGCGGGGAGACCGTGGTCCTTCCGCTCGTCGCCCGCAACCGGGTCATCGGCATGCTCACGCTCGGCAAACCGTCCGACGACCATTTCCGCCAGGAGATCCTGGAACTGGCCGAGGACCTCTCCCGCCGGGCCGCCCTGGCTCTCGACAACGCCCGCCTCTACTCGGAGCGCATGGCGATCAGCCAGTCCCTGCAGCGCAGCCTGCTGCCGCCGGGGCTGCCGGACGTACCCAATGTCGAGATCGAGGTCATCTACCGGGCAGCCGGTGAGGGCAACGAGGTGGGCGGCGACTTCTACGACGTCTTCCCGATCCGGGACGGTGCCTACGGTTTCGCCATCGGCGACGTCTGCGGCACGGGCCCGGAGGCCGCGGCCGTGACGGGCCTGGCCCGCCACGCACTGCGCCTGCTCGCCCGCGAGGGCTTCGGGGGCCCCGCCGTCCTGGAGCGCCTGAACGCCGCCATCCTCGACGAGGGCGCCCGCAGCCGCTTCCTGACCCTGCTGTACGGGGAGCTGTGGCCCCAGGAGGACGGCAGTGCGCTGCTGAAGGTGGTCTGTGCGGGCCACCCGCTGCCGCTGCGCCTGCGCCAGGACGGATCGGTCGAGGCCGCCGCGGAACCGCAGCCGCTGCTGGGCGTCATCGAGGATCTGGAGCTGTACGAGCAGACGGTGACCCTCGACCCGGGCGATGTCCTGCTGTGCGTGACGGACGGTGTCACCGAGCGCCGTGAGGGCACCCGTATGCTCGGCGACGACGGCCTGGCGGATGTGCTGGCCACTTGTACGGGCCTTACGGCGGGCGCGGTGGCGGCACGTATTCTGCGGGCCGTCGAGCGGTTCGCCGCGGAACCGGCCTCGGACGACATGGCCATCCTCGCGATGCGCGTCCCTGAGCCGCCGGCCGCTTAGATCCGGTTGATTCGGTTAGATCCGGATACACGAAAAGGCCCCCGCCGAGTGGCGGGGGCCTTTTCGTCTGTCTGAGCCCCAATGCGGAATCGAACCGCAGACCTTCTCCTTACCATGGAGACGCTCTACCGACTGAGCTATTGGGGCCTCGCTGCCCTGCGGCAACGAGCTAAATCATACCCTGATCCAGAGGGTGCGCAAAACCATCTGTCGCATCGTCACCGACCCACGCCCCAGCGGTGTTCCGCCCGTGCAAGGGCTCACCCACGGGCTCTTGGCCAGGTGTGCGCCGCACCGCGGCGGCCGGGCCGGCGAGCTGGTCCGGGCTGGTCCGAGAACAACCGGAACGCAGAAAAGCCCCGTGCCACAAGGGCACGGGGCTTAACTATAAAAGGAGTTCGGCGGCGTCCTACTCTCCCACAGGGTCCCCCCTGCAGTACCATCGGCGCTGAAAGGCTTAGCTTCCGGGTTCGGAATGTAACCGGGCGTTTCCCTAACGCAATGACCACCGAAACACTATGAAATTAACCAACACCGGAACACAACACGGCCGTTCGTTATTTCAGAACTAACACAGTGGACGCGAGCAACTGAGGACAAGCCCTCGGCCTATTAGTACCAGTCAGCTCCACCCGTTACCGGGCTTCCACATCTGGCCTATCAAC
>NZ_JBFAJY010000018.1:0-144715 GCF_040655445.1 Streptomyces sp. NPDC050423
CGCCACTCCCGGTCCTGCCCCGGGCCCGGGGCAGGACCGGGAGTGGCGGCCCCGAGCCAGGGCCTGTACCCATACCCAGCTCCCAGACCCGGCCTGCCCCGCCCCTCAGGGATCAGCGGGACTGCGCTCGTCCCACCAGTTCCCGGAGCACGTCCTCCATCGTCACCATTCCCGCCAGCCGGTCGTCCTCGTCGACGACCGCCGCAAGGTGCGTACGGCTGCGCCGCAGCGCGGTCAGTACGTCGTCGAGAGGCGTGGACGCCCGCACCCGGGCGATCGGCCGCATCGCCGTCACCGGGAACGGCACATCGCGGGGTGTGACATCAAGGGCGTCCTTCACATGGAGATAGCCCAGGATCCGCTGTTCGCTGTCCATCACCGGGAAACGTGAGAACCCGGTCTCGGACGAGAGCCGCTCCAACTCCTCGGGGGTCGTACCGACCCTCGTGTACATCACCCGGTCCACCGGCAGCACCACATCGCGTACTGGGCGGCGGCCCAGCTCCAGCGCGTGGTGCAGGCGCTCCGCCGCCCGGTCGTCGACCAGTCCCGCATCCCCGGCATCCTTGACCAGGCGGGCCAGCTCGTCGTCCGAGAAGGTGGCCGAGACCTCGTCCTTCGTCTCCACCCGCAGGAGTTTCAGCAGCGCGTTGGCGAAGGCGTTGATCGCGAAGATCACCGGACGCAGTGCTCGGGCCAGTGCCACCAGCGGCGGACCCAGCAGCAGCGCGGTCCGCACGGGCTCGGCGAGCGCGATGTTCTTGGGCACCATCTCGCCCAGCAGCATGTGCAGATACGTCGCCACGGACAGTGCGATCACGAACGAGATCGGATGGACCAGTCCGTGCGGCATGCCCACGGCATCGAAGACCGGCTCCAGCAGATGGGCGATGGCGGGTTCCGCGACGATACCGAGGATCAGGGTGCAGAGGGTGATGCCCAGCTGCGCCGCGGCGAGCAGCGCGGAGACGTGCTCCAGGCCCCAGATGACACTGCGGGCGCGCCGGTTCCCCTCCTCCGCCTGCGGCTCGATCTGACTGCGCCGTACGGAGATGAGGGCGAACTCCGCACCGACGAAGAAGGCGTTCACGACCAGCGTCATGAGGCCGATGAAGAGCTGTACGGCGGTCATCGTTCGTCCTCCGACGGCTCGTCGGAGCCGGGCAGCGGCGCGTGCAGCAGCGCCCGCGCGGCGCGGCGCCCGGAGGCGTCCACGACGTCGAGCCGCCAGCCGGCGAGCTCGACCGAATCACCCACGGCGGGGATCCGGCCCACTTCCGAGGCGATCAGCCCGGCAAGGGTCTCGTACGGTCCGTCCGGCACTCTCAGTCCGATCCTCTCCAACTGGTCGGTCCGGGCAGCACCGTCGGCCGACCACAGGGTGCGTCCGTCGGCGTCCTCGCCGGCCGGTGCGAGGTCCGGCGTCTCGTGCGGGTCGTGCTCGTCCCGCACCTCGCCCACCACCTCCTCGACGATGTCCTCCAGTGTCACGACCCCGGCCGTGCCGCCGTACTCATCGATGACGACCGCCATGGCGAGCTTGCCGGAGAGCCGGTCCAGCAACCGGTCCACGGTCAGCGTCTCCGGTACGAGCAGTGGCTCGCGCAGCATGTCGGCGACCCGCTTACGGGGCCGCTGCTCGGCGGGGATCGCCAGCACGTCCTTGATGTGGGCGACGCCGACCACGGTGTCGAGGCTGCCCCGGTACACGGGGAACCGGGACAGTCCGGTCGCCCGGGTGGCGTTGGCGACGTCCTCCGCCGTGGCCCGCACATCCAGTGCGGTGACCTGGACCCGCGGAGTCATCACGTTCTCCGCGGTGAGCGCCGACAGATTGAGGGTTCGGACGAAGAGTTCGGCGGTGTCCGCCTCCAGGGCACCGGCTTTTGCGGAGTGCCGGGCCAGTGCCACCAGCTCCTGAGGGCTGCGAGCCGTCGCCAGCTCCTCGGCGGGTTCGAGCCCGAAACGGCGCACGATCCGGTTGGCCGTGTTGTTGAGGTGGCTGATGAAGGGCCGGAAGAGGGCGGTGAAGACGCGCTGCGGAGTGGCCACGGCCTTCGCGACCGCCAGCGGCGAGGAGATCGCCCAGTTCTTCGGGACGAGCTCGCCGACGACCATCAGGAACACGGTGGACAGGGCCGTACCGATGACGAGTGCCACGGACGACGACACGCCGGCCGACAGCCCGACGGCCTCGATCGGTCCACGGATCAGTTTCGCGATCGAGGATTCGGAGAGCATGCCGACCACCAGATTGGTGACGGTGATGCCCAGCTGGGCCCCGGAGAGCTGGAAGGTGAGGCTGCGTACCGCCTTCATGGCGCTCGATGCGCCACGTTCACCCTGCTCCACGGCCTGTTCGAGCTGGCCGCGTTCGACCGTGGTCAGGGAGAACTCCGCCGCGACGAAGGCGCCGCAGGCAAGGGAGAGCAGTACCGCCACGAGCAGCAGAAGCACTTCGATCATCGGTTCACCTCCGTCCCATGATCGGGCAGGGACAGGGGGATCGCTCGGTATCGGCGATGTCGGCTGCTGGGAGGCTCGCCCATGGGCGGACGCTCACACCTTTCGTAAGGATCGACAGAGGAGCACCCATAGTAAAGGATCGGCAAAGTTGCTTGTGGAAGCTGGAGTCGCGCCGACGGATCCCGCGCGTGAGCAGCCCTCGGCCCTCATCCCCGCAGGCGTTTCACCCAGCGTCGCCAGTGGTCCTCGCGGTGGTAGCCGGCCGCGCCCCAGGCACGGTGCGCGCGCTCGTTGGCCTCCAGGACCATGGCGTCGACGCGTCGGCCGCCGAGTGCGGCGAACCGCTGTTCCGCCGCTTCCATCAGAGTGGTGGCGATGCCTTGCCGACGGTAGTCGGGGGCCACGGCCAGCCGGTAGGCGGAGCACCGCCACCCGTCGAAACCGGCGATGACGGTTCCGACCAGCACTCCGTCACGCTCCGCGAGGAGCAGGGCTTCGGGGTCGCGTGCGACGAGTCGTCCCACCCCGTCGCGGTCGTCGCTGATGCTCGTGCCTTCTGCCGCCGCACGCCAGAAGCGCAGCACGGCGTCGATGTCCGTGGCGGCGGCGCAACGTATGTGGAGATCACTCATCGGGTGAGCCAAGCAGAACGCCGCTCCGCACGTCGAACGAATTCCCACCCGATCACGCGCCGCGGGCGGGCCCCGCACCGGCCTCAGCGCAGGTGCACCGGCAGCGACTCGATGCCGTACACGATCGACAGCTTGCGGAACGCGAGATCCTCCGGTGGCGCGGCGAGCCGCATACCGGGAAACCGCCGGGCCATAGCCGGATACGCCGAGCGCAGTTCCATCCGTGCCAGTTCGGCGCCGATACAGCGGTGGATGCCGTGGCCGAAGGCGAGATGCCCCGCGGGGGTGGCGCGGTGCGGGTCGAACCCGCCGTCGTCCAGGACGTACGACTCGTCCCGGTTGGCGCCGCTCAGGGAGCAGAGCACCATGTCCCCGCGCGGAATGACGACCCCGGCTATCTCGATGTCCTGCCGGGCGAACCGGGGGAAGGCGATCTGTACGGCGGAGAGGTAGCGCAGCACCTCTTCGACGAACGGCACGGTCATGGTGTCGTCCGTACGCAGCCGGGTAAGGACATCCTCGTTCTGGAGCAGTACGAGGGAGCCGAGCGCGATCGTGCTGGCCGTCGTCTCGAACCCGCCGGTGAGTACGCCGTCGGCGAGGCCGGCGAGTTCCTCGTCGTCGACGCTGTCGCCGTGCTCCCGCACGATCATGCCGAGCAGGCCGTCGCCAGGCTTCGCCCGTTGCGCCCTGACGACCTCCCTGAAGTAGTCCAGTGATGCGGACATGGCGCCGAAGGGGGCGGTCGTTCCTTCGAAGAGGTCGAAGCGGTCCATGGCCAGCTGCTGGAAGTCGTCGCGGTCCTTGTACGGCACGCCGAGCAGTTCGCAGATGGTGAGGGAGGGGATGGGCAGCGCGAACTCGTGCACCAGGTCGACCGGGCCCCGCACGGCCTCCATCGCGTCGAGGCGCTCCTCGACGATGGCGTCGATCCTGGGAGCCAGGCGGCGGAGGCGGCGCATCGTGAACTCAGGGGTGAGGATGCGGCGCAGCCGCGTGTGCACGGGCGGATCGCTGAACCCGAGTCCGCCAGGGCTCTGCGCGGCGGCGATTCCGGCATTCGTTGCCAGGTGGGCGAAGTCCGTGCTGAATCCTTCGGCAGATCCCAATACTGCCTTCGATTCCTCGTACCCGGTGACCACCCAGGCGTCCATGCCGAACGGCAGCGAGACCTTGGACACCGGAGCGTCCGCCCGGGTACCGGCCAGTTGCCGGACCGGATCCAGGCCGTCCCTGCGCAGCAACATCAGCAGATCCTCGGGCAGCAGCCTGATCGTGGAGGACCCGATTCCGTGCTTCTGAATCCTGGCCAGGTAGCTGCGACCGAACCTGGCGGTGATACGAGAACGGAACGTCGTACTCAATGTGCACTCCATGAGTCGTCGCGGGATCTGGACGGTTGGCACGCATTCGACGCCGGACTTGTCCGACCGCGCTGACGTGCCTGCCTGACCCGGAATTATGACTACTTGTTCGGACGAGGGGGTGATCGGGTGGGGTATCCGTCGGTCATCTTTCGACCGTAGGCGCGCGAGGGCGTCGACGCCTGCGCCCGGCGGGCCTGCGGGGATGGGTCCGCGCCGGCCGGCGTTGACGAGTCCGGCAGCCTGCGGAGATGCGCCTGGCGGGCCGGGACACGCCCCCTGGGCCGGGCCCCGCCGAGGGCGATCCGGCTTCGGTCCGGGGGACGGGGCGTCTGCGCCGGCTCCCCTTGCCGATGCTAGCGATCCCGCGCTAGCGTGATGGGGTGCCCAAGACCCAGCTGAACGTTCGAGTGGACGAGGCGACCGCCGAGGCCGCGCGGCAGCGCGCGCTCCAGAGGGGGATGAGCGTGAACCGTTACATAGAGGAGCTCGTCAAACAGGATGCCGGCGAGGTCGGACACACCTTCGTCGAAGCAGCCGCCGACTTCATGAAGCAGTACGAATCGGTGTTCGCCGAGGAGTTCGGCCCGGAGCGCAAAGGCACCCGTTGAACCTCCGGATCCAGCTTTCCTGGCTGCTCATGGTCGCGGAGCACAAGACGCCCGGCGACCCCCAGGTCACCGACTGGGGCGCACTCGTCGCCGCCGTCGCCCGGCACGAGGCGGAGATCTTCGGCAGCGCCGTCTACAGCGACCCGCACTCCCGGGCCGCGTCGCTGCTGCAGTTGCTGTTGCACGTACCCGCGCTGGAACGGTCCAACGCGATGTTCGCCTCAGCCGTGGCCTACGGCTATCTCGTCGCGTCGGGGCTCAAGGTCATCACCTCCCCCGAGCAGGTGCGCGACCTGGCGCTGCTGGTCAAGGAGGGCAAGGCGGACGTCCGCGCCATCGCCGACGAACTCCGCCAGTGGAGCCTGTGAGCAGGTGACCGCACCTCCCGACCGCGCCTCCCGTGACCCGGTACGGACGCGGCGCCGGTCGACCGTGCGCGGTCAGCGGGCCACGCTCGGCCCCGGCTCCTCCGGCTGCGCCCCGGGCCGCCGCGCCACGCCCAGCACACAGGCGGACGTGGGAAGCCGGACACCGCCCTCGGGAACGCGGATGCCCCGATGCGTCCCCACCACGAATCCGGCCGCCTCGATCGCGGCCAGCGCGTCACGTGACGTGTGACAGCCACCGGTGAGCACCGGCCACAAGGTCGCGTCCAGCACTCGCTGCGTGGCGGCCATGGCCCTGTCGTCGGCCCGCACGTGTTCGAAGAAGCGCAGCTCACCGCCCGGTCGCAGGACCCGCCGGACCTCCGCGAGCGACCGCCGCACATCCCGTACTGTGCACAGCACCAAGGAGAGGACGGCGGCGTCGAACGTCTCGTCCCCCACCGGCAGGGCCTCCGCCGTACCCGGCACGACATCCACCGGAATTCCGGCGCCGAGCGCGGACCGTACCGCCAGCTGCCGCAGCGTGCGCTCCGGTTCGACCGCCACCACCTCGGAGACCGTCGACGGGTAGTGGGTGAAGTTGAGACCGTTGCCCGCACCGATCTCGATGACCCGCCCCGTGAGCCCGGACAGCAGCTCCGCCCGTACCCCGGCGAGGCCCGCGGTGGTCTCCGCGGCCACACTCATCCGGGCGTAGCAGCGGGCGAAGACGGGATGGTGCACCGCGTCCTCGGGACTCCTCGTGCTCCGCAACCGCATGACGGACCTCCTCCATGACAGAACTCTCGGCATGACGCGGCCTGACGCGCTCTCGGCCCGGCCTCTCAGCCCAACGTGTCATACCGGCCTCTCAGCCCAACGTGTCATACCGGCCTCTCGGCTCAGCGTGTCAGCCCGGCGGACGGACCCCGCCCAACGGTGCGGCCAGCCAGCTCCCGGCGCGCGCACGGAACTCCGCGGGCCGCAGCGATCCCGCACCCGCCGGGACCACGCCCAGCAGCGGCGCTCCCGCGGCCACCGGGAGGTCCGTCAGATTACAGCGCTCCGCCAGATCCGGTTCGGCGGGCATGCTGCCGACCACCACCCCGAGACAGTCGAGTCCGCGGGCGCGCAGGGCCTCCGTGGTCAGGGCCGTGGAGTTGAGCGTGCCGAGACCGGCGGGCGCCACCACCAGGACCGGTGCCGAAAGCAGCCGGGCCGCGTCCGCCAGGGTGCTCCCGTCGTTGTCGAACCGTACGAGCAGCCCGCCCGCGCCCTCGACCAGGACGAGATCGTGCTCGGCCGCCAGCTTCTCGGCCGCCTCTGCCACCTCGTACGGGCGCACCGGCGCGAGGCCGGCCAGTCTGGCGGCCGTGGCGGGCGCCAACGGCTCGGGGAAACGGGCCAGTTCGACGGCCGTCACATGGCCGCCGGCCAGCCGCACGACCTCGGCGGCGTCGCCCGGTTCGCCGGGTGCCAGACCCGTCTGGGCCGGTTTGAGCACGGCCACCCGGCGGCCCGCCGAGGCCGCCGCCACGGCCGCGGTCACGATCGTCTTGCCGATCTCCGTACCCGTACCCGTCACTACCAGAACGCTCATCTCAGCCCTCCCGCGCCGCCGCGCACACCGCGCGGCAGATCCGCGCCACGTCGTCGTCGCCGGTCACGTAGGGCGGCATGGTGTAGACGAGATCGCGGAACGGCCGCAGCCACACGCCCTCGCGCACCGCCGCCCGGGTCGCGGCCGCCATGTCCACCTCGTGATCGAGCTGTACGACGCCGATGGCGCCGAGCACCCGCACGTCCCGGACCCCGGGCAGTCCGGCCGCGGCGGACAGTCCGTCGCGCAGACCCGCTTCGATCCGCTTGACCTCCTGTTCCCAGTCCTGGCCGAGGAGCAGGTCGATGGAGGCGCAGGCGACCGCCGAGGCGAGCGGATTGCCCATGAAGGTGGGGCCGTGGGCGAGCACCGGGACCTCGCCGCGCGAGATGCCCTCGGCCACCTCGGTCGTGCACAGCGTCGCGGCCATCGTGAGATAGCCGCCGGTGAGGGCCTTGCCCACACACATCACATCGGGTGAGACCCCGGCGTGTTCCGCGGCGAAGAGCTTTCCCGTACGGCCGAATCCGGTGGCGATCTCGTCGAACACCAGCAGCACGCCGTGCGCGTCGCACGCCTCGCGCAGCACGCGCAGGTAGCCCGGCGAGTGGAACCGCATCCCGCCGGCCCCCTGCACCACCGGCTCCACGATCACCGCGGCAAGCTCGTCGGCGTGGTGGGCGATCAGTTCCCGCAGATGTGTCGCGTACGCGGCATCCGGCTCCGCGCCGAAACCGGCCGGGGGCTCGTCCGCGAAGACCTGTCGCGGCAGCGCCCCCGACCACAGCTCGTGCATGCCGCCCTCGGGGTCGCACACCGACATGGGCTGCCAGGTGTCCCCGTGGTACCCGCCGCGCCAGGTCAGCAGCCGCTGCTTGGCGGGCCGGCCGGCCGAACGCCAGTACTGCAGGCACATCTTCACGGCGACCTCGACCGAGACCGAGCCGGAGTCGGAGAGGAAGACGTGCTGCAACGGTTCCGGGGTGATCTCGACCAGCCGGGCCGCCAGCCGTACGGCGGGCTCATGGGTGAGCCCGCCGAACATCACATGGCTCATCCGGTCCAGCTGGCCGCGGGCCGCCTCGTTGAGCACCGGATGGTTGTAGCCATGCACGGCCGACCACCAGGACGACATGCCGTCGACCAGTTCGTCCTGCCCATGGGCCGGTTCGGCGAGCCGGAGCCGTACCCCGGACGCGGACTCCACGACCAGCGGCTCCTGCCGGCCCGGCATCGGGCCGTACGGGTGCCAGACGTGGGCCCGGTCCAGGGCGCGCAGATCCGCGGGGGAGAGCGGCTCAGGCATTGGGTGCGAGATCCGTCCCCGCGCCGCGACGGCGGACCGCCACCAGATCCGTGCGTGCCGCCGAGGCCTCCACGGGTTCCGCGGGAGCGGCCTCCGCCTCCGGACCGTCGCCGCAGGGTGCACAGCCGCCGGAGTGCGAACCGCACCCGTCCGCGTGCGAACCGCAGCCGCCTCCCGCATCCGCGCGGTGCCGTGGGAGCGTGGTCGTACCCGCTCCCTCGACCTCGAAACCGGCGTCCGCGATCATGTCGAGGTCGGTCTGCCCGGCCTGGCCCTCGCTCGTCAGATAGTCGCCCAGGAAGATCGAGTTGACCAGGTGCAGGGCGAGCGGCTGCATCGAGCGCAGATGCACCTCACGCCCGCCCGCGAGCCGTACTTCCACATCCGGGCAGACGAACCGCACCATCGCCAGGATTCGCAGGCAGCGCTGCGGAGTCAGGTTCCACTCCTTGGCGAGCGGGGTCCCCTCGAACGGGATCAGGAAGTTGACCGGCACCGAGTCGGGGTCCAGCTCGCGCAGCGCGAACACGACGTCGACCAGATCGGAGTCGCTCTCACCCATTCCGGCGATCAGCCCCGAGCACGCGGAGAGACCTGCCGCCTGTGCCTGGTGGACCGTCTCCACCCGGTCCGCATAGGTGTGGGTGGTGGTGATCTCCCCGTACGTCCCCTCGGACGTGTTGAGGTTGTGGTTGTACGCGTCGGCCCCGGCCGACCGCAGCCGGCCGGCCTGCCCGTCGGAGAGCAGACCGAGGCAGGCGCAGACCTCGACGCCCTCGTTCTGTTCCTTGATCGCCTCGATGGTCCGGGACACCCGGTCGACGTCCCGGTCGGTCGGACCCCGGCCGCTGGCCACCAGGCAGACGCGCTTGGCGCCGCCCGCCACCCCGGCGGCGGCAGCCTTCGACGCCTCGTCGGGCTTCAGCCAGGTGTACTTGAGGATCTCGGCCTTGGAACCGAGCCGCTGCGAACAGTACGAGCAGTCCTCGGGGCAGAGCCCCGACTTCAGATTGACCAGATAGTTCAGCTTCACGCGCCGCCCGAACCACTGGCGGCGTACCTTTCCGGCCGCGGCCACCACGTCGAGCAGATCGTCGTCCGGGGTCGCCAGTACGGCGAGCGCTTCTTCACGGGTCGGCAGCTCGCGCCGCAGTCCCTTGTCCGCCAGCGTGTTCAGGAGGTCCATGGCAACGATCCTGACGCACGGCACGCCTTCGAGCCAAGGAAGAACCGGACAACACAGAGGCGTGAGGGTGTGTGCATGGCCACACCCTGCCCGGCTTCGGCCCCGGTTAAGGTCTGTGAGTTGCCTACAAAAGGGACCGCCCATGCCGTTCGCCCCGTTCGACTGGATCGACGACGAGGCGCGCCGCCGTGCGGACACCGGACTCGTCCGGACGCTCCGGCCCAGGCCCGCCGAGACGGAACTGCTGGATCTCGCGAGCAACGACTACCTCGGCCTGACCAGGCACCCGGAGGTGACCGCGGCAGCGGCCGACGCGGCGCACCGCTGGGGTGCGGGGGCCACCGGATCCCGCCTGGTCACCGGTTCCACGGTGCTGCACGCCGAGCTCGAACGGGAACTGGCCGATTTCTGCGGTTTCGAGGCGGCCCTCGTGCTGTCCTCCGGCTACGCGGCCAACCTCGCCGCCCTCACCGCCCTCACCGGACGGGGTTCCCTGATCGTGTCGGACGCGGGCAATCACGCCTCGATCGTCGACGGCTGCCGGCTCTCCCGGGCCGAGACCGCCGTCGTGCCGCACGCCGACCCCGACGCCGTGCGCAAGTCCCTGCACGCGCACGACGGCAGGGCGCTGGCGGTCACCGACTCGGTCTTCTCCGTCGACGGCGACGCCGCGCCGCTGGCCGCCCTGGCGGAGGTCTGCCGTGACGAGGGCGCCGCACTGCTCGTCGACGACGCGCACGGTCTGGGGGTGCTCGGGGAAGGCGGTCGCGGCGCGCTCGCGGCCGCCGGCCTCGCGGGCGGCGACGGCGTCGTCGCCACGCTCACCCTCTCCAAGTCCCTGGGCAGCCAGGGCGGCGCGGTCCTCGGCCCCGCCCGTGTCATCGACCACCTGGTCAACACCGCGCGTACGTTCATCTTCGACACCGGACTCGCCCCCGCCGCCGCCGGCGCTGCACTCGGCAGCCTGCGGCTGCTGCGCCGCGAACCGGAACGGGCGGGCCGGGCCCGTGCGGTGGCCACCGCGCTGTACGGACAGCTGACCGCGGCCGGTCTGACCGCCGTGCGGCCCGACGCGGCCGTGGTCTCGGTACGCGCGCCGTCGGCCGACGCCGCGGTCCGCTGGGCGGCCGACTGCCGTACGGCCGGTATGGCGGTCGGGTGCTTCCGGCCGCCCTCGGTGCCGGACGGTATCTCCCGGCTGCGGCTGACGGCACGCGCCGACCTGACGGACGAGCAGATCGCGACCGCGGTCGCGACCGTACGGCGGACCGCTCCGGACGCCTGAGACGGCACGGCCGTCGTCCGGCGCCGTGACCGGTCCGCCGCCCCGTCAGCGGACCGAGCCGAGGCTCAGACCGGAGACGAAGGAGGCCCAGGCCGTGGCCGAGAACTGGAGCGGTGGCCTGGACACGTCCTTTGAGTCGCGCACGGCCAGCCGCCTGCCGCCGAACGGCGCGGCTTCCACGCAATTGTTCATTCCCGTGCTGCGGCTGCTGCGCCGCCAACGTAACGCGTGCTGTGCGAGGCAATCCGACATGACGCCCCCCTCGGGCAGTCCGTAGTTACTGACCGGCGCGGTCGATCGCGGCGATCAGGTCCAACGAGTGCTCCGGCGACAGCGCGTGCGCCTGCAGAGTGCGGAAGGCCGAGCTGTACGCCTCAAGGTCTTCTTTCCGCTCCAGGTAGAGGCTACTCGTCAAATGGTCAAGAACGACCACATCCAGATCAGAAGTGCTCGGAAATGAGAAGATAACGAAAGGTCCGGTGAGGCCGACATAGCCGCCGACCGTGAAGGGCAGCAACTGAAGTTGCACATGGGGAAGTTGGGCCAGCCGGATGAGATGGCGCAATTGCTCCCTCATCACCCGGCGGCCGCCGACCGCGCGCCTCAGCACCGCCTCGTCGAGCACCGCGCTCAGCCTCAGCGGCGGATCGCTCCGGAGTACCCCCTGCCGGGCGAGCCGCACCTCCACCAGTGAGTCCAGCTGGCCGGCCGGCAGCCCGTCCAGCGAGGCCCGGGTCACCGCCCGTGCGTAGTCGGCGGTCTGCAACAGGCCCGGCACCACCGAGGTCTCCAGCGTGCGGGCGGTGCGCGCCTGTGACTCCAGGCTGATGAAGTCGCGGTACTGGGACGGGATGAGGCCGCGGTAGGCATGCCACCAGCCCGCGCCGCCACCGCCCGCCGAACCGGCGAGCGCCTTCAGAACCTCCCGCAACTGCCGGTCGTCCACGGCGTACGCGTCCAGCAGCCGGGTGACGTCCGCCGGCCGCACCCCACTGACACCCGTCTCGATCCGGCTCACCTTCGACTGGTGCCAGCCGAGCAGTTGCGCGGCTTCCCGGCTGGTGAGTCCGGACGTATGGCGCAGACTCCGCAGCTCCTCCCCGAGCTTGCGGCGTCGCACCGCAGGGCCGTGCTGCATGTGGTGCCTCCCTCCCACTCGCTGCCGAGCGGACAGTGTGCCGCTCCCGCACGGCATCCAGCGAAGAGTTCACCGCTTTGAGCGACAGATATATGCATATCTTGGTGGATCGTCGTCACAGAGGGCAGCATCAATGGCAATCTGGCGCGAAGCACAGCACGGACCGATCGCGGGTCGGTTCCGGGTGGGAAAGGGGCGGCCGGCCATGGCGGACCATCAAGAGGCAAGCGTCACTCTGCCGAGCGAGCCGGTCTCGGTCTCCGCGGCCCGGAGGTATGTGGCCCGGGTGCTGGCCGAATGGGGACTGCCCGACGGGTACGAGGCCGCGGACACCATCCGGCTGATCGTCTCGGAGCTCGCGACCAACGCGGTCCAGCACACGTTCGGCCAGTCGCCCACCTTCACCGTGGACCTACGGCTGGAGCGCGAGGAGCAGCTGTATCTCGGGGTGACGGACAGTCACCCCCGCTGGCCCCAGCGGCTGCCCGCCGCCGTCCAGCAGGACAACGGGCGCGGCATGGTGATCATCCGCTCCTTGGCCAAGGAGTACGGCGGCCGGCTGACCGTCACACCCACCGCCGACGGCGGCAAGACCGTCTGGATCACCCTCCCCTGGAACGTCCCCGTCCAGGGCTGACCGGACCAGTGCCCCGCGGCCCGGGTCACTGCGGCGCGGCGGCCCGGCCGAATCCGCTGCGCAACAGGGCCCGCAGGGTCGCCGCCGCGGCGCTCGACCGGTCACCGCGGTGCACCACCGAGATCGTCCGGCGGAACGCGGCGGGCTCCAGCCTCCGCACGGACAGTGGCGTCGGTGACATTGCCGCGACCATCTCGGGAACCACCGCGATCCCGATGCCCGCGCTGACCAGGGCGCACACCAGCGCGTAGCCCGGCGACTCGCAGACCACCGCGGGCAGAGCGCCCGCCTCGGCCAGCGCGTTCTCCACCCCGCGCCGCGGCGGATGCGTGGGCGCGCTGCTGATCAGCGGCCGGCCCGCCAGGTCCGTCACAGGAAGCCGCCCGCTGCCGTCGGCCAGGACCTGCCCGACGGCGGTGATCAGCACCAGTTCCTCGACCAGCAGGGGCTCGGCACTGACGCCCGTGGGCAGAGGCGTCGCGGCGGCCGGTTCGTACGCGTGCGTCAGCGCGAGATCGACCTCGCCCGCCGCCACCGCGGCAACCCCGCCCGGCGGCTCGTACTCCGTGACGACCAGTTCCACATCCGGGTGCGCCCGGCGGAAGGCGCTCAGCACGGGAGGCAGCAGATGGATGCCGGCCGTGGTGAAGGTGCCGACCCGCAGGCGCCCGCCGGAGAGCCCGGCCAGGCGGGCCAGCTCGTGTCGGGCCTGGTCCATCTCGTCCAGGACCCGCCGGGCCCGGCCGGCGAGCAGCTCGCCCGCGGCGGTGAGACGGGCGCCCCGGTGGTGCCGGACCAGCAGCGCGGCACCGGCCTCCCGCTCCAGCTTGGCGAGCTGCTGGGAGAGCGCGGGGGCGGTATAGCCCAGGCGGGCGGCGGCCCTGGTGATGGAGCCGGCCTCGGAGACCGCCACCAGCGCCGCGAGCCGCGTCGGGTCGTACATTAAGCATTCCTTTTGGCAGACCCACGAGATTGCAAGTACATGCTAAAGGCCATTCGGGTCCAGTGTGGAGCCATGGACGCCCAACTGACCGCCTTCCTCGGAGTCGCCGCCGCCATGGTCGCGCTGCCCGGAGCGGATTTCACCGTCGTCGTACGCAACGCCCTCGCCTCGCGGTCGGCGGGGGTGGCGACCGCGCTCGGTGTTGCCGGGGGCCTGCTCGTCCACACCGCGCTCGCCGTCGCCGGACTGGCCGCCGTGCTGGTGGCGGTGCCGGTGCTGTTCCGTACGGTTCAGCTCCTCGGCGGGGCGTACGTGCTCTACCTGGGCGTCAGCGCGCTGCGCTCCGCCCGGCGCCGCGACGACGGGCGGGCGCACGCCGCCGAAACCGCGGTGGACCGGCCGGATGACGGGCAGGCCGACATCGGGACCCGACGCGCACTGCGCCAGGGCTTTCTGACCAACGCCCTGAACCCCAAGGCGCCGGTGCTCTTCCTCAGCCTGCTTCCGCAGTTCGTCCCCGCCGGGGCCGAGCCGCTGCCCAGGACACTGCTGCTCGCCGCGATCGTCGTGCTGCTCGCACTGATCTGGTTTCCGGCCGTGGCGCTCCTGGTGGACCGCCTGGGCCGGTGGCTGCGCCGGCCGCGCACCGCCCGTGCGATCGAGGGCGGCAGCGGCGCGGCACTCACCGCGCTCGGGGCGGTGCTGGTGACCGGCACCCTGCTGCACTGATCTCAGGTGCGGATCCGGTGGCAGGGCGGCGGCGTCAGCTGACCCGCCCGTAGTAGACACTCTTCGTCCAGATCTTCTCCAGCCGCACCACTGCGCCGGTCTTCGGCGAGTGCCAGATCTTGCCGCTGCCCGCGTAGATGCCCACGTGGAAGACGCTGCGGCCGGAGTGGAAGAAGACCAGATCGCCGCGTTGCCGCTTCGAGGCAGAGATGTGGCGGGTCTTGTTGTACTGCTGCTGGGCCGTGCGCGGGAGCTTCTTGCCCGCCTTCTTGAACGAGTACAGCGTCAGCCCCGAACAGTCGAAACGGCTGGGGCCGGTGGCGCCCCACCGGTACGGCGATCCCTTCTTCGACGCGGCGATGTTGAGCGCCTTCATCGAATGAGTCGCGGCCTCGGCGTCGGTCACGGCGCCTGGGACGAACAGCGTGCCGCCGACGGCGGCGAGAGTCATGACCGAGGCCGTGGCGGCCCGGCCGAGCAGAGACGGGACATGAACCTGCGCACTCATGCGCAACCCTTCGTCAGCCGCCTGTGAAGGATGACCTGTCGGGTTCGGGCTGGCGAAGTTGCCCGGCCGCACAAGGCGGCTTCACCCCGAGGGGCAACCGGAGGTCCGGTCGGCCCGTTGTGCTCGGGTCCTCCACTCCTGCCGATCCACTCCTGTCGACCAGGCATCCGGACAGCGGCAGGACTCGGCGTCCGCCCGGACCGCCCCGCCGCGGTGGCGGGGGCTTGTCGTCCCAGGGATCTTGACTCACCGAACGCCGGATTTCCGAGGTGAAACGGTGATATGTGAGGCTCGTCACGACTGGCCTGTTCGGGTGGACAGTGGGCCATTCGTGGAGTCGGTGGACCTCCACCGCCGTTGCCGTACCAGCGGCGGAAGGGGAGATTTCACCCATAGTCCACCTCGAAAGCGCAAGTTGAGCTGTCCCTCGTGCGAGGTATCACCTACGCCGAACGAGCGAGATAATTCGGTCCACCCGTCGGGCGTGTCGGCGCAAGGGAGTTGATCAACTCGTCTGGGCCGGCGGCACGGTGACCCGCCCGGCGCGACGCTCGCCGTCCAGTACCCGTAGTGCCCGCGCCAACGTGGCGGAGTGGATCCGGGCTTCGCCCCGCTCATGCATCAACGCGAGCGCGTCCCGCAGTGCCGCGGCGTGCGAGGCGAGCGCCTGCGCGGCGCGCAGGGCCCGGTAGGTGTCGTCGGCGCGGGCCGGATTGATCCGCCCCACCTGGTCGATGACTTGCAGATAACGGTCGATGAACTCGCCCTCCGCGCGGGTCAGGGCGGGCAGCGGCGGGAACTCCGGTGGCTGCATCGGCGATTCACCGCGCGACGGGCGGCGGCAGCGCGGGCCCCCGGCTCTGCACGATGTGGTCGATCAGCCCGTATGCCTTGGCGCCCTCGGCATCGAGGATGAGATCGCGCTCGGTGTCGGCGGTGACCTGCTCGGCGGGGCGGCCGGTGTGGCGGACCAGCATGCCCGTCAGCGTCTCGCGCATCCTGGCCAGTTCCCGGGCCTCGATCTCCAGGTCGGACGGCTGCCCCTGTACCGGTTCGGCGAGCTCGGGCTGCTGCAGTACGACCCGTGCGCCGGGCAGCGCGTGCCGCCGGCCGGGGGCTCCCGCGGCCAGCAGTACGGCCGCGGCGGCACCCGCCTGGCCGAGGCAGAAGGTCTCCACCTCGCAGGTGAGGAACGCCATCGTGTCGTAGACGGCGGTCATGGCTCCGAACGAGCCGCCGGGGGAGTTGATGTAGAGCTGGATGGGCCGGTCGGGATCGTTGTGCTCCAGGTACATGAACTGGGCGACCAGGTCGTTGGCCGCGACGTCGTCGACCGGAGTGCCCAGGAACACGACCCGTTCGGCCAGCAGCTTGGAGTACGGGTCGAGCGTGCGGGTCCCCTGTGACGTGCGCTCGGTGAACTCGGGTAGTACGTAGCGGGCGGCGGGGCGGTGCATGGCGAAGACCTCTCCTCCGGGGCGCGCGGGTGCAGTGTGGGCGTCCACGCACGCTTCTGTAAAAAATGTACAGGACGTACAGAAGGTTATGATGGGGAGCATGGCCTACGAGATTCCGGTGACGCAAGCACGAGCTGAGCTCGCCGAACTGATCAACCGTGTCGTCTACGGCGGTGAGCGAGTGGTGGTGACGCGGCACGGTAAGCCGCTCGTGGCGTTCGTCTCGGCCGCTGACCTGGAGCGACTTGAGGACGAGGAGGCGGCGGAGCGGGAGCAGGTGATCAGCTCGGTCTCCTCGATCGGCTCTTCGCCGTCCGCTCCCGGCGAACGGCACCGCTTCGGAATCGCCGCGGAACACCGGCGACAGCGGGATCCGGGGAACTGACACGGAAAGGCCGTGCGCCCCGGCCCGTGGAGGCGGCGGTGCGCGGGGTGTCAGCCGGACAGTGCGGGGTGGCGCTCGGGTTCGACGGGGAGCCTCTGGTCGAGGGCTTGCGGCGGTCGCCGATGTGCCGGACGGACGGGTCGACCGCACGCTGATCGCCACCGCCCAGGGGTTAATCGTCCAGATGGCCATGTTCGGTGACCCCGGCCCCGAGGCCCCGGAGGACGGGCTGCGCGGGCTCATGTCCATGGACGTGCAAAAGATCAGTTAACGCGTCGGAAAAACTTCGGCTCTAACGTGCAATACCTCGCCGTGTGACACCGGTTCGACCTTCAACAGTCTGTTGAAGGCGGATGGTGTCGCGCTGCGCCCAGGGCCGGTACTGGGCGGACGACTGTGAGGTGGACACGTGCAACTGACCCCGCACGAGCAGGAACGTCTGCTCATTCACGTAGCCGCTGATGTGGCGGAGAAGCGCCGCGCCCGCGGACTGCGGCTCAACCACCCGGAAGCGGTGGCCCTCATCACCTCCCATCTGATGGAGGGTGCCCGCGACGGCCGCACGGTCACGGAACTGATGGCATCCGGGCGCAAGGTGCTCAGCCGTGACGACGTCATGGACGGCATAGCCGGGATGATCCATGACGTGCAGGTCGAGGCGACCTTCCCGGACGGCACCAAGCTCGTCACCGTCCACGACCCGATCGTCTGACGGGCCTCCGATGACTCCGGGCGAGATCCTGTACGCGCACGGGCCGGTTCCGCTCAACGCGGGCCGGACCGTCACGCGCCTCACCGTGCTCAACGCAGCCGACCGGCCGGTCCAGGTCGGCTCGCACTACCACTTCGCCGAGGCCAACCCCGGCCTGGAGTTCGACCGGACGGCAGCCCGCGGTCTGCGGCTGAACATCGCCGCCGGAACCGCCGTCCGCTTCGAGCCCGGCATACCCGTCGACATCGAACTCGTCCCCCTGGCCGGACGGCGGATCGTCCCGGGCCTGCGCGGCGGGACCGGAGGTGCTCTCGATGGCTGAACTCCATCGCGCCGTGTACGCGGACCTGTTCGGTCCCACCACCGGCGACCGGATCCGTCTCGCCGACACCGATCTGCTCGTGGAGATCGAGGAGGACCGCTGCGGCGGACCCGGACTCGCGGGCGACGAGGCGGTGTTCGGTGGTGGCAAGGTGATCCGTGAGTCCATGGGCCAGGCGCGTACCACCCGCGCCGAGGGCGCCCCCGACACGGTCATCACCGGCGCCGTCATCATTGACCACTGGGGCGTCGTCAAGGCGGACATCGGCATCCGTGACGGCCGGATCACCGGCATCGGCAAGGCCGGCAACCCGGACACCATGGACGGCGTCCATCCGGAGCTGGTCATCGGCCCGGAGACCGAAATCATCGCGGGCAACGGGAAGTTCATCACCGCGGGCGCCATCGACGCTCATGTGCACTTCATCTCGCCGACCCTCATGGACCAGGCACTCTCCGCCGGCGTCACCACGCTCGTCGGCGGCGGCACGGGACCGGCCGAGGGCACCAAGGCCACCACCGTCACCCCGGGCCCCTGGCACCTCGCCCGGATGTTCGCGGCGCTGGAGGCGTACCCCCTCAACATCGGTCTGCTCGGCAAGGGCAGCACGATGTCCCGCGACGCCATGCACTCCCAACTGCGGGCAGGCGCGCTCGGGTTCAAGATCCACGAGGACTGGGGGGCGACGCCGGCCGTCATCGACGCCTGCCTCGGCGTCTGCGAGGAGACCGGCGCCCAGCTGGCCATCCACACGGACACGCTCAACGAGGCCGGGTTCGTCGCCGACACCCTGGCCGCCATCGCCGGGCGCTCCATCCACGCGTACCACACCGAGGGGGCGGGCGGCGGGCACGCTCCCGACATCATCGGTGTCGTCTCGGAGCCGTACGTCCTGCCCAGCTCCACCAACCCGACCCGGCCGCACACCGTCAACACCATCGAGGAACACCTCGACATGCTGATGGTCTGCCATCACCTCAAGCCGGCCGTACCGGAGGACCTGGCCTTCGCCGAATCCCGGATCCGGCCCTCCACCATCGCGGCGGAGGACATCCTCCACGACCTCGGCGCCATCTCGATCATCTCGTCCGACTCGCAGGCCATGGGCCGCATCGGGGAGGTCGTCCTGCGCACCTGGCAGACCGCGCACGTCATGAAGAGGCGTCGCGGGGCGCTGCCGGGCGACGGGCGTGCCGACAACCGACGAGTCCGTCGCTATGTCGCCAAATACACCATCAACCCCGCGGTGGCCCAGGGCCTCGATCAGGAGATCGGCTCCGTCGAGACGGGCAAGCTCGCCGATCTGGTGCTGTGGGAACCGGCGTTCTTCGGGGTGAAACCACAGACCGTCATCAAGGGCGGCCAGATCGCATACGCGCAGATGGGCGACGCCAACGCCTCCATACCCACCCCGCAGCCCGTCCTGCCCCGGCCCATGTTCGGCGCCGTCGGCCGCGCACCGGCCGCCAACTCGTTCAACTTCGTGGCGGCGGCGGCGATCGAGGACGGGCTTCCCGAGCGGCTCGCACTCGGGAAGCGGTTCGTCCCGATCACCAGCACCCGCGGGGTCGGCAAGGCCGACATGCGCGAGAACGACGCGCTGCCGCGGGTCGACATCGACCCCGACAGCTTCGCCGTGACCATCGACGGCGAACGGGTCGAACCGGACCCCGCCGCCGAACTCCCCATGGCCCAACGCTACTTCCTCTTCTGAGAACGGTCCCCTGATGAGCCGTGCAGCCCTGCTCGTCCTGGCCGACGGCCGGTTCCCCGCCGGCGGCCACGCGCACTCCGGAGGCGCCGAACCGGCCGTCGGAGCAGGACGCGTCCGCAACGCGGAGGACCTCGCCGACTTCTGCCGGGGCCGCCTCCACACCACCGGGCTGACCGCCGCGGCGCTCGCCGCGGCGGCCGCCCACGGGCACGACCCGCTCGCCCTCGACGAAGCCGCCGACGCCCGCACCCCCTCACCGGCGCTGCGCGCGGTCGCGCGCAGGCTCGGCCGCCAGCTGATGCGGGCAGCCCGCGCGACCTGGCCCAGCGGCGAACTCGACGCGCTCGCGCGGACCCGCCCGCGCGGCGTCCATCAGCCCGTCGTGCTGGGCCTCACCGCCCGCTCGGCAGGGCTCGGCCCCGAGGACGCCGCGTACTGCGTCGCCTACGAAGCGGTGAGCGGGCCGGCCACGGCGGTCGTCCGGCTGCTCTCCCTCAACCCGTTCGACGCCACCGCGGTTCTCGCCCGGCTCGCCCCCGACCTCGACCACGTCGCCGGGCTGGCGGCCGCCGCCGCCCGCGGCAGCATCGACGAACTGCCCGCGGCATCGGCCCCGCTGCTCGACATCACCGCCGAGGCCCACGCCGGCAGGCCGGGCCGGCTGTTCGCCTCGTAGCCCCGCCCGCAGAGCCCGCCGGACTCGCCGGCAGCCCAGCCCGTTGCCCCGACACAGCACAGGAGCCGCACCTTGCACCTCGACCACTCCCACCCCGGCCCGGCTGCGGTCGGTGCCGACGCCGCACGCCCCGACGGCACCCGGCGCGCCCTGCGCATCGGGCTCGGCGGGCCGGTCGGCTCCGGCAAGACCGCGACCGTGGCCGCACTCTGCCGCACCCTGCGCGACGAGCTGTCCCTCGCGGTCGTCACCAACGACATCTACACCCGTGAGGACGCCGCGTTCCTGCTGCGCAACGCGGTACTGCCGCCCGAGCGGATCCAGGCCGTGGAGACCGGAGCCTGCCCGCACACCGCCATCCGCGACGACATATCCGCCAACCTCGAAGCCGTCGAGGACCTGGAGGACGCGGTGGGGCCGCTCGACCTCATCCTCGTCGAGTCCGGCGGCGACAACCTCACGGCCACCTTCTCCAAGGGGCTCGTCGACGCCCAGATCTTCATCATCGACGTGGCCGGCGGTGACGACATCCCGCGCAAGGGCGGTCCCGGTGTCACCACCTCCGACCTGCTCGGGGCGGACCGCCGTGCTCACCCGCCTCGCCGGCCCCGCCGTGCTGGTGACCGCGGTGGCCGCCGACGCGAGGGAACTGCGGGCCGTGCTGGACCAGGCGCACGACGAGCTGACGGCCGGGGCCGGCTGAACACCCCGCTCACCCCGTCCGGTCGTACCGCTCCAGCCAGGCGTCCTCCGCCGTGTAGTCGAAGAGCCCCGTGCCGTACGCCCGCACCATGGCGGGATAGGCGTCCGTCCAGTCGCGTCCCGCCAGGTGCGCGGTGATCCACTCGACGGACTCCGGGAGCGACTCGGCATAGCCCGTCACCGGCCGGTAGCCGAGCTCGCGTTCGGCGGCCGTCATGTCGTACACGATGGGATGCGGGGCGCCCCAGGGCGACAGGCCGACGCCGTCGGTCGCGGCGGGGCCCGGCATCAGTACGGTCTCGGTCTCCCGCCCCAGCACCGCGTCGACCGCCTCGCCGATCTCCGCGACGGTCGGCGCCTGCGGATCGGCGGCGTTGAGCACCCGGGAGCCGGGCCGCAGGGCGGCCAGCCGGATCAGTTCGGCGGCGTTGGCGGCATGAAGCGGATGGAAGCGCGACTTTCCCCCGTACGCCAGCACGCGGCGGGCGCGGCCGTCCAGAGCGCGTTTCACGAAGTAGAGCTCGCGCGGTGAGCGGCAGTACGGACCGTGAACGGCACCCGCTCGCAACAGCGTGACGGGCAGCGTGTCCCCCGCCGCGAGGAGATCCTGTTCCAGCCGGATCTTCCGCGTCCCGTACGTGGCCTCGCCCGGCGGGACGGTGGGCTGCGACTCCGGGAGCGGCACCGGGTAGCACGGCGACCCGTCGGGTTCGCCCTGCGTATCGAAACTGCGGCCGCGGTCGTCCTCGTACACCGCACCGCTGGAGACGACCACGGCCGACCCGATCCGGTCCGCGAGGTCCGTCAGCTGCCGGGCGTGCTGCCCCCCGTACGCCACCATGTCGACCAGTACGTCGCAGCCGTCGCCGAGCGCCGCCGCGAGCGCGCCCTCCTCGTCGCGGTCCAGTGCCGCCGTGCGTACCCCCTCGTCCCAGCGGTCGTCACGGCCGCCACCGCGCGAGGCCGCGGTCACCGTCCAGCCGTCCTCGACGAGCGAGCGCACCGCGGCCCGCCCGATCTGGCCCGTCGCTCCGAGCACCCATGCCTGTCCTTTGCCCATGCACCGCACGCTAGGGCGAGTACGGAGCCCGGACCAGTGGGGTTCACGGACCGCGAATCCGCCCTCAGCGTCGCAGTTTCGGGAACTTTCCCGGGCGTTCCGCCTGTTCGGCGGCCTTCACCTTGGCCGCGTACTCGTCGACGTACTCCTGGCCGGAGAGGCCCAGGATCGCGTACATGATCTCGTCGGTGACCGCCCGGACCGCCGCCTTCTCGTTCTCCAGACCGGCGTAGCGGGAGAAGTCCAGCGGCCGGCCGAAGCGGATGGTGACCTGTTTGATGCGCGGCAGGACCTTGCCGGGAGGCTGGATCTCGAACGTGCCGACTATGGCGCACGGCACCACCGGCACCTGTGCCCTGATCGCCATGACCGCGACCCCGACCTTGCCCTTGTAGAGCCGCCCGTCGTGCGAACGGGTGCCCTCCGGATAGATGCCCAGCAGCTCACCCCTGCTCAGCACCCCGAGCCCCTCGCGGATCGCCGCCTGCCCGGCCTCCTTGCCGGACCGGTCCACCGGGATCTGGCCGGCACTGCGGAAGAACGCGGCGGTCAGCCGGCCCTTCACACCGGGACCGGTGAAGTACTCCGCCTTCGCGAGGAAGGTGATGCGCCGTTTGATGATCGCGGGCATCAGGAAGTGGTCGGAGAACGACAGATGATTGCCGGCGACGATCGCCGCACCGTCCACCGGAATGTGCTCCGTGCCCTCGATGACCGGGCGGAAGAACAACCGCAGCAGCGGCCCCAGGACGACGTACTTGAGCAGGTAATAGAACACGGGGCGGCTCCCAGTTCGGCCGGATCGGCTCCACAGCTGCGTTCTGCCAGGTCGGTGGAGACCTCAGCAGAGGCCACCTTATGTGCAGCCGCCGTCCCGTCCCCCCCCGTCATCGGGCGGGTCGATGCCGCCCCTGTGCCGCCTCTCCCCGGCCGGCGTAGTCGCGGTCGTGACCCCGGACAGCGGGCTCACCGACGCGCTCCCCTCCGTACCGGGGGTCAGACGGCGCGGCGCTGTTCGTGGACGGCCTTCATGAGGTCCTCGATGGCGGACCGGGCCTCCACGTCCCGCTCCTCGTCGATCGCTTCGAGCGCGGCGGCCGCGGCCTCGCGGATGTGGTGCGGGAGGTCGTCTGCGGCGGTGAGCCGGTAGGCGGCCTGGCGGCGCGCCGTGCGCTCGGCGGGGTGCACCGCGTCGGGGCCGGAGAGCGGGAACACGGAGACTCCGTAGGCGGATATCCCCAGCACCACCATCTCCCCGATCCCGTCGGCGTACCCGAGCGCGACGGCCTTCCCCCGGTCCTCCTGGATGGTCGTGATCATCCGGCGGCGTGAGAGGACCGTGCCCAGGGCCGCGCCGCCTCCCAGCGAGAGGCCGCAGGTGACGGCGAGGAACGGTCCGTCCCAGACCAAGCCGGTGAATGCTCCGAGTACCGCGAGGGCTACGGTCCATGCGGCCGCCCCCCGATGGCCTGTCGTCTCCGGTGCGGTGTCCATGGGGGGAGTGTGCCATTCGGCGGCGACGGAACCGCAGCCGGGTGCGGGGCGTTGGGGCGCCGTGCCGGTGCTTCACCGGCCCCGGTCGTTCGTATCGCGGGCGCGGCACCGCCCCCTGCCGGATGTCCGGCAGGGGGCGGTGCCAGGGGATGACCGGTCGGTTTCCCGGGCGGTCGGGAAGGTCAGGGCGCGGTGCCCCAGGCGAGCGCGCCGGTCACGTAGACGCCGATCTTCGACGCGTCGGCGTAGCTCGTGGCCGTCGAACGGCTGTAGTCGTCCGTCTCGTCGAAGTTGGACCAGTCGCTCTTGTTCAGCCGCAGCTGCATCTCACCCGTGGAGGCGCCCGCGGCGAGCGTGCCGCTGCCGAAGCCGACCTCCAGGTAGTGGCTGGCACCGGCCGCGGAGCTGCCGGAGGACTGCACACCGTGGGTCAGGTTTCCGCAGCCGATCACCGCGTAGTCGCACGCGGTGCCGAAGGTGGACGCGCCGGCCTCGGGGGTGAACCAGTACCGCACCTTCACCGTGGACAGGTCCACCGAGGTGCTGCCGGTGTTGACCAGTTGCAGACCCATCCGGATCTGGTTGTCGGTGGCGGAGGAGTCGGTGTTCTTGTACTGGACCTTCAGCGTGCCCGTCCCGGTGCCGCCGCCCGCCGACGTGGTGGCGGAGACCGCGGCGGAGGCCGCCGACACATTGCCGGCCGCGTCCTTGGCCTTGACCGTGTAGCTGTAGGCGGTCTCGGCGGTCAGACCGGTGTCCGTGTACGAGGTCGTGGTGGTGGAGCCCGCCTTCACCCCGCCGCGGAACACGTCGTAGCCGGTCACGCCGGTGTTGTCGGTCGACGCGGTCCAGGACAGCGAGACACTGCCGCTGGTCTTCGCCGTGACGGTCACTCCGGTGGGCGCGGTCGGCGCCTGGGTGTCATTGCCACCGCCGCTGCTGCCGTCGAGCGCCGGGTAGGCGTTGCGGATGAGCTCCTGGAACTGCGCGGAGAACCAGTGACCCGCGAGCGGGGAGTTCGGCAGGGCACCGGTCAGGCTGTTGCCGTTGCGGCCGTTACCGGTGTACGTGGGGTCGCACATCCGGTCGAAGCCCTTGCCCTCGTCGTTGTCGACGGGGGCGCTGTTGCCGTCCGACTCGCCCGGGGGCTTGGCCCAGACGTACGCGTCGATGCCGGGCTCGGGGGCGGTGGTGGGACGCTCGCCGATGCCGGCACCGGTCTGGTTGCACCAGTTGCCCGCGTGGATGCGCCGGTCGACCCGGCCGCCGTTGACATAGGCGTCCACACTGGTCTGCGGCCCGGGGCCGGCGGGCCGGTCGCTGCCGCCCCAGCCGTTGCGGGCCGTGTCGATCAGCATGCCGATGTTCGAGGCGAAGCCCTGGCTCACCAGCTCGGTGCGCAGCGCCTGGGCGAACGACAGCTCATCGACGTAGTAGTTCCAGTCGATCCACTTGGACTGGCGGACCTGGGTGCCGTTCACCGTGTCGGTGACCTTGAAGTTCGGCTCCTTGAGAGCCGAGTAGTTGGCCGTGTTCACGATGAAGCCCGTGACGTCGGCGACCGTGGCGCCCTCCGACGTGGCGGCCTTCTTGAACTCCTGGGCCGCCGGGACGAAGTTGGAGTCCCAGCCCAGCCAGCCGTGGTGGGCGGCGTCGACGTAGTTGTAGACGTTGGGAATGGCACCGAGGGTGTGCAGGGCGTAGCCGACACCCTTCTCGTAGTTGCCGTTCGCCTTCATGGTCGCGCAGGCGTCGGTGGAGCCTTCGGATCCGCCGGCGTTGGTGACCAGGTTGGGCAGCGAGTCGGGCTCGATGATGGTGACGATGCGCAGGTTCGCGTACGCCGGGTCGGCGAGGATCTCGGAGATCGGGTCGATGTACTCGTCCTTGTACCGGTCCAGCTCGGTGGGCCCGAGCTCACCGTTGGACGCCAGCGCGGCGCAGTCCCGTCCCGGCAGGTCGTAGATGACGACCTGGAACAGGTTGGCGCCCTGGTCCAGTGCCGTGTCGAGGTGCTCGCGCAGGCTCTTCGCCCCGGCCGTGCCCTCGATGGCCGCGATGCGGTCCATCCAGACGAATCCCGGTTCGTCGGCGATGGAGCTGCCGCCCGGTTCGGCCGCAGCCTTGGCGGACCAGTCGGGGTTCACGTATGCCGTGGCGCCCACATAGGGGTTGTCCACCCGTGCCGCCGCCGAGGCGGGGGTGGGGATGGCGACCGCCAGTGCCGCGCCCATGGCCAGGGCGGAGAGTGCGGCCAGTCTTCGGCGTAGCCCGTGCATGATGGTGCCTCTGGTTCTCATTGCGGCTCCGTGCTCCTCTCGTACGTCTGCGGAAGCTCCCCGCAGACGGGTTCGTGGGGGTGTTGCCGGGGGTGGGCCCGGTCGGGGCCCGCCCCGTCGGCCGCCGTCGGCGGGGACGGCGGTCGTCGGTGAGGTCGTCGGTGGTGCCCCGATGGCGGGTACAGCGGGGCGGATGGGCGACCCGCCATCGGGAGTGCGGTGGGGTGGCCGGGTTCAGCGGCCGGTCACGGTGCGGTGCCCGAGACCAGGGCGCCGTCGACGTACACGGCGACCTTCGAGGTGTCGGCGAAGGCCGTGCCGGCGGTCCTGCTGTAGTCGTCGGACTCGTCGAAGGCCGACCAGTCGGCCTTGTTGAGCCGCAGCTGGATCTCACCGGTGGCCGCGCCCGCGGCCAGGCTGCCGCCGGTGAAGCCGACCTCCAGGTAGTGGTCCGCGCCCGGTCCGGGGGATTCGGCCGGCTGCACCCGGTGGGTGACGGTGCCGCAGCCGATCACCGCGTAGTCGCACGCGGTGCCGTACGAGGCCGCACCGGACTCACCGCTGAACCAGTAGCGCAGGGAGACCTTGCTCAGATCGACGGGCGTGGTGCCGGTGTTCACCAGTTGGAGGCCGGGCCTGATCTGGTTGTCGCCGGGCGACGCGTCGTTGTTCTTGTACTGCGCCTTGAGCGTGCCGGCCGTCCCGCCGCTCTCCGGCTCCGTGCTCGCGGCGAAGGAGAACTCGTTCATCCCCAGGCCCTGGCCGCCCTGCCAGATCTCGAACCCGGCCTCCGCGTCGATCAGGTAGTGGGCCGGGCTGATCGAGCCGCGGCCGACACCGTCGTCGATGAGGCCCTTCACACTGAAGTCGGTGAGTTCGGTGGCGCCGTCCTGAAGCACGTACGAGATCACCTTCCAGCCCGAGGCGCCCGGCCCGGTCCACACGTCCCAGGTCCGGCCGTCGAGCTGGACGGTGGCGGTGCGCGACCCGATGGGCTGGACTCCGCCGCGACGGTTCATCCAGATCATCAGCTCGGTGCCGTCCGGCTGGTCGTCGGTTACCGGCGCCGAGTTGAACCAGAGGTCCATCGACACGTTGTACGCGCCGGAGCCGACCTGGGTGGTCGACCAGTCGGTACGTACGCTGCCCAGCTCGTCGACCCGCAGCGGCAGCCCGCTGTCCGCCGTGCACAGACCCCAGTGGCAGCCCTTGTAACTGGAGGGATACGTGGCCGGCGCACCGTTCGTCGGCAGCGAGAACGAGGACGTGGTGACGCTCCAGGCTCCCGTGTCCGGGTCCACATCGACGCACTGCTCGGTCTCGGAGTTCCACTCGTTCTGCTGGTACAGGTACTCACCGCCCCGGAGTTCGGTGGTCCCCCACGGAGTGCAGTCGGTGACCGGGGCCGCCGAGGCCGGGGAGGCGCCGGTGAGCGTCGCTGCCGCGGCGAGGAGGAAGGCTGCCAATGCCCCGGTCAGAGCCGGGAACCGGGGACCGGTGCGTCCGGCCGCCGTGCTTGTGACGCGGTGGCCGCTCATGGCTCGATCCCCCAGGCAAGCGTCCCGCCCACGTACGCCGCGACCTTCGACGCGTCGCCGTACACGGTGTTGGTGGCGCGGCTGTAGTCGTCGCTCTCGTCGAAGTTCGACCAGTCGCTCTTGTTGAGGCGCAGCTGGAGCTCGCCCGTCGAGGCGCCCCCGGCCAGGGTGCCCGCGCCACCGGTGAAGCCGACCTCCAGATACCGGTCGGCGCCGGTCCCCGGGCCGGCCGCGGCGACCACCTGGTGGGTGATGTTCGCCGAGCCGAGCGCGGCGTAGTCGCAGTACGTGCCGAAGGTGCTCGCGCCGCCGTCGGAGGAGAACCAGTACCGGACCGTCACCGTGGACAGGTCGACCGGGGTGCTGCCCGTGTTCAGGACCTGGAGGCCCATCCGGATCTGGTTGTCGGTGGCGGAGGAGTCGGCGTTCTTGTACTGGACCTTCACCGCACCGGTGCCGGAGGAACCGCCGGACTCCGTGGTGGCGGTGACCGAGGCCGACAGCGCCGAGGTGT
This sequence comes from Streptomyces sp. NPDC050423, assembly GCF_040655445.1. Lineage (NCBI taxonomy): Bacteria > Bacillati > Actinomycetota > Actinomycetes > Kitasatosporales > Streptomycetaceae > Streptomyces > Streptomyces sp. NPDC050423. The sequence continues at coordinate 27,624 of NZ_JBFAJY010000018.1, forward strand.
TGCCGCCCGCGTCCCGGGCAGCGACGGCGTAGCTGTACTCGGTGGCCGGGGCGAGATCCGTGTCGGTGAACGTACGCGTGGCCGCGTTGCCCGCCAGCACCCCGTTGCGGTACACGTCGTAGCCGGTCACCGCGACGTTGTCGGTGGCGGCCGACCAGGACAGCGACACGCTGCTGCTGCTCGTCGCTGTCACGGTGAGCCCGCCCGGCACCGTCGGCGCCTCGGTGTCCCCGCCGGTCCCGCCGCCCTCCACCAGCAGCTCCGCGTAGATCGCGAAGGCCAGTGCGAGTGCCGCCTGTGCCCAGAAGCGGTGGTACGTGAAGGAGGGGGCGGCGCCGCCGTCCAGGTAGGCCTGTACCTTCGGCCAGTCCGGGTCGTCCCGGTACCAGCTGCGGATGTCGATGAAGGTCGCGCCCGGCTCGACGGTGTCGCCGTTCGGCATCGTGCCCGACCACCCGGCCGGGATGTACACCTCGTCGTTGAACCGGTTGTAGTCCTTCCTGGTCTCCGGCACCGAGATGCCCTTGTCGGTGGTGTTCAGCGCCATCGCGTCCAGCAGCGCCTTGGCCAGCGCCGCGGCGTCCTCGTCACCCGACTTGGCGGCGTAGTAGGTGAGCGTCTTCACGTACGCGGCGCCCACGCCGACGTCGTTGGCGTAGTCCACGACCGAGACGTGCAGGCCGGCGTTGTCCCCGGGGGACGCCGCGTCCCAGGTGTCGGGCTGTCCCGTCCAGCTCAGGGTGGAGGGGAACCGGAACGTGCCGTCGGCGCCCACCGTCGTCTCACCGGAGGCCCAGGCGACCCACTTGGCGAGCACCGCCTGCGCGGACGCGTTGCCGGTGACGTAGTAGTACGCGGCGACACGCTCCATGCCCCACGCCTGGAAGCCGAACCAGTTGTTGCTCGGCGGGTCGTGGTAGACCGGCTGCCAGTCGTAGGCCATGCCGTAGAACGTGGGCGTCCCGGCCGGCGGCTCGCCGTACGCGCCCTCCCAGCTGTTGGTGCAGCCGCCGGCGAAGGCGCCCTCGCTGGACTGCAGCCAGGTCAGGAACTCCAGCTGCCGGGTCAGGCTCTTGGACCAGTCGCCCCTGGCCGTCGCCGACCTGGGCGTCAGCGCCGGTACGTTGGACAGCGCCCAGGCGGAGAGCGGGTTCTGGTATCCCTGGTGGGAGGCGCCGTCACCGATGCGCCACGCCCAGCCGCCGCCGCTGCCCGCGGCGGCGCCGCCCCAGGCGTAGTACCAGGACAGCAGGTAGTGCTGGGAGTCCCGGCCCGATGCGGCGGGACAGGAGCCCGGGTCGGTGCAGTCACCGATCCGCTTGAAGTACTTGTCGAACATGGCGTAGCGCAGGTAGTCGCCCATCTTGGCGGCCTTCGCCACCGAGGCGGCGACCTCGCTCTCCTTGCCCTGGTCCGAGGCCCAGCGCAGCGCCCAGTAGGCGGCCTGCACCGCGCGGGCGTCGGCGTCCGGCGCGTTGGTGTACTTCCACTGCTCGGCGTAGCTCGCGTCACCGACGAAGAGATCCAGGTACCCGTTGGGGCCGCCGTAGCCGAAGAGGTCGGTGGTGGGCTGCGGGACCGTCTCCCACACCGACTCCTGCGCACCGCGCTGGTAGGTGTTGATGTAGGAGGCGCCGGCGCCCGGACCGGACTCGCCGCCGGTGCCCGGCTTGTTGCCGTAGCCGTAGATGTTGTCCAGGTCCATCAGCCAGTGCATGCCGTAGACGTCCATCGTCCCGTAGGACGCGGCGAGTTCGGTGGCGAGCGGATCCGTGCCGACCGGGACCGTGCCGTCGAGGGCGGAGGGGTAGTCGTCCGGCAGCGGGTGCTCGGGTGCGTAGGTCGCGGGGGCCCCGGGGTTGTACGCGTCGCTGGTCGGCTGGTCGGCGTGCTGCGGGATGATCGTCTTCTCCGCCACCGCCCAGGCCGCGTTGAACGGCGCCCAGTCACCGGTCACCCGCCCGTACGCCGCCTCCAGCCACATCCAGAAGCTGACGGCCTCCGACGTGGTCTCGTGGCCGTGGTCCGGCGCCTCGACCATCAGGGTCTCGACCGAGTGGTACGGGAGACCCTCCGGGCTGAAGTAGCCGTTCGCCGCCGCCTTGATCTTCCCGTACTGGGTCAGGAAAGCCTGGGTATAGGGGTCGTCGGCCACCGTGGCGCGGGCACCGCCGGCGGCCGCCGGGGTGGCGGTCCCGGCGACGGCGGTGCCCTGTGCCAGGCCCATGGCGAGCAGGCTGCCGCCCAGGGCGCTGCTGAATGTTCTACGTGATATCGACACAAATCCTCCAGTGGCGGGTGTCGTTGGGGAGGGAGGGGACGGAGGGGAGGGACGTGAAGTGGGGACGGGGGAGGAGCGGAGAGGCGGACGCGGTGTGCGCCGGCGGTCAGGGCTCGATGCCCCGGGCGAGCTCGCCGTCGACGTAAGCGGCGATCTTCGCGGCGTCCGCGTACGAGGTGGCGTCGTCGTGGCTGTAGTCGTCCGACTCGTCGAAGTCCGACCAGTCCGCCTTGTTCAGGCGCAGCTGGATCTCGCCCGTGGAGGCGCCCGGCGCCAGAGTGCCGCCGGTGAAGCCCACTTCGAGGTAGTGGTCGGCGCCTGCCACCGGGGTGGCAGCGGCGACGACGCGGTGGGTCACGGTGGAGCAGTCGATCGGGGACCAGTCGCACCAACTGTTGTACGCGGAAGCCCCGTTGTCGCCCGTGAACCAGTACCGGACCGTCACAGGCGCGAGGCTGACCGCCGTGCCACCGGTGTTCACGAGTTGGAGGCCCGGCTTGATCTGGTTGTCGGTGGCCGAGCCGTCGCTGTTGCGGTAGAGCACCTTCAGCGCGCCCGGGTCGCCGCCCTCCCCGCCGCCGTCGTCCCCGCCGCCCAGTGCGGCCCGTACCGCCTCGTAAGCCGGCTTCGGCGCGAGGTTCTCGTCGTAGAGATTCGCCGCACCCTCACCGGGGAACGTGCCCGGGACCCAGGAGTACTTGTCCGTGTAGTCCCACACGGTGATGCCCACACAGCGCTCGACCGCCAGGCAGGCCTCGACGACCTGCTGGTAGTAGGAGGACTGGGTGGCCGTCCTGGCCGCTTCGGCGGGCAGTTGCATCCGCACGTCGAGCTCGGTGACGGCGACATCGAGACCGAGGCCGGCGAACCTCCGCATGTTCTCCCGCATTTTGTACGGGAAGCCGTACTGCACGGCCAGGTGCGCCTGCATCCCGACGCCGTCCAGCGGTACGCCCTCGTCGATCAGCTCGCTCACCAGGTCGTACATCGCATCGCTCTTCGCGCCGAGCCCCTCGATGTTGTAGTCGTTGAGGTAGAGCCGGGCGTCCGGGTCCGCGGCGTGCGCGGCACGCAGGGCGGTGGCGATGTAGTCGCTGCCCATGGCGGTGTGGAAGGGACTCGTGCGGAAGGTCCCGTCCTCGTTGAACGGTTCGTTCACCACGTCCCAGGCGGTGACCGCACCGCGGTAGTGCGTGACCTCCTCGGTGATGTGGTTCGTCATCGCCGCCTCCACCTGCGCCGACGGCAGCGCGCCGACCCAGCCGGGCAGTTGGCTGTGCCGGACGAGGGTGTGGCCGCGTACGGTCTGGCCGTGCTGCCGCGCGAAGTCGGTGACCACGTCCCCCTCGGCGAAGTCGAACCGGCCCTGGGCGGGCTCGGTGGTGTCCCACTTCATGGAGTTGCCCGGGGTGATCTGCCCGAACTCGGAGCCCAGGGTGGCCGCGTACGCGGCATCGGGCAGTTCGGGATTGTCGGTGGCGGAGCCGAAGTACTTGCCCTGGGCGGCGGCGAGTTCATGCAAAGTGCCCTGTTGGGCCGCGGCCGCAGGCCCGCCCACCAGGGTGGTGGCGAGGGCGAGGGCGCCGGCCGGAAGAGCCGGGAGCCCTCCGGTGCGGCTGTGCCTGCAGCGCTTCACCAAGCTCATGACAAACGCCTTCCTCTGCCGGGCAGCGCGGAACGGGCCGGGGAGCGCGGCTGCGCCCCGAACCGCCCGTCTCGTCACCCGGCATTGGGGGAGAGGGGAGGGGAGTGGAGTGTGCAAGTCTTGATTGTGGGAGCGCTCCCAAAGTGGCGTGGTGATAGGCACCTGTCAAGACTTAAATCACAACTGCCTTAAGAGCGCGTTAACTCGGCCACACGTCGAACGGGCCCTGTATGGCGCTTGGTTGACGGTTCCCGGACGAGGCTGTCGAACCCGGCGGCCGGCGTTCGCATTCGCGTCCGGGCGGCTGTGCGGAGCCTTCGACGGGGGCGAGTGGTGACGCTCTGGATAGATGCGTTCGGTGACCGAGGGTGTGCCTCTCGACGGGGGCGCGTCGGCGCCGGACTGCCCCGGAGGCCGCCGCGGTACGCCTGCGGACCGGGGGAGGGCGGTGCCGTGAGGTGAGCGGTAAACGGGGGAGACGCGCCTGCCAGGAGACGTGGCGACGCACGGCGACGGAGGGGCGACGCACGGCGAGGGAGAGTGTTTGTGTCGGGGGGCCGACACCTCATACACGTCCACCGCGTGCTCGGCTGCTGCGACGGAGAGTGACAGACGGCTGGCTTCGGCGCATGAGGGGCGAGAGGCCCGCGAGGCACCTCCGGGCGGGCCGTTCCCCGTACGCGAAGGTGTACGCGAAGGCCCACGCGACGTGTACGGGCGGTGCGGGCGGGCGGAGGCCGGTCATCCGTACTCCGGCCGGGCCCACCCGGTCGCCGGGAGGCGGTGCGTGCGGCGCGGCGGCTTGTCACGGCAGCGGCGCCGGGATGATCTGGCCGGGTCCGCAAGCCGCGGTCACCCCCTCACGCTCACCCCAGGAGCCCCGCCATGCGTGTGCGCGCCGTCCTCGCCATCGCCGCCCTGCTGCCCCTCGGCGCGGCCGTGCCCGCTGTGGCAGCCCCGGCACCGGACCGGGGAATCCTCCTGACCGTCTCCGGCGGCGAGAACACCTGGATCCGCGGGCTCGTCCTGAACTGCCCGCCCGGTCCCGAGGGCCGGCACCCCGACGCGGCCGGCGCCTGCGCGGCCCTCGACGAGGCGGACGGTGACTTCGACGCCCTCGCCGGTGATCCGCATCCGTGCACCTACGCGTACGACCCGGTGACCGTCACCGCCCGGGGCGGCGCCGTCGACTGGAAGCACACGTTCCGCAACGCGTGCGTGCTGGACGCGGCCACCGGCCCGGTGTTCCGCTTCTGAGCCCGCCGGGCCGGCCTGGGCCGGAGCCTCACCCGGCTCAGGTCTCGCGGGTGGCCACCATTCCGATCGTTATCAGCCCCAGCACCACCCAGCCGAACCAGAGCCAGCCGTTGCTCCCCAGCGCCACCGTGTAGCCGGTGACCGTCACCAGCGCTCCTACGGTGAGCACTCCCATGGTCTTCGTGGATCCGGACATGCGCGCACGCTCCTCGTCGGCCGCGCGGCCGTGACTGCCATCGTCACCCCGAAGGCATGTCCACCGCTACTGTCCGCGCGCCTGCAACGAGGCGAGATAGGCGTTGTACGCGTGAAGCTCCTGGTCCCCGTCGCGGTCCGCGGCGCGGTCCGAGCGCTTCGCGGTCCGCTGATCCGAGCGGTACCACTGGAAAACCAGGGCGAGCAGCACCAGCACCGACGGGATCTCGCTGAACGCCCAGGCGATCCCGCCCGCCGCGTTCTGGTCGGACAGGGCGTCGATGCCGAGGGAGGCCGACGGGTTCTTGTAGACCTCGACCATGGGCTGGGAGGCCATCATGAGCGCGATGCCGAAGAACGCGTGGAACGGCATCCCGGCGAACAGCTCCAGCATCCGCAGCAGATAACCCGGGCGGTGCGGCCCCGGATCGATGCCCATGATCGGCCAGAAGAAGACCAGGCCGACCGCGAGGAAGTGCAGCATCATCGCGAGGTGCCCGGCCGTCGAGCCCATCAGGTAGTCGAAGATCGGGGTGAAGTACAGGCCGTACAGGCTGGCGATGAAGAGCGGGATCGTGAACACCGGATGCGTGATGACCTTCATGTACCGGCTGTGCAGCAGCATCAGCAGCAGTTCACGCGGCCCCTTCCGGCCACGCGCCGCGACCGGCAGCGCACGCAGCGCGAGCGTCATGGGTGCGCCCAGCAGCAGCAGGATCGGTGACAGCATGCTGATCACCATGTGCTGCACCATGTGCACGCTGAACATGACCATGCCGTAGTCGTTGAGCTTGGTACACATCACCAGGGCGATGCTCAGCACACCGATGACGAAGAAGACGATCCGGTTGACCGGCCATCCGTCCCCGCGCCTGCGCAGCCGCAGCACCGCGTACCCGTAAAGGACCACGGCGAGCACGCAGCCGATCAGGAAGATCGGGTCCGCGGAGAACTGGAGCCCGCGTCCCAGCGTGAACGGCGGCAGATCCATGTTCATGCCGTGCCCGCTGTGATCCATCTGTTCACTCCTGATGGGGGCGCCGGGACGTCCCCGTTTCGTGCCGGTTGTCCCGACCAGAGTAGAACTGCCCCCGGCCGCGGTTGCGGCCGGGGGCAGTCCTCAGGTGGTGGTGCCGCTCAGAGCACACACTCGGCCTCGGCGTACCGCTCGGCCGGGACCGTCTTCAGGGTCTCCACCGCGTCCGCGAGCGGGACCATGGTGATGTCCGTGCCGCGCAGCGCCGTCATCATGCCGAACTCGCCGCGGTGCGCCGCCTCCACCGCGTGCCAGCCGAAGCGGGTCGCCAGGACCCGGTCGTACGCGGTCGGCGTCCCACCGCGCTGCACATGGCCGAGGATCACCGGGCGGGCCTCCTTGCCGAGGCGCTGCTCCAGCTCGATGGAGAGCTGGGTGGCCACGCCCGCGAAGCGCTCGTGACCGTAGACGTCCTTGACGCCCGACTCGAACTCCATGGAGCCCGCCCGCGGCTTCGCGCCCTCGGCGACCACGACGATCGCGAACTTCTTGCCGGCCGAGAAGCGCCGGCCGACCAGCTCGGTCAGCTCGTCGATGTCGAAGGGCCGCTCGGGGACGACGATGGCGTGCGCGCCGGCCGCCATGCCCGAGTGCAGGGCGATCCAGCCGGTGTGACGGCCCATGACCTCGACGATCATGACCCGCTGGTGGGACTCGGCGGTGGTCTTCAGCCGGTCGAGGGCCTCGGTGGCCACGCCCACTGCGGTGTCGAAGCCGAAGGTCACGTCGGTGGAGGCGATGTCGTTGTCGATGGTCTTCGGTACGCCGACGATCGGCAGCCCCGCCTCGGACAGGAGGCTGGCCGCCTTGAGGGTGCCCTCGCCGCCGATCGGGATGATCGCGTCGAGGCCGAGGTCGGCCACGTGGCCCCTGGCCTGTTCCACGCCACCGCGCAGGTGCGCGGGCTGGACCCGGGAGGATCCGAGGATCGTGCCGCCGCGGGCGAGGATGCCGCCGACCGCGTCGAGGTCGAGCTTGCGGTAGTCGCACTCCAGGAGGCCCCGCCACCCGTCGTGGAAGCCGATGACCTCGTCACCGTGGTCGACCACCGCGCGGTGGACGACGGAACGGATGACCGCATTGAGGCCGGGGCAGTCGCCGCCGGAGGTGAGCACACCAATTCGCATTGCCCGGGAAACCTTTGCAACGTGGACCGACGGCCGGACCACGTCGTCCGGCTGGAATCCCGCCACCCTACCGGCGCAGGGTGGCGGGACCGAACCCGGCGTCCGCCTGCTGGACTCCGCTCAGCTGAGCGGATTTCGCCTCATCAGACGGGCTGTGTCGCCGACGCGATCCGCTCGGCGCGCAGCGCCTCGTACCAGCGGTCGTCGGTCGGCGGCAGCGCGTTCACATCGAGCGCCAGCTTCAGCAGCAGGTCGGCGATCAGCGGGTTGCGCGCCATCACGGGCCCGTGCATGTACGTACCGAAGACGGTGTCGTTGTACGCGCCCTCCGTGCCGTCCCCGGTGCCGTTGCCCCGGCCGAACTGCACCCGGGCGAACGGGCGTGCCGTCGGACCGAGATGGGTGACGCCCTGGTGGTTCTCGAAACCGGTCAGCGGCGGCAGCCCGAGGTGTGGGTCGATGTCCCCGAGCACGTCGCCGACGCAGCGGTCGCCCTCGCCGCGGGTGGAGACCACGTCGAGCAGTCCGAGGCCCTGCTCGCGCTCGCCCAGGTCGTTGACGAACTCGTGGCCGAGGATCTGGTAGCCGGCGCAGACCGAGAAGATGATCGCGCCGTTGGACGCGGCCCGGCTCAGACCGCCGTCGCGGCGCAGCCGCTCCGCGGCGAGCCGCTGCGGACGGTCCTCACCGCCGCCGATCAGGTAGATGTCGCCCGACGTGGGAACCGGCTGGTCGCTGCGTACGTCGACGCGCGACACGTCGAGACCGCGCTGACGGGCCCTGCGCTCCACCACCAGAGCGTTGCCCTGGTCGCCGTAGGTGCTCAGCAGGTCCGGGTAGACCCACACCAGCCGCAGGCTGTTGTTGCTCATGCTTCGTCCTCTCCGGAGGGGGCCGGGGCCGGGGTCAGTTGCCGACACGACGGCGCAGATCCTGGAAGGCGGTGTAGTTGGCGATGACCTCGATGCGGCCGGGAGGTGCCTGCTGCACGGCCTCGTCGAGGTTCTCGCAGACCCGGAAGTCGAGACCGGCCACTTCGAGCCGGACCGCGAGGTCCAGCTTGCGGTCGCCGAGCACGAAGATCGGGTGACCCGCGAGCTGGGTGTAGTCGACGTCCCACAGCCAGGAGGTGTCCGTGCCGTCGGCGCCGCGGGCGTTGACGGAGAGGATCACCGGGGTGGGCGGCGGATCGATCAGCGAGAAGGTCTCCAGCCAGCCCGCCGGGTTCTTCGCCAGCAGGAGACGCAGCTCACGGTTGAGGAAGGTGACCACGTCGTAGCGGCCGGCGACGGCCTGCACGTGGTACATCCGCTCCAGGGCGACCTGGGGCGGCACTCCGAAGACGGCTGCCACGGCGGCCGAACTGGTGGCGTTGGCCTTGTTGGCGCGGCCGGGAAGCTGGAGGTGGATCGGCCAGGCCGAGCCGTGCGGGTCCAGCACGTAGTCACCGTGCAGCACCCAGCTGGGGGGCGGGCGGCGGAAACCGCACTCGCCGCAGAACCAGTCGTCGCCGGGGCGCTGCATCACACCGCCGCAGGACGGGCAGGACCAGGCGTCGTCCTTCCACGCCTGTCCGGCCGCGACCCACACCACGTTGGGGGAGGAGGAAGCGGCCCAGACGATCAGCGGGTCGTCGGCGTTGGCGATGATCACGGCCTTCGAGCCGGACAGCCCCTCGCGCCACTTCTCGGCGAGCATCCGGGTCTCCGCGGCCCGGTCCAACTGGTCGCGGGAGAGGTTGAGCAGCGCGATCACCTTGGGCGTCGTGTCGCGGGCGACCCCGGCGAGGTACTTCTCGTCCACCTCGATCACGCCGTACTGCGCGTCCGAGCCGCCGGCCAGGGCCGAGGTGATGCCCGCGGGCATGTTGGCGCCGAGCGCGTTCGACACGACCGGGCCGGCGGCCCGCAGTGCCTCGGCGATCAGCCGGGTCGTGGTCGTCTTGCCGTTCGTCGCCGACACCAGGATCACGTCCAGGTGCTGTGCCAGCCGCCCGAGCAGGTCGGGGTCGAGCTTGAGCGCCACCCGGCCGCCGATCACCGATCCGCTGCCCCGCCCGGCTGCCCGCGACACCGCCGCAGCGGCCTTGCCCGCCGTCACGGCCAGCTTGGCCCGCGGCGACAACGGCTCCGTGTTGCCTGCCATCGTCCTAGATCCTCCTTGCATCGGTCCGCGCCCAGCCTATCGATGTCCGGCGCGGCGGAGGCACGGCGGCACCGCTCGGGACGTGGAGTTCCGGTGGAATGTGGGGTGGGTGAAGTGACACCATGCCGAAAAACCCGCGGTCACGCAGCTCAAGAGGGGCGTGGTTCCTCGCGGGCGGGACCTCGGCCGTGTCCGGTCCGGTGTGATGCCGGACGGAGCCGGGAGGGTCTGACTCCTCATCATGCTCTCACTGCCCGCGCCCGCTCCCCGCGGCGCGGGGGTGCCCGTGGGGCTCGTCCGTCGCCCGCCGGGCGGGGAAATGAGCAGGGCGGCAGCTCTGCACCGATGCCGGCGTGACCGAGGTCACGCCGTCCCCGGCCGCGGGTGCCGGCGGTCCCACCTCGGTGCAGCCGTCCCGCGGGCGGCGGCCGTGTGTTCGACGTTCCCGCGGACCGTACGATGACCGCCATGCGAAACCGCCCGATCCCCGGCAGTTCCGGACGTGTCCGGGCCATGAGTCTGCTCGGCGACCCCGTGCTGCACGGCGCCTGCGAACCGGTCACGGACTTCGGTCCCTCGCTCGCCCGGCTGGTCGAGGACATGTACGCCACGATGTACGCGGCGCAGGGTGTCGGGCTGGCGGCCAATCAGGTCGGCGTGCCGCTGCGGGTGTTCGTCTACGACTGCCCCGACGACGAGGACGTCCGGCACCTGGGGCACCTCGTCAACCCGACGCTCGTCGAGGCCGACGGCATCACGGTACGGGGCCCGGAGGGCTGTCTCTCGCTGCCGGGCATCGAGGCCGGCACGCCCCGCTTCGACCACGCCGTCGTCGAGGGGGTCACGGTCGAGGGGGAGCCGGTCCGGGTCAGCGGCACCGGCTTCTTCGCCCGCTGCCTCCAGCACGAGTGCGACCACCTCGACGGCACCGTCTACACCGACCGGCTGACCGGGCTGCGCCGGACACGCGCCCTGCGCGCGGCCCGCCGGGCGCCCTGGGGGCGTTCCGGCTGACCGGGCGGCGTCCGGGGGCTCAGAACTCGGAGGCTCGGAACCCGGGGGCTCAGAACCCGGGGCCGCCGGGGCGGTCGTCCACCGCGGACAGCCGGCCCCACAGCAGATCGGCCAGGCTGCTCACCAACTGGGCCCGTGTGCAGGGCCGTTCACCCAGCCACCAGTCGCCCGCCGCGTGCATCATGCCGACGATTCCGTGGCCCCAGATCCGGGCCATGACCTGGCTGTCCGGCCCGAGGTCCACCCGCTCGGCGATGACCGCGGCGAGCTCCTCGCCGAGGCGGCGCAGCAGCGGGGCCGAGTGGCGTCCCACGTCGAAGCCCTGCTCGGGCGAGGGCGCCGCGTCGTCGGACGGATGCATCAGGAACCGGTAGACCTGCGGACGGGCCTCGATCGCGGCGAGGTAGGTGTCGAGTGTCGCCTCGACCCGGGCGCGGCGGTCGGCGGGGGCGTCGAGCGCCGCCCGCAGTGCGCTGAGCAGCGCGTCGGTGTGCCGCTTGGCCAGGGCGCGGTAGAGACCGCCCTTGTCGCCGAAGTGCCGGTAGAGAATGGGCTTGGTGATCCCGGCCTCCGCCGCGATGGCGTTCATCGAGGCCCCCGGGCCGTCCCTGAGCACCACGCGGTCGGCGGCCTCGAGCAGCTCACGGCGGCGGCGCTCGGCCGCGGTCCGCTGTCGCTCGGCCTGTCGTGTGGTCTCCATGCTGTTTCTCCCACCCCTGGCCGTGCATGTCCGTCCTGCCTGCGCAACGTAACACCCTGTCCAGCGGTGCGCGGATCTGCGGCTGACCGGTTGACAGAGGCTACTTGCCGGTAACAGACTGTTGTTACCGCAAGTAACGAATGGTTTTTCACGGCAGTACGTGGAGGGAAAAATGGCCGAGTTCACGCTCGAGCTCAACGACGACCAGAAGCAGGTCCGTGACTGGCTTCACGGCTTCGCCGCGGATGTGATCCGTCCGGCCGCTTCGGAGTGGGACGAGCGTGAGGAAACGCCCTGGCCCGTCATTCAGGAGGCGGCCAAGGTCGGCATCTACTCCCTGGACTTCTACGCCCAGCAGTTCTTCGACCCGACCGGGCTCGGCATCCCGATGGCGATGGAGGAGCTGTTCTGGGGCGACGCGGGCATCGCCCTGTCGATCGTCGGCACGGGTCTGGCGGCCGTCGGGGTCCTCGCCAACGGCACCGAGGAGCAGATCGGCACCTGGATCCCGCAGATGTACGGCGACGCCAGTGATGTGAAGGTCGCCGCCTTCTGCTCCTCCGAGCCCGACGCCGGCTCCGACGTCGCCTCGATGCGCACCCGCGCCGTGTACGACCAGGCCAAGGACGAGTGGGTACTCAACGGCACCAAGACCTGGGCGACCAACGGCGGCATCGCCAACGTCCACGTCGTGGTCGCGGTCGTCGACGCCGAGGTCGGTTCGAAGGGGCACGCCTCCTTCATCGTGCCGCCGGGCACCCCCGGGCTCTCCCAGGGCCAGAAGTTCAAGAAACACGGCATCCGGGCCTCGCACACCGCCGAGGTCGTCCTGGAGGACGTGCGCGTCCCGGGTCACTGCCTGCTCGGCGGCAAGGAGAAGCTCGACCAGCGCCTCGCGCGGGCCCACGAGCGCGCCGCCTCCGGCGGTGGCGAGCGGGTGAAGAACGCCGCGATGGCCACGTTCGAGGCGTCCCGTCCGGCCGTCGGCGCGATGGCGGTGGGCACCGCCCGTGCCGCGTACGAGGTCGCGCTCGACTACGCGAAGACCCGGACCCAGTTCGGCCGCCCGATCATCGACAACCAGGGCATCGCCTTCCAGCTCGCCGACATGCGCACCCGGATCGACGCGGCCCGGCTGCTGGTCTGGCGCGCGTCCTGGATGGCGGCCGCCGGCAAGCCGTTCGAGTCCGCCGAGGGGTCCATGTCCAAGCTGTACGCGAGCGAGACCGCCAAGGAGGTCACCGCGCAGGCCATCCAGATCCTCGGCGGCAACGGCTTCACCCGTGAGTACCCGGTGGAGCGGATGCACCGGGACGCCGCGATCTACACGATCTTCGAGGGCACGAGCGAGATCCAGCGCCTGGTGATCGCCCGCACGCTGTCCGGGATGCCCATCCGCTGACATCCGGGCCCGGCCCGCACGTCCCGGCCCCCGCTCCTGCCGCACCGGCGGGAGCGGGGGCCGGCCGGTGTCATGGGCGGATGGTGTGCACCTGCCATTCGGCTGTAGATTCCCCGTGAAGATCGTGCCCGGTCGATGGAGGGGAACCACCCATGCTGAAGTTCACCGCAGGGCGCGTCCTGGCCGCTGCCGCCGCGTTCGGGCTCGTCGTCGCCGCACAGGGCACGGCGTCCGCCGCGCCGAAGACGATCGAGGCGACCTTCGGCGGGTACGGCGCGTGGAACCCCGACCCCTACAGCGGCATCCCCGGCGACTCGATCCGCGCCTGCGACACGGCCGCGGACGGCTGGGGCATAGAGGTCAAGCTCGACATCGGCCGTGACGGGACCTGGGACCGGACCGTGAGCACGCGCGGTCACAACTCCCCCTACTGCAGCCCGTGGAAGAGCGGCAACATCAAGGAAGGCACCCCCGTGAGCATTCAGGTGGCCAATGTGGACGGCGGGGTCACCTACCCCAAGGGCTCGCTCCTGCTCAGCCACGCATGAGCGCCGTCGGGCGACCGGCGACGGTCCGGTCGCGGGTCACCCGACAGCTTCCGCTCAGGCGGGGAGCTGGGCCTCGATCGCGGCGACGAGCTCCGGGGACTCCGGCTCGGTGGCGGGACGGAGCCGGGCGACCGGCTCGCCCGCCGGGGAGACCAGGAACTTCTCGAAGTTCCACTTGACGTCACCGGCTTCGCCGTCCGCGTCCGCGAGCTGGGTCAGTTCCGCGTAGAGCGGGTGCCGGCCCGCGCCGTTGACGTCCGTCTTCTCCAGTAGCGGGAAACTCACCCCGTACGTCGCCGAGCAGAACGCCTGGATCTCCTCCGAACTCCCGGGCTCCTGGCCGGCGAACTGGTTGCACGGCACGCCGAGGACGGTGAACCCCCGGTCCCCGTAAGTCTTCTGGAGCCTCTCCAGGCCGGCGTACTGCGGGGTCAGTCCGCACTTGGAGGCAACGTTCACCAGCAGGACGGCCTGGCCCCGGTAGGCGCCCAGGGTGGTCGGCTCACCGGTCAGGGTGTGGAGCGGGATGTCGTACAGCGTCATGAGGGTCTCCTCGTAAGTGGCTTGCACAATCATTCTTACGCCCACAGGTCCCCACTTATGCCCACAGGTTCATCGGGACGAAGCCGACCGCACGGCCGTCCGGATCCAGCAGCCGGTTCAGCCGGCGGCTCGCGGTGTTCACCGAGACGGGCTCGCCGCCCCAGCCGGCGCGGGTCCGGCCGGGCCGACCGCCTTGTAGTAGAAGGTGGTCGGCTTCAGGACCCCCGCCGGGTCGCCGGCGTAGCCCGGGACGGAGCCGCACTCGGTCCAGCCCGCGGAGCGGTAGAGCCGCTCCGCGGGGCTGCCGCTCTCGGTGTCCAGGACGAGCAGCGTGACGCCGTTCCCGGCCGCCGAGCGTTCGACCGCGTCCAGCAGCGACCGGCCCAGACCCCGGCCCTGCGCCGACGGACGGACCATCAGCTTGGCGACCTCCGCGCGGTGGCGGGCGTTCGGCAGCGGTGCCCGCACCAGAGTGATGGTCCCGGCGATCCGCTCACCGTCCCGGGCGATCCAGATCTGCTGGTGCCCGGCCGCCACGGACGCGGCGCGCTCCCGCCACCAGTCGGCGGCCGTGCCCCGGTCCATCGGCGCGAGGAACCCCACAGAGGCTCCCGCGTCCACGGTCTCCACCAGGAGCGCGGCCAGCTCATCGGCGTACGTGACCAGTTCGGGTCCGGACACCGGGACGATCTCGGTCATGCGGGAGGTCCTTTCACGGCAGAACGATCATCAGTGCGTAACGGACCCTCGCCGGGCCCGGACAGTGGAATCGCGAAGGGCCGCGCAGCCGGAACCGCAGGCAGTCGCCGGTGCGGACGGTGTGCACGGTGTCGTCCAAGGTGATCTCGACCGTTCCCTCCAGGACCCAGATGTGCTGCTCCAGGCCGGGGACGGGCGGGTTCTCGTACGCGATCGCGGCACCCGCGCCGAGCACCCCCTCGACGACCTCCGCGCGCAGTCCGGCATGAGGCGGCGAGACCGAACGGCGCACGAAGCCGGACTCCTCGTCCCGCCACACCGGCTGGCGCCCGGCGGGCACCAGCCGCGGTGGCTCCGCCTCCACCTCCAGCAGCAGCCGCGACATGGTCCGCCCGTGGACGGTGCACAGCCGGCCGAGCAGGGCGGCGGTCGGGCTCAGCTCGCCGCGTTCCAGCCGCGAGAGCGTCGAGCGGCTCACCCCCGTACGGTGCGCCAGCTCCTCCAGCGACCAGCCGCGCTCGGCGCGGAGTTCGCCCAGCCGTGCCGCGAGCCTGGCGTCGACGGTGCCCGGCTCGGCGTTCTCCATCTCTCTCACAGGAGAGATGATATCTCTGCACCGAGAGAATCCGGCCCAGGCTTCCGTCCGCGGATCCGCCGTGCTGCCGGTCGGGTGCTGTCGTGCCACGCTGGGGACCGGGGGAGGCCCGGCCGGGCCAGTCGGGCCCCGCCGGGTGGCTCTGCTACCCGAGGAGGCCGATATGGCCGGCACGGGCAGCCAACCGCGAGCGGCACACAGCACCGCCACGGCACCACCCCTTCCTGGCGGGCTGGACCGTCTTCGCCGCGGTTCTGATGCTCTTCGGCGGGATCATGGCGATCTTCCAGGGGATCGCGGCCATCGCCAAGGACGACGTCTTCGTCTCCACCCGCAACTACGTCTTCCAGTTCAACCTGACCAGCTGGGGCTGGATCCACCTCGTCCTGGGCATCGTCCTCGCCGGCCTCGCGCTGTTCACCGGATCCGCATGGGCGCGCGCCGTCGGCATCGTGCTGGCCGGACTCGGGGCGCTCACCAACTTCATGTGGCTGCCCCACTATCCGCTGTGGTCCATCGTGCTCATCGCCATCGATGTCTTCATCATCTGGGCGCTGTGCGCGGGACCCCGGAGGGTGGAGGACTTCTGACGGCGCGCGATTCAGCGCGAGCACCGGGATCCTGGGAGGATCGCGGGGTGGAGTCCTTCGAAGCGCTGCCCGCGGCCGACGCCGAACCGCTGCCCGGTACCACCGCGGCCACCGGCCGCCGCCAGGTGCGGTGTCGGCTGTGCGGGCGCCCGCTCACCGGTACGGCCTCGCGTCGCACCGGCCTCGGCCCCGCCTGCGACGCCAAGCTGCACCCGGCGCCGCCCGACATCCGCACCCGCCGACGCGTGGCCGAGCAGGACCCGCTGCCCGGCACCTGAGCCGTCAGGCGGCTTCGGCACCCGAGCTGTCAGGAAGGCTGCTCGCCCAGCCGCCGGAACAGTCCCTCCTGCACCACCGAGACCAGCAGATTCCCGCCGCGGTCGTAGATCCGGCCGCGCGCCAGACCGCGCCCGCCCGTCGCCACCGGCGACTCCTGGTCGTACAGGAACCACTCGTCGGCCCGGAACGGACGGTGAAACCACATCGCATGATCCAGGGAGGCGAGGTCGAAGCCCCGCGGCCCCCACAGCGGCTCCACCGGGATCCGTACCGCGTCCAGCAGCGTCATGTCGCTCGCGTACGTCAGCGCACAGGTATGGATGAGCGGGTCGTCGCCGAGCGGGCCGACCGCTCGCATCCAGACCGCGCTGCGCGGGTCCGCGTCCCTGATCTCCTCCTGCGTCCAGCGCAGCCGGTCGACATAGCGGATGTCGAACGGCTGGCGCCGCGCCATCCGCTCCAGCGCCTCGGGAAGCGCGCCGAGATGGTCGCGGACCTCCTCGGCCACCGTCGGCAGCTCCTCCGGGTCCGGGACCACGCGCGGCGGCGGCTGCTGGTGCTCGATGCCCGCCGCCTCGGGGCGGTGGAAGGACGCCGTCAGATTGAAGATGGTGCGCCCCTGCTGGACGGCCGTCACCCGGCGGGTGGTGAAGGACCGGCCGTCCCTGACCCGCTCGACGTCATAGACGATCGGCACCCCGGGACGGCCCGGACGCAGGAAGTAGGCGTGCAGCGAATGGACCGGCCGGTCCCCGTCGGTGGTGCGGCCGGCCGCCACCAGTGCCTGCCCGGCCACCTGCCCGCCGAAGACCCGCTGGAGGGACTCGTGCGGGCTGCGGCCGCGGAAGATGTTGACCTCGATCCGTTCCAGGTCGAGCAGGTCGACCAGGCGCTCGGCGGGGTTCGTCATGCTGTTCGTCTCCACTCTCGCGGCGCCGTCGGTACGGACGCGCTCACAACTGACCCACGGAGGTGACGCGGACCACCGCCCGGCCCTCCTCGTCGGACGCGGCGAGATCGACCTCGGCGCTGATGCCCCAGTCGTGGTCGCCGTTCGGGTCGGCGAACGTCTGCCTGACCCGCCACAGACCGTGCTCGGCGTCCTCGTCGATCTTCAGCAGCTTCGGCCCGCGGGCGTCCGGACCGGTGCCCAGCTCCTCGTACTCGTCCCAGTACTTGTCCATCGCCTCGCCCCACGCGTCCTCGTCCCAGCCCGCGCCGCCGTCCAGCTCGCCGAGATCGCGGACCCGGTCCAGCGCGGCCAGCTCGACCCGGCGGAACATCGCGTTGCGGACCAGCACCCGGAAGGCGCGGGCGTTGGCCGTGACCGGCTTGACCTCGTCGGCCCGCTCCTGCGCCTGTTCGGCCGTCTCCACCTCGGGATTGGCGAGCTGCTCCCACTCGTCGAGCAGGCTGGAGTCGACCTGGCGGACCATCTCGCCGAGCCAGGCGATGAGGTCCTCCAGGTCCTCGGACTTGATGTCGTCCGGGATGGTGTGTTCCAGCGCCTTGTACGCGCCCGCGAGATACCGCAGCACGATGCCCTCGGTCCGGGCCAGCTCGTAGTTCGAGGTGAACTCCGTGAAGGTCATGGCGCGTTCGTACATGTCGCGGACCACCGTCTTGGGCGATACCGGGTGGTCACCCACCCACGGGTGGCTCTGGCGGTAGACGTCGTACGCGTGCCACAGCAGCTCGCTCAGCGGTTTCGGGTACGTGACGTCCTGGAGGAGCTCCATCCGCTCCTCGTACTCGATGCCGTCGGCCTTCATCTGCCCGACCGCCTCACCGCGCGCCTTGTTCTGCTGGGCGGCGAGGATCTGACGCGGGTCGTCGAGCGTCGACTCCACCACCGAGACCATGTCCAGCGCGTACGAGGGCGAGTCGGCGTCCAGCAGCTCGAACGCGGCGAGCGCGAACGTGGACAGTGGCTGGTTCAGCGCGAAGTTCTGCTGGAGGTCGACGGTGAGCCGCACGATGCGGCCCTCCGCGTCCGGGGTTTCGAGCCGCTCCACCACGCCGCCGTCCAGCAGCGAGCGGTAGATGGCGATCGCCTGGCGGATGTGGCGCAGCTGCGCCCTGCGCGGCTCGTGGTTGTCCTCCAGCAGGTGGCGCATCGCCTCGAAGGCGTTGCCGGGACGTGCGATGACCGACAGCAGCATGGTGTGCGTGACCCGGAAACGCGAGGTCAGCGGCTCCGGATCGGACTGGATCAGCTTGTCGAACGTCGTCTCCGACCAGGACACGAAGCCTTCGGGCGCCTTCTTGCGGACGACCTTGCGCTTCTTCTTGGGGTCGTCGCCGGCTTTCTTGACCAGCTTCTCGTTCTCGACGACGTGCTCGGGGGCCTGGGCGACGACGAAGCCCGCCGTGTCGAAGCCCGCCCGCCCGGCCCGGCCGGCGATCTGGTGGAACTCACGGGCCCGCAGCGTACGCACCCGGGTGCCGTCGTACTTGGTGAGTGCGGTGAACAGCACCGTGCGGATGGGGACGTTGACGCCCACGCCGAGCGTGTCCGTACCGCAGATCACCTTCAGCAGCCCCGCCTGCGCGAGCTTCTCCACGAGCCGGCGGTACTTCGGCAGCATCCCGGCGTGGTGCACACCGATGCCGTGCCGTACGTAACGCGAGAGGTTCTGGCCGAACTTGGTGGTGAAGCGGAAGCCGCCGATGAGATCGGCGATCTTCTCCTTCTCCTCCTTGGTGCACATGTTGATGCTCATCAGCGACTGCGCCCGCTCGACGGCCGACGCCTGCGTGAAGTGCACGATGTAGACGGGCGACTGCCGGGTGTCCAGGAGCTCGGTGATCGTCTCGGTGATCGGCGTCAGCCGGTACTCGTAACTGAGCGGGACCGGACGCGTCGCCGAGCGCACCACGGAGGTGGGCCGGCCGGTGCGGCGGGTCAGGTCCTCCTCGAACATCCTGACGTCGCCGAGGGTGGCCGACATCAGGATGAACTGGGCCTGCGGCAGTTCCAGGATCGGGATCTGCCAGGCCCAGCCGCGGTCCTGCTCCGCGTAGAAGTGGAACTCGTCCATCACGACCTGGCCGATGTCCGCGTACTTCCCGTCACGCAGCGCGATGGAGGCCAGCACCTCGGCGGTGCAGCAGATCACCGGGGCGTCGGCGTTGACCGAGGCGTCGCCGGTGAGCATGCCGACGTTCTCCGTGCCGAACATCTTGCACAGGTCGAAGAACTTCTCGGAGACCAGCGCCTTGATCGGCGCGGTGTAGAAGGTGACCTTGTCCTGGGCCAGGGCCGTGAAGTGCGCACCGGCCGCGACCAGGCTCTTTCCGGAGCCGGTGGGGGTGGAAAGGATCACATTGGCCCCGGAGACCACCTCGATCAGCGCCTCTTCCTGAGCGGGATAGAGGGTGATGCCCTGTGTCTCGGTCCATGACGAGAATGCCTCGAAGAGGGCGTCGGGGTCGTCGGTCGGGGGCAGCTGATCGATTAGGGTCACGCCCCCATCTTGCCTGCCTTCCGCCCGGATGAGGGAACCGGAGGACCGCACGAAGATCACGGACGATACGCTGCCCTCTCAACTCGGCCACGCCACAACGACGGTGGCCCGAGCCCGGACACGGCGACACCTGTCAACTCTTTGTCAATAACTGGTCAATACCTACGGGGGCGGAAACAGCCATGATGGGACCGGCACACTCTCTGTCAGGGGCGGCGGCCTGGCTGGGGGTGGGCGCGGCTGCGGCAGCCGCGGGCCACACCATGCCGTGGCCCGTCCTGGTCGTCGGCGCACTGATCTCCGCGGGCGCCGCGCTGGCGCCCGACCTGGACCACAAGTCGGCGACGATCTCGCGCGCCTTCGGGCCGGTCTCCCGAGGCCTCTGCGACATAGTCGACACGCTCTCGCACGCCGTCTACAAGGCGACCAAGATGCGGGGCGACTCGAACCGCAACGGCGGCCACCGGACCCTGACCCACACCTGGCTGTGGGCGGTCCTGATCGGTGCCGGGGCCTCCGCCGCGGCGTTCACCGGCGGCCGGTGGGCGGTGCTGGGCATCCTCTTCGTCCACCTGGTGCTGGCCGTCGAGGGGCTGCTGTGGCGGGCCGCCCGGATGTCCAGTGACGTCCTGGTGTGGCTGCTCGGCGCGACCAGCGCGTGGATCCTGGCGGGCGTCCTGGACAAGCCGGGCAACGGTTCGGACTGGCTCTTCAACGCCCCCGGCCAGGAGTACCTCTGGCTGGGGCTGCCGATCGTGCTGGGCGCTCTCGTCCACGACATCGGCGATGCGCTGACCGTCTCCGGCTGCCCGATCCTCTGGCCGATCCCGGTGGGCCGCAAGCGCTGGTACCCGATCGGCCCGCCGAAGGCCATGCGCTTCCGGGCCGGCAGCTGGGTGGAACTCAAGGTGCTGATGCCGGTGTTCATGGTGCTCGGGGGAGTCGGCGGCGCGGCTGCGATGAACCTCATCTGAGGTGCCCCGCACCCGGCTCCCGCGCTACCCGGGTGCCGGATGCACCAGCCGGCCGTGGGAGATCAGGGAGGCGGCCTGCTTGAGGCGGCGGACCCGGATGCTGACCCCGTAGGAGTCGATGCCGGGCACGGCCGCGAGGCGGGTGGTCAGATAGCGGTAGAAGTCCTCGCTGTCGCGGCAGGTGACGATGGCCATCACGTTGTGGTCGCCGCTGGTGGCACCGGCGAACGCGACCTCCTCGTGCCGGGCGATCTCGTGCCCGGCCCGTTCCAGGTGGGCGGGTGCGACGCGCAGCCGGAGCGTCGCGTTGAGGTGGTGGCCGAGGCGTTCGGGCAGCAGGTCGATGTCGTACGAGAGCGTGCCGGACGACTCCAGGGACTCCAGACGGCGGGCGACGCGGCCCTTGGACCAGCCGGTGAGCCCGGCGAGCTGCGTGTGCGAGGTACGGCCGTCCTCGGCGAGGGCGTCGAGGAGCGGGCCGTCCTCGGCGGTCGGGGACAGCAGAGGGCCGGCCGGGGCGGGGGACGGGCCGCCGGTCAGCTCCTGTTCCTGCTCGGGGGTGAGGTGTCCGCCGTAGCCGGTCCACCCGGCCGCGCCCGGACTCTCGAAGGCGTGGATGAGCAGATCGATGCTCATGTCGAGCACGGCGGCGGACCTGGGCAGCTGCTGGAGCAGCATGTCCTCGCGCGGGGCGTCGAGCGGTGAGCGGATGACGCAGATGATCTCCGAGCCGCCGGAGGCGATGCTCGCGTAGGCGATGTCGGGGCGCCGGGTGAGGGCGTCGGCGAGCGGGCCGACCCGGTCGGGGCGGCAGCGGATGCGCGCGACCCACTGCGCCTCCCCGTGCACGGCGGGATCGACCAGGCCCACCACGCGCATCACACCACTGCGGCGCAGCGCGTGATAGCGGCGGGCCGCGGTCTGCTCCGACACCCCGTTCACTTCGCCGATGAGCCGGAACGGGGCACGCGGCGCGCACTGGAGTGTGCGGAGGATTTGCGTGTCCAGGGAGTCGATCACGGTGGAAGTGTGCCATGCGTTCGGAGTCCGCAGAGGTTTTTGATCAATTCGAGCAGCGTCCTCGTTGGTTCCGCCCGGGGTCGCTGATGCTGGCGTGCGGGTCCGTCCCCGCCCCGCCTTCCACCTGCGCATCGGTGCTCGGCGCCGTACGGGACACCGGCGCCCGGAGCGGACCGAACCCCCTGCTGGACATCGATCGCGGCGCGCTGCGCCGCAAAGGAGTGCATCCGTGAACGTCACATCCTCGGCGAGCGGGCCGGCCGACCGGCGGGCTGCCACGCTCGCCATGGCCTGCCTGGGCGTATTCGTCGCCTACTTGCCGGTGACCACCGTCTCCGTGAGCCTGCCGGCCATCCAGGCGGCACTGGGCGCGTCGACGGCCCAGCTGTCGTGGGTCCAGGACGCGTTCGTCCTGCCCATGGCCGCGTTCATCCTGACCACCGGCGTGTTCGGCGAGGTCCACGGACGCAAGAAGGTGTTCCTGGCGGGCCTGCTGTTCTCCGCCGTCGGTGCCGCCGTCGCGCTGACCGCCCAGTCGATCCAGATGCTGTGGGCCGGCCAGGCCGTCGCCGGACTCGGTGCGGCCGCGCTGCTGCCCACCACACTGGCCCTGATCAGCCACGCCGTGCCCGACCACCGGGAGCGCGGCAAGTTCATCGGCCTCTGGGCCACCTCGCTCCTGCTGGCGCTCGCCGTCGGTCCGCTGATCGCCGGAGTCATCCTGGAACACGCCGCCTGGCGGTGGATCTACCTCCTGGTCATCCCCGTCTCGCTGGTCGCGACCGGGGTCGCCGCCCGGCTGCTGACCGACTCGCGTGCCCCGCACGGGCGGCGGCTGGACTGGCCGGGCCAGATCACCGCCGCGTCGGCGATCACCGCCCTGGTGTACGGCGTGATCGAGGGCGGCGCCGGTTCGTTCACCGACGCCCCGGTTCTGGTGGCGCTGCTCATCGCCGTGGCCGGCGCCGTCGCCTTCGTCCTGGCCGAGCGGCGCAGCGACAGCCCGATGCTGGACCTGACGCTGTTCCGCAGCCCGGCGTTCACCGCCACCACGCTCGTCGCGATGATCACCTTCCTGGCCCTGATCGGCTTCTTCTTCCTCCTGAGTCTCTACTTCGGCCTGGTGCAGCAGCTCGACACCCTCCAGGCGGGCCGGCGTCTGCTCATGGTCACCGGGGCCGCCATCGTCGCCGGCGCTCCCGTCGGGCGGCTGATGCACCGCGTGTCCGCCCGCGTCCTGATCACTGCCGGACTGCTCGTCGTCTCCGGCTCACTGCTCGCGCTGACCACCATCGACGCGGACACGTCGTTCGCCTCCATCGCCTGGCGGCTGGCGCTGCTGGGCCTGGGGATGGGCGGAGTCCTGACACCCATGACAGCCACCGCGGTCGCCGCCGTGCCTCCCCACCTGGCCGGTATGGCCGCGGCCGGGAACAACGCCTTCCGGCAGGTCGGCGGGGCACTCGGCCCGGCCGTCCTGGGGGCCCTCCTCACCGCCCGTGCCCTGGACACCTTCCCCGCGCACCTCGCCGACGCCGGGATCACGGGAGCGGCCGGGCAGAGCATCGCCGAGACCGCCCGAGCGGGTGGTCTCGGCGCGGTCGCCCAGCTGAACCTGGGCGCCGGCACCGGTCAGGCCCTGGGCGCGGTGGGCGACGCCTTCCTCGACGGCCTGCGCCTGTGTCTGGTCATCGCCGCCGCTCTCACGCTGCTCGCCGCCCTGGTCTCCGTGACACTCCTGCGCCGCCCGCGCAGGACGTCCACCGTCGCGGCCTCCTCCACCGGCGCGCCGGCCGCCGCGCAGGCCCACGCGGGCTGAAGGACGGTTGTGTCCCGGCAGCGCCCCCGCGTGCCGCCGGGACACAGCCCCCGCGCACCGCCGGGACACAGCCCCCGCGCACCGCCGGGACACAGCCCCCGCGCACCGCCGGGACACAGCCCCCGCGTGCCGCCGGGGGACCCCCGCGCCCTGATCCCGCCCCCTACCGGCAAACTGTGGTCAAGGGAGAACCACACGGACAAGGAACACCATGGATTCGCTCTCCACGGCCTCTGCCTCAGCCGTCGCCGCGCTGCTGGAAGACTTCTCCCTGGAGATGACGGGCAAGGACGTCCCCCGGCTCGAAGAGGCCCGCGACCGCATCCCGGCCGGCACCCGGATCAACATCACCTTCCTCGGCAACGAGGACCTGGGCCTGCGGCTGGCCGCGGCCCGCGCCGTCCGGCGGCTCGGGTACACCCCGGTCCCGCACATATCGGCGCGCCGGCTGCGCTCCCGCTCGGAACTGGAGGAACTCCTCGCCGCGCTCCGCTCCGACGGCACGGCCGACAACGTCCTCGTCATCGGCGGAGACCCCACCACACCCCACGGCCCCTACGACGACGCCCTCGCGCTCATCCGGTCCGGGCTCCTCCAGTCGTACGGCGTCCGGCACGTCGGCATCGGCGGCTACCCCGAGGGGCACCCCGCCATCGCCGGCCCGGCGCTCTGGTCGGCGATCGAGGACAAGACCACCGCCCTTGCCCGGCTGGGACTGTCCGGCGACGTCATCACCCAGTTCGGCTTCGACGCGGACCCGGTCCTCGCCTGGGTCGAGTCCGTACGGAAACGGGGCATCGACGCACCGGTGCGCGTCGGGGTCCCCGGCCCCGCCGGGATCAAGCGGCTGATGACGTACGCCGCGCGCTTCGGCGTCGGCACGAGCGCGTCCATCGCGAAGAAGTACGGGTTCTCGCTCACCAACCTGATGGGCACGGCCGGCCCCGACCGCTTCATCCGGGCCCTCGCCGAGGGCTACGACGCCCGCCGCCACGGGGCCCTCAAGCTGCACTTCTACACCTTCGGCGGGATCGGGGCCACGTCGCGGTGGGTCACCGAATTCCGTACCGGGCAAGGTAATTGACGCCCCGTACGCTGAGGCGCTGACGCGTTCAGGGGGAGAGCGGCCGCTCGCCGTGCCACGAGCGCCAGAGCGCGGCGTAGGCGCCGTCGGCCGCCACGAGCTCGTCGTGGGTGCCGAGCTCGATGAGCTCGCCCTCCTCCATCACGGCCACCCGGTCGGCATCGTGGGCCGTCTGCAGCCGGTGCGCGATGGCGATGACGGTCCGGCCCTCCAGTACGGCGGCCAGCGCGCGCTCCGTGTGCCGCGCGGTCCTCGGGTCGAGGAGTGCGGTGGCCTCGTCGAGTATCAGCGTGTGCGGGTCGGCCAGTACCACGCGTGCCAGGGCGAGTTGCTGCGCCTGGGCTCCGTCCGGACGGTACCCCTCGTGGCCCAGATCGGTGTCCAGACCGTCCGGCAGCCCATCGGCCCACTCGGCGCCGACGGCGGTGAGTGCCCCGTGCAGTTCGGCATCGGTGGCGCGGGCCGAGGCGATCCGCAGGTTGTCCCGGACCGTGCCCTGGAACACATGGTGCTCCTGGGTGACGAGGACGACGTGCCGGCGCAGCTGGTCGGGGTCCAGGCCGTGGACCGGGACCCGGCCCACCGTCACCGAGCCGGTGTGCGGTGGGTCCATGCCCGCCAGCAGTCTGCCCAGGGTGGTCTTGCCCGCGCCGGAGGGACCCACGATCGCCAGCCGCTCGCCGGGCCGGACCGTCAGGTCGACACCGTGCAGGACGTCGGGCCCGTCGTCGTAGGCGTAGTGCACGCCGGACACGTCGATCCGGTCGCCGTCAGGCGTGACGGAGGCGGGCGACGGAGCCTGCACCGCCGGGACTTCGCGGACACGGCCCAGGCCCTCCACCCTCGCGAAGGAGGCCCTGCTGCTCTGGAGTTGCTCCATCCGCTGCAGGATGGTGTCCAGGGGCTGGGACAGCTGCCGCAGGTACAGGGCCGAGGCGACGACCGCGCCGAGGCTCATCGCGCCGTGGCCGTGCAGCACGCCGCCGATCAGCAGGACGCCGGCCACCGGGATGACGTAGGAGATGTCCACCGCCGGGAAGAGCACACTGCGCAGGAAAAGGGTCCGGTTCCGGGTGCGTCGGCACCGCCCGATCGCCTCGTGGCAAGCGGCGATGCGGCGCTGCCCCAGCCCCAGGGCCTCGACGGTACGGGCGCCGGCGGCCGTGGCCGCGAGCTGTTCGGCGAGAGCCGAGTTGGCGGCTCCCTCGTCGAGGTACGCGGTGAGGGCCCGGCGCAGATACCAGCGGGCGGCGAACCAGATGCCGAGCAGGCCCAGCACGCCGCAGGCGCCGAGCAGCGGATCGAGCGCGAAGACCGCTCCGAGGATGAACAACGCCTGGACCCCGGCGATGAGGACGTCGGGCCCGGCATCCCGGAGCGTGGCGCCGACCGAGGCGACATCGGTGGTGCCCCGGGCCATCAGGTCGCCCGTGCCGGCCCGCTCGACGACCGCGGCGGGCAGCGCGAGTGCCCGCTCGGCGAACTGCTCCCGGATACGCGCCAGAGTCCGCTCGCCGAAGCGGTGTCCGACGTACCCGGCGTACCGGGCCAGCAGCAGCTGCGCCAGTGCGAAGGCGAGGATGGTGAGCGCGAGGCGGTCCACCGCGGCCACCCCCGCACCGGCCCCGACCTCGTCGATGATGCGGCCGAGCAGCCACGGGCCGACGAGTCCGGCCCCGGCGGCGAGCGCGTTGAGGGCGATCATGGCGGCGAAGGCACGGCCGTCCAGCCGGATCAGCCGCAGCGCCGCCCGGCGTACCCGTGACGGTTCGGCGACGGGCAGGGCCCGGTCCGACGCGGTCATCGCACGGCCTCCCGGGACGGCGGAACAGCGCCCTCGTCCGGGTGGCCGGGGCCGTCCCCGTCCTTCCCGCGGGACACCAGCCGGCGGTACCCGGGCAGCCCGTCCAGGAGTTCACGATGGCTGCCGACGGCCGCGACGGAGCCGTCGACCAGGTAGTACACGGTGTCCGCCCGGTCCAGCAGGAGCGGTGACGTACTGGTGACGACCGTGGTGCGGCCGGACCGTGCGGCGGGCAGCCGGGCCGCGACGGCCGCCTCGGTGTGTGCGTCGACCGCCGAGGTGGGCTCGACCGCGAGGAGCACCTCGGGATCGGCCAGCAGGGCCCGGACCAGACGGACGCGCTGCCGCTGGCCCCCGGAGAGGTTGCGGCCCTGCGCGTCGACCGGCGAGTCGAGCCCGCCCGGCAGACCGCGGACGATGTCCTGCGCCACGGCCGCGTGGATGCCCCGGCCGATGGTCTCCTCGTCCCGTTCCCGCGCTCCGCAGATCACCTCGCGCAGCGGTCCGGCGAACAGGTCGGCCTCGTTGTCCGCGACCAGGATCCGCCGGCGGACCCGCGTCAGGTCGATCTCGTCCAGGCGTATCCCGCCCCAGGTCGCGGCCGACTCCACGAACCGGCCGAGACGCTCGACCACCGCCGCGGAGTCCGCCGGCCGGGCGCTGACGAGTGCGGTCAGCCCTCCGGGCACCACCTCGACGCCGGACTCCGGATCACGGAGCGTGGACGGCGCACCGGGCCCGTCCGAAGTCGCCTCCCCGCCCGCGGAATCGGGCTCCAGGGCCAGGAACCGGATGACCCTGCGGGCGGCGACCAGCCCGCGGCTGAGGTCGTAGCCGCCCTCGATGAAGAACTCGACCGGCACCACCAGCACCGCCGTGTACCCGTAGACCGCGACCAACTCGCCGACGGTGATGGTCCCCTGAGCCGCCATCCGGGCCGCCAGCCACGTCACGGCACCGAGGAACAGGGTGGGCAGGCCGACACCGAGGGCCTGGATCCAGCTGGTCACCGCACCGACGCGGTACCCCTCCGCCCGCAAGGCCCGCGAACCGTGCCGGTAGCGCTCGGCGTACACCTCCTTGCCGCCGATGCCGTTGAGGACACGCAGGCCCCTGGCCATGTCCTCGAAACGGGCGGCGAGCCCGCCCTGCTGTTCCCGGTACGCTGCCTCGACGCCCTGCAACCGCCACAACAGGGGGCCGACCAGCACCACGAGCAGCGGCACACCCAGCAGCACCACCACGGCGAGCAGCGGTGAAACGCTCAGCAGCAGCACGGCCACCACGACATACGCGAGGACCGCACCGACCCCGGGGCCGGTGATGGTCAGTGTCTCGGCGATCATGGCGACATCGCGGAACCCGATCGTGACGATCTCCCCGGCCGTGACCCGGCGCGGCAGCGCCCCGCCCAGCCCGGTCGCCTGCCTGACCACGACCGCCACGGAACGGAAGACGGCGTCCAGCCGCACCCTGGTCATCGTGCGGTGCCGCATGATGGCCAGCCACGCGTTCAGCACGCCCACACCCAGCAGCGCCGCGACCCAGCCGGCCAGCGCGGACCACCGGCCCGGCTCCAGCCCGTCGTCGATGGCGCGCGACAGCAGGTACGGCGGCAGCGTCAGACAGACCATCCAGGCGCTGCCGAGCAGTGCACCGGCGGCGATCCGGCGGCGCTGGCTGGTGATCAGCCACCACAGGTACCGCAGCGCACTGCGACAGTCAGGGGTCCCCGGATCCACATAGGAATCTGCCATGTACCCGACCCTAACGATCCCCGGAGAGCCGGTGGATCCGGGGACCGCCCCGCCCTGGTCAGCCGTGCCAGGACCGCCACAGCGCCGCGTACGCGCCGTCCGCCGCCACCAGTTCGTCATGGCTGCCCAGCTCGCTGATCCGGCCCTGCTCGACGACCGCGATCACATCCGCGTCGTGCGCCGTGTGCAGCCGGTGCGCGATGGCCACGACCGTACGGCCGTCCAGTACCCGGGCCAGCGAGCGCTCCAGATGGCGGGCCGCACGCGGGTCCAGCAGCGACGTCGCCTCGTCCAGCACCAGCGTGTGCGGATCGGCCAGCACCAGCCGGGCCAGCGCGATCTGCTGGGCCTGCGCGGGAGTGAGCACCACACCGCCCGAGCCGACCTCGCAGTCCAGCCCCTCGTCCAGCGCCCTGGCCCAGCCGTCCGCGTCGACCGCGGCCAGCGAAGCCCACAGCTCGGCGTCCCCGGCACCGGCACGGGCCAGCAACAGGTTGTCCCGCAGCGAACCCACGAACACATGGTGCTCCTGGTTGACCAGCGCCACATGCGTACGCACCCGCTCCGCGGTCATTTTCGACAACTGCGCACCGCCCAGCGACACTTCACCGGTACGCGGGGCGTAGATCCCGGCCAGCAGCCGGCCCAGCGTGGACTTGCCCGCACCGGACGGGCCGACCAGCGCCAGCCTGGTCCCCGGAGCGACGTCGAGCGACACCTTGTGCAGCACGTCGAGACCGGCCCGGTAGCCGAAGTGCACCTCGTCGGCGCGCACGTCCCGGCCGTCCGGGGCCACGGCCGCGTCGCCCGCGTCCGGCTCGATCTCGCGGACACCCACGAGACGTGCCAGCGACACCTGGGCGACCTGCAACTCGTCGTACCAGCGCAGGATCAGGCCGATCGGGTCGACCATCATCTGCGCGAGCAGCGCACCCGTCGTCAGCTGCCCGACGGTGAGCCAGCCCTCGATCACGAACCAGCCCCCGAGCATCAGGACCGCGCCGAGGATCGTCACGTACGTGGCGTTGATGACGGGGAAGAGCACGGACCGCAGGAACAGCGTGTACCGCTCCCAAGCCGTCCACTCCTTGACCCGCTGGTCCGACAGCGCGACCCGGCGCGCACCCAGCCGGTGCGCCTCCACGGTCCGTCCGGCGTCCACCGTCTCCGCGAGCATGGCCGCGACCGCCGCGTAACCGGCGGCCTCCGAGCGGTACGCGGACGGCGCCCGGCGGAAGTACCAGCGGCAGCCGACGATCAGCACCGGCAGCGCGATGAGCACCGAGAGCGCCAGCGGGGGCGCGGTGACGGTGAGCGCGGCGATCAGCAGACCCGCCCACACCACACCGATGGCCAGCTGCGGCACGGCCTCGCGCATGGCGTTGGCGAGCCGGTCGATGTCCGTGGTGATACGGGAGAGCAGATCACCCGTACCGGCCCGCTCCAGCACGCCCGGCGGCAGCCGGACCGACCGCACGAGGAAGTCCTCGCGCAGATCGGCCAGCATCTCCTCACCGAGCATCGCGCTGCGCAGCCGCATCATCCGGGTGACCACGGTCTGCACGATCAGCGCGACGGCGAACACCGCCGCGGTGCGCTCCAGATGGAGGTCGGTGACCCCGTTGGACAGATCCTCGACGAGCCCTCCCAACAGATACGGTCCGGCGATCGAGGCGACCACCGCGACCGTGTTGAGCAGCGTGACCACGGTGAACGGCCGCCGGTGGCGCCGGATCAGCTCCCTGGCGTACGTCCGCACGGTCGTGGGGGTGCCGACCGGCAGGGTGGTGGCCGACTCGGGCGCGGCCGGGTCGTAGGCCGGTGGTGCGACGCCGGTCATGCGCGCTCCTCGATTTCCTCGATGGTGTCGATCGCGCGGATCGCTTCGTCCTTGCCCGGCTGAACCGGGACCTCGTCGTCGGTCTCGCGGGTGACGACGGCCCGGTAACGCGGTTCGCCGCGCAGCAGTTCACGGTGGGTGCCGACGGCCACCACGGTGCCCCGGTGGACCAGCGCCACCCGGTCCGCCAGGTCGAGCAGCAGCGGGGACGAGGCGAAGGCCACCGTCGTACGGTCCTTGCGCAGCGCCTTGATACCCGCGGCGACCCGCGCCTCGGTGTGCGAGTCGACGGCGGACGTCGGCTCGTCGAGCACCAGCGCCTCCGGGTCGGTGACCAGCGACCGGGCCAGGGCCAGGCGTTGGCGCTGGCCGCCGGAGAGCGACCGGCCGCGTTCGGTGATCCGGGTGTTCATCGGATCGCCGCCCGAGTCCACGGACGCCTGTGCCAGCGCGTTCAGGACGTCGTCGCACTGCGCGGCGGACAGCGCGTCCCCGGCGGTCACCCGGCCGGACGACGGCACGTCCAGCAGTTCACGCAGGGTGCCGGAGAGCAGCACCGGGTCCTTGTCCTGGACCAGAACGGCGCTCCGAGCCGCGTCCAGGTCCAGTTCGTCCAGGGGGACGCCGCCGAGCAGCACGGACGGCACCCCGTGGTCCGCCGCCACGTCCTTGACGGCACCGTCCTTCGTCACCTCCGGCTGGGCGTGGCCGCCGAGCCGGTCCGCGAGCCGTCCGGCCTCGTCCGGATCGCCGCAGACCACCGCGGTGAACAGGCCCTCGGGCGCCATCAGTCCGGTGACCGGGTCGTACAGATCCCCGGCCGGTGAGGCCTCGACCGTCGACGGCCGGGCGACCCGGCTCAGCGAGAGCACCCGGACCGCACGCTGCGCTGACGGCCGTGAGAAGGAGTACGCCATGGCGATCTCCTCGAAGTGGTGCAGCGGGAACAGCAGCAGCGTCGCCGCGCTGTACACGGTCACCAGCTGACCGACGTCGATCTTCCCGTCGCGGGCCAGCGAGGCCCCGTACGTGACCAGGGAGATCAGCAGGATGCCCGGCAGCAGGACCTGGATCGCGGAGATCAGCGACCACATCCGCGCACTGCGCACGGCGGCCTTGCGGACCTCCTGCGACGCACGCCGGTAGCGGCCCAGGAACAGTTCCTCGCCGCCGATGCCGCGCAGGACGCGCAGTCCGGCCACGGTGTCCGAGGCCAGTTCGGTGGCCTTGCCGGCCTTCTCGCGCTGGAAGTCGGCGCGGCGGGTGGCGCGGGGGAGCAGCGGCAGGACGCCCAGGGCGAGCAGCGGCATGGCGAGCGCCACGAGCACGCCCAGCGAGGGCAGATAGAGGACGAGCCCGACACAGACGATGACGAGGGCGGCAGCGGCGGCGGCGAAGCGGGAGAGCGCCTCGACGAACCAGCCGATCTTCTCCACATCACCCGTTGACACCGCGACGACCTCGCCCGCGGCGACCCGGCGGGTCAGCGCCGAGCCGAGCTCCGCGGTCTTGCGGGCCAGCAGTTGCTGGATCCGGGCCGCGGCGGTGATCCAGTTGGTGACGGCGGTCCGGTGCAGCATGGTGTCGCCCACGGCGATCAGTACGCCGAGAACCGCGATCAGTCCGCCGGCCAGCGCGAGCCGCCCGCCGGACCGGTCGACGACCGCCTGGACGGCGAACCCGACGGCGAGCGGCAGCCCGGCGATCGAGCACTGGTGCAGCAGGCCCCATGACATGGCCTTGAGCTGTCCGCGGATCTGGTTGCGGCCGAGCCAGATCAGAAAGCGAGGGCCCGACCGGACGTCGGGATCGCCGGGATCCGAGTACGGAAGATCGCGAATTTGCATGACGTCCCAAAGATCGGAAGGAGCTGAGGTCCGCGAGGGACCTCCAGAATCACGTGGGGAGAAGCATGTGGGGGACCAAACCGTCCAATCCTCGCGTCCCGCCGGGGACGCGGCAAACCCTTTTACGTGCCGGGAGACCCGGCCGCCGCACGGACCCGGGCCGGCACCGGCGGGTGCGGGAGTAAAGATTCGGCACGCATTCGCCGCGGCCCGCACGGGCCGACGGGGCCGGACGCCATGGGGTGCGACCATGGGCGGATGCATATAGCCGGTACGGTACGAGTGGTGGTCTTGGCGGCCGCCTGCGGTGTCCTGCTCACGACTCTGACGTCATGCGGCGGTGGACCCGACGCGCAGAAGAGCGACGCGCGATCGGCCGATGCCGGGACACCGAAGGACAAGGCGCGGACGGTCGACCTGAAGCGCATTCCGGATGTCGGCGACCGGTTGCAGTCGAAGATCCCGGACAACTCCCGTCAGGTCGTCACCGTTTACGGCGAGGGCAGGAACTCCGCGGACTCCACGGTCGTGCTCTACACCAGAACCGGCTCCACCTGGGACAGGACCGCGGGATGGAAGGCCCACAACGGCAAGAAGGGCTGGGCCGCCGACCACCACGAGGACGACAAGCGCAGCCCGGTCGGCGTCTTCAGCCTCACCGACGCGGGCGGTGTGCTGCCCGACCCCGGAGCCCTGCTCCCCTACACGGAGACGGCGTCCATCCAGGCACCGCACTACTGGGCCAAGTCCCACTGGCGCGACTTCGACTATGTCATCGCCATCGACTACAACCGCGTCAAGGGCACCGCTCCCAACGACCCCACACGGCCCGAGGGCCAGTCCAAGGGCGGCAGTATCTGGCTGCACATGGACCACGGCAGCGGAACATCGGCCTGCGTGAGCCTGCCGAAGGCCGCCATGGAGAAGCTGCTGCGCACCCTTGACCCCAAGCAGCACCCGGTCGTCGTCATGGGCGACCGCGCCAGTCTTCAGACCTGACCGGGACCCGGCCGGGTCGCCCGCTCCAGCTCCATCAGCACCGAGTAGTACGAACGGCCCGTCGCCCGGTCCATGCCGATCTCGCACATCCGGTTGGCCGAGAGATACCTGTCGTACTCCCGGGTGTTCACCTCGGCGGCCTCCTTCGCGGTCGCCGAGGCTGTCAGCTCCTCGTGCAGCATCCCGCGGTCGCCCGCGAATCCGCAGCACGCGGCGTCGTCCGGGATCACGACCTCCTTGGCGCAGGCCTCGGCGAGCGTACGCATATGCTCCACATCGCCCAGATGCTCCATCGAGCAGGTCGGATGCAGGACCGCGGAGCCGGCGCGGCGCAGCACCGTCAGCTCCGGCAGGAGTTCGTCGGCGGCCCAGACCAGGGAGTCGACGACGGTCAGCTCGCGGTGCAACGCCCGGTTGTCCTCGGTCAGATACGGCACCACCTCATGGGCGATGCCCAGCGTGCACGAGGAGGCGTCGACGACCAACGGCAGCTTTCCGCCCGCTGTCCAGCCCCAGGCCGCCGCCACGATCCGGTTGGCCATCACGGCGTTCGCGGTGTCGTACCCCTTCGAGTGCCAGATCGTCGCGCAGCAGGTCCCAGCGGTGTCCGGCGGGATCCAGACCGGCTTTCCGGCGCGCGCCGACACGGCGACCACGGCCTGCGGCAGGGACGGTACGTGCTGCCCCCCGGGGCCGGCGAAGATGCGGTTGACACAGGCCGGGTAGTAGACGGCGCTCGCTCCCGCCCTGTTGGTGCGCGGCAGCTTCCGGGTGGCGGCCCCGGGGATCTCCGGCAGCCAGGCGGGCATCAGATCGGAGCGCACGGCCCGGCGGGCGAGACCGGTGACGCCTTCCAGCAGCCGGTCGTCGATCCGGCTCGCCGCGGCGACCGCGAGCCGGGCCGCCGCCTCCACGGCGCGGAAGTTCTTCGCCGTGAGCGCGGCGATCCGCTCCTCGCGCGGGGAGTGCCGCTGGTGGCGGAATCCCTTCATCATGGCGCCCGTGTCGATACCGACCGGACAGGCGAGTTTGCAGGTGGAGTCGCCCGCGCAGGTGTCGACGGCGTCGTAGCCGTACGCGTCGAGCAGCCCGGTCTCCACCGGCGAACCGCCAGGCTGCCGCATCATCTCCCGGCGCAGCACGATGCGTTGGCGCGGTGACGTCGTCAGGTCGTGGCTGGGGCAGGTCGGTTCGCAGAACCCGCACTCGATGCACGGGTCGGCCACCGGCTCGACCCGGGGGATGGTCTTCAGGCCGCGCAGATGGGCCTTGGGGTCGCGGTCCAGGACGATCCGGGGCGCCAGCACCCCGTCGGGGTCGATGAGGCGCTTGGTCCGCCACATCAGTTCGGTCGCCCGCGGTCCCCACTCCAGCTCCAGGAAGGGCGCGATATTGCGGCCGGTGGCGTGTTCCGCCTTGAGCGATCCGTCGAACCGTTCCACGGTCAGCTTGCAGAAGTCCGCCATGAAGGCGGCGTACCGGTCGACGTCGGAGGGCTCCGCCGCGTCGAAGGCGAGCAGGAAGTGCAGGTTCCCGTGGGCGGCGTGGCCCGCGACGGCGGCGTCGAAACCGTGCTCGGCCTGGAGCGCCAGCAGCGCCTCGCACGCGTCGGCCAGCCGCGAGGGCGGGACGGCGAAATCCTCCGTGATCAGTGTCGTACCGGACGGCCGGGAGCCGCCGACCGCGGTGACGAAGGCCTTGCGGGCCTTCCAGTAGCCGGAGATCGTTCCGGCGTCCCGGGTGAACTCGTTGGTCACCGAGGTGACGGGCCGGACCAGCTCCAGCCGGCGTACGACACCGGCCGCCGCCCGCTCGCAGGCCTCCTGGCCCGCCTCGTCCGGGGCACGGAACTCCACCAGCAGCGCCGCGGTCCCCTTCGGCAGCCCGGCCCAGTCGGCGGGCACCCCCTGGACGCTGACGGAGGCCCGCAGGGTGTTGCCGTCCATCAGCTCGACGGCGATGGCGCCCGCTTCGTTGAACAGCGGCACGGCGGCCGCCGCCGCGGTCAGGGACGGGAAGAAGAGCAGCGCGGTGGAGACGCGGCGGTCCAGCGGCAGAGTGTCGAAGACGACCTCGGAGATGAAGCCGAAGGTGCCCTCGGAGCCGACCATGAGCCCGCGCAGGATCTCCACGGGTGTCGTGCCGTCCAGGAAGGCGTCGAGCCGGTACCCGTTGGTGTTCTTGATCTCGTACTTGGCCCTGATCCGGGCGGTGAGTGCGGCATCGGCCTCGATCTCCGCCTTCAGCGCCAGCAGCCCCGCGCAGAGCTGCGGCTCCGCGTGCGCCAGGTCCTCGTCCGCCGAGGGATCGCCGGTGTCCACCACTGTGCCGCCGGGCAGCACGAAGGTGAGCGACGAGACGGTCCGGTACGAATTGCGGCTGGTGCCCGCGGTCATCCCGGAGGCGTTGTTGGCGACGACCCCGCCGATCGTGCAGGCGATCGCGCTGGCCGGGTCGGGGCCGAGCAGCCGGCCGTACCGGGCGAGGGTGGCGTTGGCCCGCATGATCGTCGTCCCCGGCCGGATGCGGGCCCGCGCGCCGCCGTCCAGGACCTCGATACCGGCCCAGTGGTGCCGTACGTCGACGAGGATGTCCTCGCCCTGCGCCTGGCCGTTCAGGCTGGTGCCCGCGGCCCGGAAGACGACGTTGCGGCCCTTGCCGTGCGCGTACGACAGGATCGCCGAGATGTCGTCGATGTCCTCGGGGACGACGACGACCTGCGGCACGAACCGGTAGGGGCTGGCATCGGAGGCGTACCGCACCAGGTCGGAGACCTTCCACAGCACCTTCCGCGGCCCCAGCAGGGCGGTCAGCTCACTCCGCAGCGGCTCAGGTGTGCCCGGCGCCCGCTCGTCGGGCACCCGGTCGTGGGTGGGGCTGCGCATCGCGCCGGGGCTCAGGGCTTCCGGCTTCGGCTCCAGCAGCGGCATTCGAGGTCCCCTCGGCGGCTCGGCGCGGTGCTTCGCACCCGGTCAGCAGCGGCGCTCCGGCATTCCGTTGACCAGAGCGGTCAGCAGTCCGCCGAGCACTTCGCGCTGCTCGGCGGTCAATGGAGCCAGGATCTCCTCTGCGGCCGCGCGGCGCCCGTTGCGCAGCGACCGGAGGGTGGCGATGCCCTCGTCGGTGATCTCGATCCGGACCACCCGGCGGCTGTCCGGGTCGGGGGCCCGGCGTACCCGGCCGCTCGCCTCCAGGCCGTCCACCAGCGTGGTCACGGCACGCGGGACCACGTCGAGGCGCTGCGCGAGATCCGCCATCCGTGGCGGACCGTCGTAGTGGGCGACGGTGCGCAGCAGCCGGAACTGCGCGGGGGTGATGCCGACCGGCTCCAGCTGGCGGCTCTGAATGCGCTGGAGCCTGCGGGTCAGCCGCAGCAGCTGTTCGGCGAGCAGGCCGTCGGGGTCGGGGGAATCCATACGGGGAACAATATCAGGATGTGGTTCATTGTGAGTACAGGTAACAATGAGCTATACTCCTTTCTGCTCGACTGTCACGGACCGTGGATCCCGACGGGACGTCGGTCCGCACCCGGAGCGACGGTCCGGACTGTCGCTCCGGACCGACGATCCGCACCGTCACGGACTGCTGACGCGCATACCGGCGCAGGTGGTCGCAGCCCTCCCTCCCTGTTGTCGCACGCCTGACGAAGGAGCCCATGAAACCCGACGAACCCACGTGGACGCCCCCGCCCAGGGATGCCGAGCAGCCGCCCGCCGAGCTGCGCCGCATCCTCCGCCTCTTCCATCCGTACCGTGGCCGCCTCGCGGTGGTCGGACTGCTCGTCGGCGCCTCGTCGCTGGTGTCGGTCGCCTCCCCGTTCCTGCTGCGCGAAATCCTCGACACCGCCATCCCGCAGGGACGGACCGGGCTCCTCTCGCTGCTCGCTCTCGGCATGATCCTCACCGCCGTGATGAACAGCGTCTTCGGCGTGCTGCAGACCCTCATCTCCACCACCGTCGGCCAGCGCGTGATGCACGACCTGCGCACCGCGGTCTACACCCAGCTCCAGCGGATGCCGCTCGCCTTCTTCACCAGAACCCGCACGGGCGAGGTCCAGTCCCGGATCGCCAACGACATCGGGGGCATGCAGGCCACCGTCACCTCGACGGCGACCTCGCTGGTCTCCAACCTCACCGCGGTCATCGCCACCGTGGTCGCGATGCTCGCGCTCGACTGGCGGCTCACCGTCGTCTCGCTGCTCCTGCTGCCGGTCTTCGTCTGGATCAGCCGCCGGGTCGGCCGGGAGCGCAAGAAGATCACCACCCAGCGGCAGAAGCAGATGGCCGCCATGGCGGCCACGGTCACCGAATCGCTCTCCGTCAGCGGCATCCTGCTCGGCCGCACCATGGGCCGGTCGGACTCGCTCACCAAGGGCTTCACCGAGGAGTCCGAGCGGCTGGTCGACCTCGAAGTGCGCTCCAGCATGGCCGGACGCTGGCGGATGTCGACGATCGGCATCGTCATGGCCGCCATGCCGGCCGTCATCTACTGGGCCGCGGGCATCACCCTGCAGTCCAGCGGACCCGCCGTCTCCATCGGTACGCTCGTCGCCTTCGTCTCGCTCCAGCAGGGTCTCTTCCGGCCCGCCGTGAGCCTGCTCTCCACCGGGGTGCAGATGCAGACGTCCCTCGCGCTCTTCCAGCGGATCTTCGAATACCTCGACCTCACGGTGGACATCACCGAGCCGGAGAACCCGGTCCGGCTGGAGAAGATCCGCGGCGAGATCCGCTTCGAGAACGTCGACTTCAGCTACGACGAGAAGAGCGGCCCCACTCTCAGCGGCGTCGACGTGGCCGTGCCCGCCGGTGGCAGCCTGGCCGTCGTGGGCCCCACCGGCTCCGGAAAGTCCACCCTCAGCTACCTGGTGCCGCGGCTGTACGACGTCTCGGGCGGCCGGGTCACGCTCGACGGCGTCGATGTGCGCGACCTGGACTTCGACACCCTCGCCAGGGCCATCGGGGTGGTCTCCCAGGAGACGTACCTCTTCCATGCCTCCGTCGCCGAGAACCTGCGCTTCGCCAAGCCGGAGGCCACCGACGAGGAGATCGAGGCGGCGGCCCGCGCGGCACAGATCCACGATCACATCGCCTCGCTGCCCGACGGCTACGACACCCTGGTCGGTGAGCGCGGCTACCGCTTCTCGGGCGGTGAGAAACAGCGCCTGGCCATCGCCCGCACTATCCTGCGCGACCCGCCGGTGCTGATCCTGGACGAGGCGACCAGCGCCCTCGACACCCGTACCGAGTTCGCCGTGCAGGAAGCGATCGACGCGCTCTCCGCCGGACGTACCACGCTCACCATCGCTCACCGGCTCTCCACCGTGCGTGACGCGGATCAGATCGTCGTCCTGGACGGCGGGCGGACCGCGGAGCGCGGCAGTCACGAGGAACTACTCGACCAGGGCGGGCGCTATGCGGCCCTGGTCCGCAGGGACACCGAGCTGGCCCCCGCAGCAGGCTGAGCAGCCGGACCGGACGTACTCCA
The DNA here is from genome assembly GCF_040655445.1 of Streptomyces sp. NPDC050423. Lineage (NCBI taxonomy): Bacteria > Bacillati > Actinomycetota > Actinomycetes > Kitasatosporales > Streptomycetaceae > Streptomyces > Streptomyces sp. NPDC050423. Next base: position 65,775 of record NZ_JBFAJY010000018.1, read on the forward strand.
TCCGCGGGAACGAACTTGTTCGCTACGAACGTGTTCGTCAGTGTGGGTGTGTGCCCCTCGCCTTTCCGTTGCCGCCGAGGGGGACCGGCTCGCGGTGCACCGGACTGCGCGGCCGGTAATCCCGCACGAGCTGGAGGTACCACCATGAGCACCACGCACCATCACCCGATCGCGATCATCGGCGCCGGTCTCGGCGGCCTCACGCTCGCCCGCGTACTGCACGTCAACGGGATCGAGGCGGCCGTCTTCGATCTGGAGCCCGACCGGAACGCCCGAACCCAGGGCGGCATGCTCGACATCCACGAGGAGACCGGCCAGGCCGCCCTGCGCGCCGCCGAATTGCACGAGAGGTTCCGGGAGAAGGTCCACCCCGGCGGCGAAGCCATGCGGATCCTGGACAAGCAGGCCCGGGTACTGCTCGATCAGGCGGACGACGGTGCGGGCGGCCGGCCCGAGATCGACCGCGGAGACCTGCGCGACCTGCTGCTCGACTCACTGCCCGAGGGCACCGTGCGCTGGGGCAGCAAGATCACCGGTGCCGGTCCGGCCGGCGCCGGACAGCACCGGGTCACGCTCGCCGACGGCACCGCCTTCACGGCCGGACTGCTCGTCGGGGCTGATGGCGCCTGGTCCCGTATCCGTCCGCTGCTCTCCGACGCAGTCCCCGTCTATACCGGCATCTCCTTCGTCGAACTGGACCTCTTCGAAGCCGACACCCGGCACCCCGAGTGCGCCGAACTCATCGGCGGCGGAATGTTCTTCGCCCTCGGCGACAACCGGGGATTCCTCGCGCACCGCGAATCGGACGGCAGCCTCCACGTCTACGCCGCGTTGCGCGCAGCCGAGGACTGGCTGTCCACGATCGACTTCACCGACGCCGAGGCCTCCAGGACCGCGCTGACCGAGCACTTCGCGGACTGGGCGCCCGGCCTCCGTCGACTGGTCACCGACTGCGACGGCCTGCCGGTGCCGCGCCGCATTCACGCGCTGCCCGTCGGGCAGGAGTGGAAGCGCACCCCGGGCGTCACCCTGCTCGGCGATGCGGCCCACCTGATGTCCCCCTTCGCGGGCGAAGGCGCCAACCTCGCCATGATCGACGGCGCGGACCTGGGCCGGGCGCTCGCCGCTCACCCGGGTGATGTCGAAGCCGCCCTGGCCGCCTACGAGGCACCCCTCTTCGCGCGGAGCCGGAAGAGCGCCGAGGAGTCCGCGGAGGGCCTGGAGACGATCTTCAGCCACCGGGCGCCGCAGCCGCTCGTCGAAATGTTCTCCGCTTTCGCGGCACAGTGAACCCCCGAAGGCGGTGAACCCCGCACGGGCGCGCACGGCACACACGACGGCGCCGCCGCTCCCGTGGGACGGGGAGCGACGGCGCCGGATCGGACAACGGTCAGATGAGCCAACCCATGAAGTGGACGACGCCGGCGAGCAGGTTGGTGAGGATGTTCATCTGGGTTTCTCCTTGTGCGTGGTGCATCTCTGGGACAGCACAGTCGCGGTCTGCAGCCCGTCGCTTGCGCTCTGTAATCATCATGTACCGCACAGCGGCTGAGCAACGAATACCGATACGACCACACGTTCCAGCGAACATCCGGTCCCCTGTTCGTGTGTTCGCCTTCTGTGGTGCGGGAGTGGCGTGTTGGGCGCGTGTCGCCGGAGGCGGGATGGCGGACGGGAGGAGGGTGCGGGATAGCGTGCCCGCATGGTGAACGAGTCCCCGGACACCCCGCCCCGTCGCAGGCTCCGCCCGTCCCGGCGCGGCCGGCTGGCGCTGTTCGTCGGCGCCGTCCTCGTCCTCGTGGTGGCCGCCGCCGTCCTCGTACCGCTGCTGACGAGGGAGCGGACGACCGAGCGGACCCGGTCCCTCGTGATCCCCGAGGGGTGGCGGGCCTCCCAGGTGTACGAGGCCGTGGACAAGGTTCTCGACGAGCCCTCCGGCACGGCGGAGAAGGCCGTCGCCGCGGCGGACCTGCCCCTGCCGGCCGCGGCGAAGGGCAACCCCGAGGGCTACCTCTTCCCGGCGACGTATCCCGTCAGCTCAGGTACGACCCCGGCGAGCCTGCTGCGCTACATGGTGGACACGGCGGTCAAGCGGTTCGGCGCGGACCACATCACGGCAGGAGCGCGGCGCAACGGCGTCACGGTCTACCAGACGGTGACGATCGCCGCCATCGTGCAGGCCGAGGCGGACACCGCGCCGGACATGGGCAAGGTGTCCCGGGTCGTCCACAACCGGCTCGCGCGCGACATGCCGCTCCAGATGGACTCCACGCTCAACTACGCGTTGAACCGCAGCACCCTGGACACCACCACGGGCGACACGAAGATCGACAGTCCGTACAACAGCTATGAGCGCAAGGGCCTGCCGCCCACACCCATCGGCAATCCGGGGGAGCAGGCGATGGCGGCCGCGATCAGCCCCACCCCCGGCCCCTGGCTCTACTTCGTCACCGTCGCGCCCGGCGACACCCGTTTCACCGCCGACTACGCCGAGCAGCAGCGCAACGTCGCGGAGTTCAACCGCAACCGCCGCAGCGCCGCCAACGGCTGAGCCGAGCGGCGCCCGCCCTCGGCGTGCCGCGGCGACGCCGCATTCAAGACCCCGGCAGCCGCCAGCCCCGCAACACGACGCAGTCAAACCCCGGCAACCGCCCGCCCCACGCCCCGGCCTGCTCAGGCCGCGGCAGCCGTACGTTCCGCACCGGGCTCGGCCCGGTCCAGCAGCCGGCCGATCGCCCGTGCGGCGGCCCGCCCCGCCCGGTTGGCGCCGATCGTGCTGGCGGACGGTCCGTAGCCGACGAGCTGGACGCGCTCGTCGCGTACCGCCTGTGTCCCCTCCACCCGGATGCCGCCACCGGGTTCGCGCAGTCGCAGCGGGGTGAGGTGGTCGACGGCGGGCCGGAAGCCGGTCGCCCAGAGGATGACATCCGCCTCGACGGTGCGACCGTCGTCCCAGGCCACTCCGGCCGGTGTGATCCGGTCGAACATCGGCAGACGGTCGAGCACCCCCGACGCGCGGGCGCGCCGGACGGCATCGGTGACCGGCAGCCCGGTCACGCTCACCACGCTCTGCGGCGGCAGCCCGCGCCGCACCCGGTCCGCCACCATGGCGACGGCCGCGCGTCCCTCGTCCGCGCCGAACGGGCCCTCCCGGAAGACCGGCGGCCGGCGCGTCACCCAGTGGGTGTCCGCGGCCACCTCCGCGATCTCCATCAGATGCTGGGTACCGGAGGCCCCGCCGCCCACCACGACCACCCGCTGTCCGGCGAACCCGGCGGGCCCCGGATAGTTCGCCGTGTGCAGCTGGCGGCCCCGGAAGCTGTCCTGGCCCGGGTAGCGGGGCCAGAACGGCCGGTCCCAGGTTCCTGTCGCGTTGATCAGGGCCCGCGTCGCGTACGTACCCTCGGAGGTCTCCACGAGCAGCCGCCCGCCGTCGCCCTCGCGCACCGCGCTCACCTCGACCGGCCGGTGCACCCGCAGGCCGAAGGTGCGCTCGTACGAGTCGAAGTACTCGCCGATCACCTCGGAGGAGGGCCTGCTGTCATCGGCACCGGTCAGCTCCATGCCGGGCAGTGCGTGCATACCGTGCACCTTGCCGTACGTCAGCGACGGCCAGCGGAACTGCCAGGCGCCACCGGGGCGCGGGGCGTGGTCGAGCACCACGAAGTCGCGGTCCGGCTCCAGGCCGGTACGGCGCAGATGGTAGGCGCCGGACAGACCCGCCTGTCCGGCACCGATCACCACGACATCCACTGAGTGCACCCCGATGTTGTTCACGCTTCTACTAACTGTGCCGGAGCCGTGGATCTTCCCGTACCCCGCCGAGGGGCTCAGTGTCCCCCGGCGAACAGCAGCGGCGCTCCGCCCGGCGCGGAGGCCGGGCGGCCGTTCGCCGCGGGCACCGCCGGCAGCGGGGACGCCGGGACCGTCGACAGCAGTCCCCGGGCCGCGAGCTCCGGAGTGACGCCCTCACCGAACCAGTACGCCTCCTCCAGATGCGGGTACCCGGACAGCACGAAGTGCTCCACACCCAGGGAGTGGTACTCCTCGATCCGGTCCGCGACCTCCGCATGGCTGCCCACCAGCGCGGTGCCCGCACCACCGCGCACCAGACCGACGCCCGCCCACAGGTTCGGCGCGATCTCCAGCTTGTCGCGGGAGCCGCCGTGCAGCGCCAGCATCCGCTGCTGCCCCACCGACTCGCTCCTTCCCAGCGCCTGCTGGGCCGCGGCGACCGTGTCGGCGTCGAGGTCGCCGAGCAGCCGGTCGGCGGTCGCCCACGCCTCGCGGGACGAATCGCGCGAGATGGTGTGCAGCCGGATGCCGAAGCGGACGGTACGCCCCTGCTCCTCGGCGAGCCCCCGGATCCAGTCGATCTTCTTCTTCACATCAGCCGGCGGCTCACCCCAGGTCAGATAGACATCGGCGTGCTCCGCCGCGACCGGCCCGGCCGCGGCCGAGGAGCCGCCGAAGAAGACCTCCGGCAGCGGGTCCGGCGGCAGCGCCGTCAGCCCGCCCTCCACCTGGTAGTGCTCACCGTCGAAGTCGAACGGCTGCCCGCTCCACGCACCCCGCACCACCGACAGGAACTCCGCGGTCCTGGCATAGCGCCGGTCGTGGTCCAGATGGTCGCCGAACCTCCGCTGCTCCGTCGAGTCACCGCCCGTCACGACATTGAGCAGCAGCCGCCCCCGGGTGATCCGCTGATACGTCGCGGCCATCTGCGCGGCGAGTACCGGCGAGATCACGCCCGGCCGGAACGCCACCAGGAACTTCAGCCGTTCGGTGTGCTGGGCCAGCGCCACCGTCGTCAGCCAGGCGTCCTCGCACCAGGTCCCGGTCGGCGTCAGCACGGCCTCGAACCCCAACTGCTCGGCGGCCTTGGCGATCTGCGCCAGATACTCGATGTCGGGCGCGCGCACCCCGCTGACCGGAGTGATCCGGTCCCGCTTGATCCCGCCGTCGGTGTACGCGTGCCGGTCGACGAGTGTGCGTCCGTCGCCACCCGTGGGCAGGAACCAGTGCAGGTGGACATTCATGAGGAGGCCTTTCCGTACGAGCGGGGAGTTGCCGAGGACGCGGGGAGGTCGCGGTTGAAGCGGGTGTCGACGTAGTCCTTGAAGACGAATCGGTGCGGGATGAGCTTCAGATCGGCGAAGGTGTCCGCGATCTCCTGCTCGGAGGCGATCGCGGCCGGATCGATGGCGACGGGGACCCGGGTGCCGTACGTCAGCTTCACCGCGTCCAGCGCCACCTCGTAGGGCAGCCCGGTCTCCTTCGCCCACACCTTCGCCCACTCCTCGGGGTGCTTGAACACCCAGTTCTGCGCCCGGTCGAGCCGGACCAGCAGATCGCCGATGGCCTTGGACTTGCCGGACTCCTTGAGCGCGGCGGGCGAGGCGACCTGGAACCCGAGGCCGTTGACGACCCCTTCACCCGTGGTCAGTACCCGCGCCTTGCCGCCGCGCAGCACCTGCGAGGTGTACGGGTCCCAGATCGCCCAGGCATCGACCTTGCCCCGGCTGAACGCGGCCAGCGCGTCGGCCGGCTGAAGGTATTTCAGCCTGACGTCGGAGATGTTGAGACCCGCCTTCTTCAGCGAGCTGATCAGCTGGAAATGGGCGGAGCTGCCCTGGGCGACAGCGATCGACGCGCCCTTGAGCCGGGCCGGGTCCCGCAGCGGCGAGTCCTCGGGGACCACGATCGCCTCACCGGCCGACGAACCGTGTGTGGCACCCACCACCACGACCTTGGAACCGGCGCCGGCGGCGAACACCGGAGGCGTGTTGCCGACCCCGCCGATGTCCACGGCTCCGGCGTTGACCGCCTCAAGAAGAGGTGGGCCGGACGTGAAGGTGGACCATTTGATGCGGTAGTCGAGGTCGTCCAGCTCACCGGAGGCGCGCAGGATGGCTTCGTAACCACCCTTCTGGTCACCGATGTTGAGCGTGACGCTGCCCTTGCCGTCGGTGCTGCTCGCCGTGGAGGCGGAGGTCGCGCCGCCGCAGGCGGTGAGCAGCAGGGCGAAGGGCAGCAGCAGCGCGGGCAGGGTACGGCGATTCATATCGTCTCTCTCCGGTCCGGACAGGGGAGGTTCAGGAGCTTCAGGATGTTCAGGAGGTCTCGACGGGCGCGGGCGCTGTGTCCACGCCGAGTTCTGTGAGCAGGCGGGTGCGCAGCGCGGCGAACTCCCGGGTGCCGGGGCTGCGGGGCCGGTCCAGGGCGACCGGGGTCTCGTACGCGATGGCGCCGTCCCGCATCACCAGCGCACGGTCGGCCAGGAGCAGCGCCTCGTCCACATCGTGCGTGACGAGCAGCACGGCGCAGCCGCGGCGCTGCCAGAGCTCGGCCACCAGCTGCTGGGCCTTGATCCTGGTCAGCGCGTCGAGCGCGCCGAACGGCTCGTCGAGCAGCAGCAGATCGGGCTCGCGCACGAGCGCTCGCGCCAGCGAGGCACGCTGCGCCTCACCACCCGAGAGCGTCCTGGGCCAGGCCCCGGACCGCTCAGCGAGCCCCACCTCCGCCAACGCCCTCTCGGCCACGGCACGTTCGGGCTTCCCGGGCAGTCCGAGCAGTACGTTGCGCCAGACCCGCTTCCACGGCATCAGCCGCGGCGCCTGGAACGCGACCGCCCGGCGCCGGGGAACCAGTACCGTCCCCCGGATCTCCCGGTCGAGGCCGGCGAGCACCCGCAGCAGGGTCGACTTCCCGCATCCGCTGCGCCCGAGCAGCACGGTGAACTCCCCGGCACGCAGGGTCAGATCGAGACCGTTGACGACGGCCCGGCCGTCGAAGGAGCGGGTCAGCCCCTCGACACGTACGGCGGCCTGGGGCAGTGCGTCGGCCGGGGCGGGAGAGCGGGTGATCACTGGCCCGTGAAGGTCGGTCGCCATTGCAGCAGCAGCCTTTCGAGAATGCGGACGATGACATCGGCGGTGAGACCGAGGAAGGCGTAGACCACCAGGCAGACGACGATGACGTCGGTGCGGAAGAACTCCCGGGCCTGGTTCATCAGGAAGCCGATTCCGGCATCGGCATTGACCGATTCGCCGAACACCAGCGCCAGCCAGGCGGTCGCCAGCGAGTAGCGCAGCCCCGTCATGGCCCCGGGCAGCGCCCCCGGCAGCACCACATGCCGTACCAGACCCCAGCGTCCGAGCCCCAACGACTCACCTGCTTCGATGAGTTGGGGATCCACGCCGCGAATGCCCGCGTAGACGTTGAGATACAGATGAAAGGCCACCCCGAGCGCGATCAGCGCCACCTTCGGGGCCTCGCCGATTCCCAGCCAGATGATGAACAGGGGGATCAGCCCGACCCAGGGAACGGTGCGCAGCATCTGGACGCTCGCGTCGACCAGGTCCTCACCCAGCCGGGAGAGCCCCGAGACCAGCGCGAGCGCGGTCCCGACGGCGCCCCCGAGCACCAGCCCCACGGCCACCCGCTGGAGCGAGATGGCCATCGCCGAGGTCAGGGTCCCGTCGGCGATCAGGTCCGATCCCGCGCGGGCGATGGTGCCGGGCGAGGCCAGTACGTCCGGACGCAGCACACCGGTGGCGCTGAACACCTGCCACAGGGCGAGCAGCAGCAGCGGTCCGACGGTGCGCCGGAGCCACCGAGGCACGTTCCGCAGCCGCGTTCCGCGGGCGGCGGCCGGAGTCAGGGTCTCCAGGTCGAGCGGACGCCGGCCGACCGAACCCTCCGGCGGACCGGATTTCGGTGTTTGAGGAGATATACCAGGTGGGGCGAGAGCATGGTCGAGAGTCATGAGGGCTCCACGAGCGGTTCATGGGGAAGGACGTGCCCCGGCACCCGGGCACGCGACAGCCGCGCCGCACCGGCGTAGGTCGCGGAGGACCCGGCGCGGGCGCCGGGCAGGGCCGAGCGTCACGGGAGAGGTGGGGCAGGACGCGTACGACGTCAGGAGCGTGCGGGCGTCTCGCGCCCGGTCACTGACGGGAAATGCACTGAGAGAACGTCAGCAGCCGCGACAACACGCGGCGGAGGCCACTCGCAGCAGGTCGATGTGACCGCGCGAAGTGAGCAGAGCTGATCGGAACATGGCGCTGAAGGTAGCGATCCCTTGAGGAAACGGTCAATGGTGTCTCGGCACGTGGACGCGCGATCCTGCCGTACGGGCAGGAGAATGAAGCCATGCCCACCGCCTTCACCACCAGCGTCCTGCACATCACCACGGGAACCACGGAGACCGTCACGGATCTGACATCCGACTGCGAACAGTTCCTCACCCGGGCCGCCGCGGGCCGGGACGGCCTGCTCAACATCTTCGTACCGCACGCGACAGCGGGGATCGCGGTCATGGAGACCGGCGCGGGCAGCGACGACGACCTCCTCTCCGCCCTGCACGCACTGCTCCCCGCCGACGACCGCTGGCAACACCGCCACGGCAGCCCCGGCCACGGCCGCGACCACGTACTCCCGGCCTTCGTACCGCCGCACGCGACGCTGCCGGTGATCGCGGGGCGGCTGGAGCTGGGGACGTGGCAGTCGGTGTGCCTGGTGGACACGAACGTGGACAACGCCGACCGTCAAGTGCGGCTGAGCTTCCTGGGTTGACCAAGATCGCTCCTAGAGGCCGTGCCGCCGATGCTCCGTACCGTGCGTGCGCGAACGGAGGGGGACTTGCGCGGTAGGGACCTGCATGCGGTCGAGCGTCCCTATGAGGATGCGGTAAATGCCTGCTGGAGTGCGGCGGCTGTCCCGCGTGAAGCCGGCGACGTGCCCTTCGCCTGTCCTCGGCACCCGTCCTCCTATCCGATCTGTCCGAGGGTGAGCATCGCCTCTGCGACCTCGTCGGCCGCCGCGTCGGGGATCGCGGTGGCGGCCTCGTCGAGGACGAGCAGCCGTGCGCCGGGGATCTCGCGTGCGATGGCCTCGCCGTTGCCGACGGGGAAGAACGGGTCGCGGCGGCCGTGGACGACGAGTGCGGGGACCGCGATCTCGGACAGACGCTCGCGCCAACGGGGTGTGCAGTCGAGCCTGGAGAACACCATGCCCAGCTGGTTGGCCAGGTGGACCGGTGGCGTGGAGCCGGGTGTGCGGTCCCAGACGCGCCCGGCGACCGCGCGTGCGGCAGCGGGGTCGTCGCCGCGGATCTCCGCGCCGTCGGCGGCGAACTCCGCCACCGCCTCGCGGTCGGTCCAGTCGGGCATCGGGCGCGCGAACAGCCGGCTCATCGTCGCCCGGTCATGGTCGGGGAGGTCCTCATCGGGCGGGCCGGGGGCGACCGCGCGGGTGCCGGCCAGGGTGAGCGCCGAGAACGTGCCCGGGTGGTCGAGCACGGCCACCTGGGCGACCATCCCGCCGACGCCGATGCCCGCGAGGTGCGCGGGCCGCCCGCCGAGCGCGTCGGCAAGGGCCGCCGCGTCGGCGGCGAGGTCGCGCAGAGTGTAGGCGGGCGCCTGCGGGTCCGCCCTCGTCGACTCCCCGCTGTCGCGCAGGTCGTAGCGCACCACACGGCGCTCGCCCCCGGCGAGGCGCTCGCACAGCGCGTCGGGCCAGGAGAGCATGGTGGTCCCGCCCGCGAGCAGGATGAGTGGCGCGTCGTCGTCACCGAACGACTCGATGCCCAAGGCGATCTCATGGGCGTCGACAGGGTGGTCGGGCCGCCCCGTGACGGAGTTGTCGGGAGAGACGGAGGCGGAGGTGCCGATGCTGATGCGAGTCATACAGGGCAGACTCGATCCGTTCCCCGAACTCATCGCTCACGCCGAAGCGCACCCTGTTCGCTGCATTCATCCAACGTCCGTTGAGCCGCTCACCGTGCAATCGAACGACGGTTCGATCAACGATTGCAGAGTGAATCGGTGGCCATTCCTCGCCTCGCCGGCCGACAGCGTGAAACCCCATGTCCGGCCAAGGCCCTTGACCGGCGCGGACCCGGCTGATCAGGCGGAGGGCTGAGCCCGTTGTCACAGGGGGCGCTTAGAGTCTCTCCCACTCGTCACGGTGCGTTGCCCCTGACGGGTTTCATCAGCGTGCCGCCGGTTCGGCGGCCGTGCGGAACAATGGGGAGAACAGCGCATGGGGTGGGTTCCGGCGGGCGACTACGAAGTAGCCCTGGAGGCGGGCACGGTGGTCTGCCGCAATGGAAAGGGCCGGCGGCTGAAGTCCGTCCCGGCCAGATTGAAGGACGACCCGGCGGTCGTCGGACTCCGGCAGTTGACCGAGTGGCTGGAGCAGCACGCACACCAGTGCCTGACCGAGATCGAGCAGTGGATGGTGCGTTCGCTGCCCGTCCCCACTGCCGTGCTCACCCGGGTCTGGCCCGACCCCGCGTGGCAGACGGCCCTGCGGGACGTGGTGGTCACCGGCGTGGACGGTGGAGTCGCCGGGTTCCTGCGTGATGTCGACCCCCACCGCGGCCTCGGCCTCGTCGACCTGGACGGCGACACGGTCCGCATCACCCCGGACGTCGTCAGCGTGCCCCACCCCGTCCTCCTTGACGATCTCGACGAGCTGCGGGAGTTCGCGGTCGAACTGGGGGTGCGCCAGAACGTGGACCAGTTGTTCCGCGAGGTGTGGCGCCGCCCGCCCGGCCTCGCCCCGGACACCACGTCCGTGGACACCTACGCCGGCGGCGTATTCAAGGAACTGCGCTTCCTGCACGGCCGCGTCACCCAACTCGGGTACCGGTCGCGCGGCGGATACGCGGTTTGCCCGGTCGTCGAGGACGGCGCCACCACCGAGGCCCGCATCTGGATCGGTGAGCACGACGGATACGACGAGTACGGCACCGAGACGGGCCCCCTGGGCTGGACCGACCCCGCGGGGCGCGCGCTGACGGCCGCCGAGGTCGGCCCCGTCGCGTGGTCCGAGGGCATGCGCATGGCGGCGGCGCTCCACGCCGGCCGCGACGTGGCGGACGAGGAGCGGGCGGCATGAGCACCACGACGACGGACACCCACACGAACACGACGGCAGCGGGCACGGCATCTTTCCCCGCCCAGGCCCGCGGCGGGAGTACCTCCACCCCCGTGGCCGAGGCCCGCGCGGCGGCCCTGCTGGACGCGGGCGCGATCCTCCCGGCCGGCACCACAGAGCGGGACGACGCCGACGCGCTGACCGCCCGCACCTACACGCACACCGCCCTCGGCGACCGCCCCGTGGTCCGGCTCGTGCCCGGCACCCTCGGTGAAGCCGAGGACCTGGCCCTGGAGTTCCTCGGGCTGGCCCGGTCCGCAGAGGCCCCAGTCGTGGGCCAGGTGCGCCGCGAGGCGCTGGGCTTCCCTGCCTGGGCGCTGGTCAACGACCCGGCCAACGGGCACCACGCCCTGGCCCTGGTGAAGGACATCGAGCGGTTGGGCCGGCAGGCCAGGACCCGCGCCGGAGCGGCCAAGGACGGCTTCGACGCACTGGGCAGCCGGCTCGGCCGGGCCGTACCCCACTTCCTCCCCACCTACTACGAGCAGGTTGCGCGCCTCTTCCTCCAGGCCGAGAACACCACCTACGCCGCCTCCTTCTTCGGCAAGGCCCGCGAGGCCGAGCGGGTGCACCGGCTGGTCGTGGACGAGGACCGGCAGCGGGCCGTCTTCCTGGAGTTCGCCTTCGCCGGCGCGCTGACCGTCAAGGCACTGCGGCAGTACGTACGGGACCTGGTGGCCCGGCTCGCACCGGCGGACGCCTGGGCGCAGTTCCGCCGTCTGCTGGTCGAGCGCTGCGCGGCCGGCATGCCCCCGTACGCGGCGCTGCCGCAGGACGTGCGCGCGCTGGTCAAGGCCGCCGGGCTGGACCGGGAGGCGGCCGAACGCGAGCTGGTGGCCGATCTGATCGGCTCCCCGGGAGTCGTCCGCGCCCCCGCCTCGTTCTGGGCTGCCTACCGCTCCGCGATCGTCGCCCTCGCTCGACGGGACGAGTCCGTGCGGGCCCGGCTCCTCGGCTTCTTCCCGGAGACCTTCAGCGAGAGCGGCCGGGAGAAGGCCGGCGAATCCGACTGGCTCGCGTTGCTGGCCGAGTCCGGCGCCGAGGACCTGCTGACAGGCCTCCCGGACACGGCAGGGAACGCCCCCTCCGTCTCCCCGGCGGACTGGCTCGCCCGCTGGGAGGCACACCGCCGGCGCGACCGGGCCACCGCAGGCCGCAGCCCCCGGACCCTCGACCTGGCCGTCCGGATGGCGGACCGGCTGCGCGCCGACGGGCGCCCCATCGAGCTGTTCCAGGGCCGCTGGCAGCGCAACGCCGACCTGGACCTCCTCGACTTCTGCCTGGCCTCCGACATCCCCGTCGCCGAACCGGACGAGCAGGACACGGGCACCGCGCAGGGCCCCGGCCTCCCGCTCGGCTCCTGGCTCACCGACACCGCGCTCGGCGCGCGGGACCTCACCGCCGTCTCCGGACAGCCGGCTTTCCGCGCCCTTCTGCGCCGGACCGTCGGCGCCCTCGGCGACGGGCACGGTCAGCGGCTGAGCGACGCCGGCCTGGCGAAGCTGGCGGCGCACCCCGTGCTCTCCGGCATCCTGCGGGAGTGGCTGACCGCCTGCGCCGAGGAGTACACGGCCGCGCGAGGGCTCCCCGGGCTGCAAGCCGCTCTCAACAGGCTCTCGCTGTTCCGCACCGTGGTCGCGGACGTCGCCCCGGGGGCCGTGCGGCTCCTCAAGGGCCACGATGTCGTGCCGCTGCTCGCTGCGACCCTGCGCACCGGCGTCCTCGACGAACTGGGCTGGCCCGCGCTCGACGCGACCTACGCCGAACTGGCCGCCGAATCCACCGCTGTGCAGCAGCGGCGGCGCCGGTCGGAGAGCGTCGGTGTCACCGGCGCCTGGCCCGCGCTGATCCTGAACACGCTCGAACGGGCCGTCGTCGTCGGCCCGGAAGGCGTTCTGCTGCGGCACACCCTGCGGCTGCCCGCCACCGTCGACCACTGGCGGTCACCCGCCTTCCGTTACGTCGACGGCGAGTTGCTGGTCATCTGGTGGGAGGACGGCAAGCAGCGCGGCTACTGGTCGCACCGCCCCGCCGAGCTGTTCACCGTCGGCGGCGAGCAGATACCCCGCTGGGGTGGCTCCGGCCCCTCGGACGAGGTCTGCCTGCCGTTGCCCGACGGCGGACGCGCCACCGGCGGCAAGGCCCTGCACGCGGGTGACACCTCCCTCCCGCCCCAGCGCGCCGTCATCTCCGACGGCACCGGTCACTGGCGGGAAGGCCACCAGGGCACGCAGCGGGTGTGGCTGGAATACGACCCGGCCGGCGGCACGCACGGCCGCGCATCCCTGCCCGCCTTCCTCCGCTCCGGGGTGCGGGACGGCACCCGGCTGCTCACCGAGCACTGCCAGGTGCTGCCCCTCCAACCCGGTCTGGAGAGCACCCCGTTCGGCACGGACGGCACGGTCCTCGGCCGCTGGGTCCGCAGCACGGCCACCGAGCCCGGCACGGCCGCCCCCGCCGACGGGCACCGGATCGTCGCAGGCACCCCCGACGGCCAGACGGTCACCCTGCCGCACCCGCTGCCCGGCGGCGGGTTCCCGGTGCCGCTCGGCGCACTCACCCTGCCCGGCGGGTCACGGCCTCTCGTGGCCCTGTACCACCGCTCCGTCGCGGCGTACCCGGCGGACACGGACGGCGTCGGTGGCTGCCTGTGGTCGGTCACCACCGACTCCTCCGGTGGGAACGACGCGGCGGGCACCCCCTACGTGCCTCCCGTCGCCTACTGGCACGCGCTGCGCCCGAGGGACGAACGGGGCTCCGCCGCCCTGCGGAGCCTGACGGACTCCCGGGCGGGGGAGCTGTTCGAGGAGGTCGCCGCCGCGGTCGCCCGGCACCTGGAGGCGTTCCGGGCCGTCAAGGAGTACACCGGGCCCTCGTCGCGGCAGGTGAGCGAGGAGGCCGTCGCCCGGGTGCTGCCCGAGGTGTCCGACGCACGGCTCCTCGCGGGCGTCACCGCTGTCCTCCGGGACGCGGTGGACCGCGCTGCCGCAGCCGCCCGGTACCTGGAACCGCCCAGGCCCGCGCAGCCGGCCACGCCCCGCGACACCGCGCGCGTCCAGGGCATGTTCTTCGAACACGAGCCGGAGCACGGCGACGACACGACCCTGCAGACCGCCTCAGCCTGGAGCTCCGAGCGGATGCGCGGCGGCTGGTGGGGAGCCGGGAAGCGGTGGACCGTGATCCGGCAGATCCTCGCCGTCAACCATGTCCTCGGCGGCGAGCCGGCGTTCGGCCCGCCCATCACGTCCAAGGTCCCGTTCACCCCTGCCGACGGCTGGCAGCGGGACGAGTACACCGTGCCCAGCGAGGCCCTGACCTGGACCTCGCTCCTCGACAACCTCCCCGAACTGGCCTACCGGGCCGCCTCCGCGACCACCTCCCCCGAGCACCGCAGCGGGCTCCTCGTGTTCCTGGAGACCCTCGCCGCAGGCCCGCTGGCCGACCCGGCGGGCACGGTCCGGCGGGTGGAGCTGGTCGAGCCGTTCGGTGCGGGGACAGCCGGACCCGGACGCCCCGAGACCGTGGACCGCCTCGGCCAGGTGCTGCGCAGGGGCGCCCGCACCGTCGTGGTCCTCGCCAACCGCGGCCGGAACTTCCGGAGCGAAGCGGAACGCTGGCTCGCCCTGGACCATGACCCGACCGGCGCCTTCGGTCCCGTCCCCGGCTTCACCCTGGACCACGAGCACGTACACCGGCACGGCATCGCCCGCGACCGGCTCACCCGGCTCACCGCCCTGGTACGGGAGCAGGGCCCGGCACCCTGGCGTCCGGAGGCCGCCGAGGCGTTCGACACGGCCACCGGAATCGGCCCGCTCCAGTCCGTCGCCCTGCTCTCCGCGGCCGTCGATGAGCCCGGCGCCGACGCGCTCGCGCTCCTCGGGGTGAAGACGCGTGCCTTTGAGGCGGCCCAGGGCAGGCTGGACGCCCTGCCTCACGACGACCGGCACGCCCTGCTCCAGGCACTGCTGCCCGCGGACCCGGCCGCGCTGTGGTCCACGGGCCCCGATGTCGCGGCCGCCGCCGAGGTCTGGCAGAAGCGTCTGGCCTCCCTCGTCCGCGTCCCCGAGGCACTGGACCTCGACCTCTCGGGCACCACCCCGGGCGCCGTCGACCTGCTCCTCAACCCGGGCTCCCGGACCTGGCTCGCCCACGGCACCGATGTCGAGGACGGCACCGGCCGCCCGGCCCTGCGCCGGGTGGGCGCACGCGGTGCGGTCTCCGCAGCCCTCACCGCCCTGCGCACCCTCGCCTACACGCTGCCGTACGGGCATCCTCTGCGGGCGCACCTGCCCACGGGGCTCGCGGCCCTGCGTGGCCGCCTCGCCGACCCGGGCCTGGTGCTGGACCTCGGCCTGGACCGGACCGAGTCGGGAGGCTCGATCGGCCCCGTGATCCGCGCTGCCCACGGGCTCCCCGAGTCCGGCGGCGCCGGCCCCGACGGGCTGGTCCGGGCCGGCACGGCACTGCTCCTCGCCCCCAGCCACGGCGACAGCGAGAAGCTGCTGATCCGCCCGGCCGGCCTGGCAGGCCCCGACGACCCCGCGTACGGCCTCGTCGAGGGCACCGTCGGCGGCTACGGCACCGTCGATCTGCTCGCCCTGCGCGCACTGCTGGGCGAGGAGACGGACGCGTTGGCCTCGGCGGGCGCCCCCGACGGCTCCCCGCACCACCCGGCCCAGGACCCGACGCGTGCGGTGCCGGACCTGGTGGCCGAGGCCGTGGACGCCCTCGGCCTGAGCGCGGACGCCGCCGCCCTCTACCTGATGTTGCTCGCCCTGCCCGACCCGACGGACCGCAACTGCGTCCGCTGGACCGAGTGGAAGCCGGCCCGGGTCAAGAAGGCCAGGGCGGAACTCGCCGCCACCGGCCTCGTCGTGGAGGCGAAGCGCTCCCGCGCCGGCCGCACCCTGTTCCTCCCCTGCGGCTGGCTCGAACGCGGCGCCCCCGGGCTGCCGTTGGAGACCTGGAAGGAACGCCTGTACCCCGTGGCCGGGTCGGCCCGGACCCTGCCGCACCTCCCCGTGCCCGCGCTGTTCGCAGCCGCCTGGGCGCGGGTCCGCGGCGGCGACGCCCCGGCCTTCGAAGAACTGGACACCCGCGCACCCCGGAAGGGCCGCCGCCGATGACGAACGACACCACGATTACGACCGTGGACAGCACCACAACGGGCGGCGTCCCGGACCGGGCGACGGAGCCGGGCGCGGGACACCGCCAGGTCACGTTGCCCGAGGACCGGTACGCCACCGAGCTGGCCTTCCTCGCCGCCCACGACTCCGGGCCCCGCCCACCGGGCTGGCTGCTCACTCCGCGCGCCGTCGTCGCCTTCGTCATGGGCAGCGCGGGCGAGGCACTGAGCCTGCCGAAGGGCGCCCGGCCCGGCGCCGGGGTGCCGCGCCGCCTGGTGATCGAGCAGAAGTTCGTCGGCGAGCGCGCCCTGGTCGAACGGTGCGTGGTCACCCTTGCCGGAGAGCGCGGACTCCTCCTCGTGGGCGAACCCGGTACCGCCAAGTCCATGCTCTCCGAGCTGCTGTCGGCGGCCGTCTGCGGGACCAGCGCGCTCACCGTGCAGGGCACCGCGGGCACCACCGAGGACCAGCTCAAGTACGGCTGGAACTACGCGCTGCTGCTCGCCCAGGGCCCCACCGAGCAGGCCCTGGTGCCCTCCCCGGTACTCGCCGCGATGACCAGGGGGGCCGTCGCCCGCGTCGAGGAGGTCACCCGCTGCCTGCCGGAGGTCCAGGACGCCCTGGTGTCCCTGCTCTCCGAGCGGCGGATCGCGGTCCCCGAACTCGCGGGCGGCGAGGGCGCCCAGGTGCACGCCGCCCCCGGGTTCACCCTCATCGCCACCGCCAACCTGCGGGACAAGGGCGTCTCGGAGATGTCCGCCGCCCTGAAGCGGCGTTTCAACTTCGAGACCGTGGGCCCCATCGGGGACGTGGACGCCGAGACCGCGCTCGTCCGGCGCCAGTCGCGGGCGGCCGTCGAACGAGTGGGCGCCGGCTTCCAGGTGGACGACGCGGTCCTCGAAGCCCTGGTCACCGCCTTCCGGGACCTGCGCGAGGGCCGCTCCGTGGAGGGCTGGGAGGTCGAGCGCCCCTCCACGGTGATGAGCACGGCGGAGGCGGTCTCCGTGGCGGGCGCCCTGGGCCTGGCCGCCGCCTACTTCCCCGGCGACCGGGACGTGCTGTCCCTCCTGCCCGGCCATCTGCTCGGTGTCGTCCGCAAGGACGACCCCGCCGACGCCGCACGGCTGCTCGGGTACTGGGACGGGCCGGTGCGCAGGCGCGCGGAGCAGGGGGCGGCCACCTGGCGTGCCCTGTGGGACCTGCGCGCGGTGCTGGAGAACTGAACGATGAGCGAGTCGACCATCCCCGGGACGCGGTCCGCCATGGAGGCGTCGTCCACCACCGGGACACGGCCCACCGCCGAGGCGCCGCCCGCCACCCCGGAGGCCGCGGTGGCGGCGCTCGCGGCGACCGGGCCCGGGTTGCCGTTCCTGATCGGGGTGCGCCACCACGCGCCCTCGCTGGCGGCCGCCCTCCCGGCTCTGCTGGACGCGGCGGCCCCCGACGTCCTCCTCGTCGAACTGCCCGCCGAGTTCCAGCCCTGGCTTGGCTGGCTCGCCCACGAGGAGACCGACGCTCCGGTGGCGCTGGCCGCCGTGCCCGCCGACGGGCCCGCGGCCGGCTCGGCAGGCGAACGGGGCCCGGCCTTCTACCCGTTCGCGGACTTCTCGCCCGAACTGGCCGCGCTGCGCTGGGCGGCGAGAAACGGGGTCCCGGCGGTGGCCTGCGACCTGCCGCTGGCCGACCGGGCGTGGGCGGTGGGCGGTCCGGACACCTCCGCCCCCGCCCCGGTCCCGGGCGCCGACTCCGCGCCCGTGCCGGGGGACGGGCACGGGCTGTCCGGCGCGCTCCGGTCCCGGCTCACCGGCCGGGAGGGGGACGACCTGTGGGACCGGCTGGTCGAGGCCCTCGCGCCCGGCTCGACACCCGAGGCGCTCCGCCGTGCGGCCCTGCTCACCGGCTGGGCGCTGCGCCACGAGGCCGAGGCGCGGGACGGGGTGCACGGCACGGACCTGGTGCGCGAGGCGTGTATGCGCGGGCATGTCGCGCAGGCCCTGGCGAGCGGGCAACGGCCCGCCGTGGTGGTGGGCGCCTTCCACGCCCCGGCGCTGCTGCCGTCCGCCGCCGGGGCCACCGGGGGTCCCGTACCGGAGTCCGCGCCGGAAGCGTCCGGCGCGGACGGCCGTGCGAGCGGCGCCGCCGGGACGGCGGCCTGCACGGTCTCCCTGATCCCGTACACGTACCCGCTGCTCGACTCACGGTCCGGCTACCCGGCCGGAATCCGCGACCCGGAGTGGCAGCACACCGTCCTGGACGCCGCCGGGGACCCGGCCGCGCTGCACGAAGCGCTGATCCGCACCGCGGTCCGTATCTGCGCCGCCCTGCGCGAACAGGGCCACCCCTACGGCCCGGCGGACGGCCGGGAGGTCGTCCGGGTCGCAGGTGACCTGGCCCGTCTGCGCGACCTGCCCGCCCCCGGCCGCGGTGAACTCCTGGAAGCCGTGCAGACGGTGCTGGGGCGCGGCGAGATCTACGGCACGGGCCGCGCCGTCGCCCTGGCCCTCGAACGCGTACTCGTCGGAGCCCGCACCGGACGCCCCGCGCCCGCCGCTCCGCGCAGCGGACTGGGCCCCGCGGTCGAGGCCGAGACCGCGGCGCTCGCCCTCCCCGGCCCCGAGGACGCGCACGAGAAGACACCGCGCGACCTCCGGCTCGACCCGGCGCGATCCGCCCTGGACCGGCGCCGCGAACTGCTGCTGCGCAGGCTGACGGTGTGCGGCATCCCGTACGCGCAGGAGCAGCAGGTGACCGGCGCGGCGGGCACCGAAGGACTCACGACGCGCTGGCAGGTGCGGTGGACCCCGGCGACGGCCGCGATGCTCACCGCGGCCGGGGCCCGCGGCGTCACCCCGGTCCAGGCGGCCGAGGGCGTTCTGCGGCAGCGGCATGCGGCGGAGTGCGAGGCGGACGGTCCGACGGCCGCCCAGGTCGTCCGCGGGCTCACGGAGGCCGCCGAGTGCGGGCTCCCCGCCCTGGCCGACGAACGGCTGACGGAACTGGCGGCCGTACTCCCAGCGAGCGGCACCCTTCCCGAACTCCTGGGAGGGCTCGACCTGCTGGACCGCATCGACGCGGGCCACCTGTCGGGCCCGACCGCACCCGACGACCACTCGGCCCCGGACACCACCGCCTCCGCCCGTGCGGCCCGCACCGCGCACGCGGCCGAACTCCTGACCTCGGCCGCGGTCCGCCAGGTCGACGGCCTGACCGGCTCCGAGGAGACCGAGGACGCCCGAGCGCTGCTCGAACTGTCCCAGCGGGCCGACCGGTTGGGCGGCATCCGGCTCACCGACGCCCTCGCCCGGCTGGCCGCCGACGGGACGCCGTTGATCGCCGCGGCCGCCGGAGCGGTCAGGGTGCTCACGGGCCACGAAGAGGCCACGAGCTTCGGGGGGCGCGTCGCCTCCTGGGTGGACGGAGCCGTGGACAGCACCTCCCGGGCCGCGCTCACCGCCCGCCTCACCGGCGTACTGACGGTGGCGGGCCCCCTCCTGACCGTCGGCTCCGGCGCCCTGGACCCGTTGCTGCACCGGGTCGTCGAGCTGGACGACACCGCGTTCCTGGCCCGGCTGCCGGCCCTGCGCGGTGGCTTCGACACCCTGAGCCCGGCCGCCCGGGACCGGCTGCTGGACACCGTCGAGGAGCGGCTGGGCAAACGGGTGGACGACCTCGACGCGGACGATCCGGCCGAACTGGCCCGCCGAACGGCCGCCGACCTCGCGGCCCGCGAGCTCCTGACCGGCCTCGGCCTGCCCGTCCCGCCACCCGCGCACGACGACCGCCTCCCACCGCTGTCCGCCGGCCGCCCCACCACCGGAGCCTCCACCGAGGCCGCCCGCGTGCGGACCCTCGCGCCCGCCGACCGGTGGCGGCTCGTACTCGGCCGGCGCTCCGACCGACTGCCGTCCGGCGCCGCCCGCCTGGCGACCGCTCTGGACGAGCTCTACGGCGCGGGACACGGCGAGGGATCCCGCGGCGGCCTGCCCGGCCCCGGTCACGGGGGCGGCTCGCGCGGCGGCCGGGAACCGTCGTTCCCCGGTGTCCGCGAGTGGTCCGAGGAACTGGCCGCGCTGTTCGGCCCCGGCATCCGCGAGGAGGTCCTCGCCACCGCGGCCGGGACAGGCCGGCAGGACGTCCTCGCCGAACTGGACCCGGAGGCCGCCGCCCCCTCCGTGGAACTGCTCCGGACCATCCTGCGGTACGCCGGCGGCCTCCCCGAGGCCCGCCTCGCCGCGCTCCGGCCCCTGGTCCGCCGCCTGGTCGACGAACTGACCCGGCAGCTCGCCACCCGGCTGCGCCCCGCCCTCACCGGCGCGATGACGGCCCGGCCCACCCGCCGCCCCGGTGGCAGGCTCGACCTGCCGCGCACGCTGCGCGCCAACCTGGCCACCGCCCGCCGGGCGGCCGACGGAACGGTCCGGGTGATCCCGGAGAAGCCGGTGTTCCGCAGCCGCGTCCGCCGGTCGGCCGACTGGCGCCTGATCCTGGTCACCGATGTTTCCGGATCCATGGAGGCGTCCACGATCTGGTCCGCGCTGACCGCCTCCGTGCTCGCCGGGGTGCCGACCCTGAGCACTCATTTCCTGGCCTTTTCCACAGAGGTCGTCGACCTCACCGGCCATGTGCACGATCCCCTCTCCCTCCTGCTGGAGGTGAGCGTGGGCGGGGGCACGCACATCGCCGCCGGGCTGCGGCACGCCCGCAGCCTGATCGAGGTGCCCTCCCGCACCCTCGTCGTCGTGATCAGCGACTTCGAGGAGGGCGCCCCGCTCGGCGGACTGCTGGCCGAGGTGCGGGCCCTGGTGACCACCGGCTGCCACGTCCTCGGGTGCGCCAGCCTCGACGACGCCGGCCGGCCCCGCTACTCGACGGGCGTCGCCGGGCAGCTCGTGGCCGCCGGCATGCCCGTGGCGGCCCTCAGCCCACTCGAACTGGCCCGCTGGATAGGGGAGAAGACCGCATGACCGCCGTTCAGTTGCCACCCGTCGCGCCGGAGGTCACGGCTACGCTGGTGGAGGACCTCTCGCCCCGGCTGCGCAAGCGGCTGGATGCGGCGGTCACCAAACTCGGCGCCCGCCCGACGCGCCGCGACGGGGGCACGGTGACGATCGCGGTCGACGACGAGACCGAGTTGCGCCTGCACGCCCCGGGCGGTGTGGTGGCGACGGCGGACGCCATCACCTGCGGCTGCCTCCTCGCCCCGGCATGCGTCCACCGCGCGGCCGCCGCCTGCGCCGCCCCCATGGCGGACCCGGTGCCGGAGACCGCCGGCCGCCCCACGCGGGCGACCCCCGAACTGGCCTCCGCTACGGCCCCCGTCCCGACCGCCGACTCTGCCCCCGCCACGGACCCCACGCCGGCCCCCGACCCCACCTCCGACTCCGCCTCCTCGCCCGAGGTGGCGAGCCCGGCCCAGCGCGCTGCGGCCGACGCCCTGTGGTCGGCGGGCGCCGCCGTGCTGGAGGCCGGCGCCGACGGGGCCGGCGCCGTCACCCAGGCGGCCCTCCTCCGCGCCGCGCACACCGCACGGCTCCGGCAACTGCCACGCGCCGCAGGCGCCGCGCTGGCCGTCGTCACGCTGCTGCGCGCGGCCCGCGCCGGGGACCCGTCCTACCGCACCGCAGAGCTCGTCACCGCCCTGGCCGAACTCCTGGGCACCGCACACCGGGTGGGGACGGCGTCCGGTGCGGAGCTGGCCGCAGTCAGAGGCCGCGTGCGCCGCCCGTACAGCCCGGGTGGCGCGCTGCGCCTGTACGGCCTGTTCACCGAACCCGTGGTCACGGACTCGGGGCACGGCGGCGTCCGCACCTGGGTCGCCGGATCCGACGGCCGCCTCTGCACGGTCGGCGACGTGGCACCCGGCGGCGTCGGGCGCGCTCTGGGCGTGGCCGACCGGGCGGTGCGCCTGGGGGACAGCGCGCTCACCCACCGGGAGCTGGGCCGGGCCGGTCTGGCGGTCTCGGGGGCTACGGTCTCGCCGGACGGCAGACTGGGCGCCGGGCAGGGTGTCAAGGCCGTTACCGCCCGGGGCGCGGCGTGGACGCAGGCGCCGCTCGCCGCTCTGTGGGAGACGCCGCCGTCCGAACAGGCCGCCCGCGCCCTGCGGTCCATCTCCCGCTACGGGGACCCGGACGGCGGTGGCAGCGACCTGCTCTTCCTGGACGTCGAACTCATCGGCGCCGTGAGGGAGTCCGGCGGCACCTGCCTGCTCGCGCTGTGCGAGGGAGGCGTTGCCGTCCGGCTCACCGTCGCCGACGACGATCCGGCGCTGGCCCACCGCGACAACCTGATGCTGCTGGCCACGGCGCCGGGGACCCGGCTGAGGATCATCGGCCGCCTGGTGCCCGCCCTTCACCCCCGGCTCACTCTCCTCGCCTGCTCGCACCCCACCGGCGAGGGCACGATCGACCTCGGCTTCGACCGCCTGCGCCGCGCCGACCTCCCGGACCCGGCCGCCACCGTCCACCTCGCCCCGCCACAGCCCGGAGGGTCCGGCGCGCACTCGCCCCTGTTCCTGCTGGAGCGCCGGGTCGAACAGACGGTTCCGGCGGGCCGGGCCGCCCTCGGCATGCTCGGTGACGTCACCGCCGAGACCCGCCGCATCAGCCGCGCGGGCCTCCACACGGCCGCCGGGCTCCTGACCGCGCTGTGCGCCTCTGCGGCCCAACGCGATCGCGACCTCTTCGGCCGCCTCCTCCCCGCCGACACCGACGGCTTCGCCATGTACTGGCTCACCGCCGCCCGTTACACGGCTGCCGTGGCCGAGTCCCTGTGCGCGGCCTCCTGGGAAGACCCACGGCCCGCCCGGTCATCGCCCTCCGATCCGCCGAGCGGTCAGGACGGCACGGTGGGGCAGCTGGTGCCCCGTGCCGGGACCGTCAGGTCGGTGAGGTAGCCGTCGCCCGTGTGGTGCCCCGGTCAGGGGCTTCTCCGGCCGGGTCAGGGACCGCTCAGGGGCGATCGGGGCGCAGGGGCGAGGAGGAGGGCGCCGTGCGGTACCCGTAAGCTGCTCACGCCCCACGGGGGAAGTCCGGTCGAATTCCGGCGCTGACCCGCAACGGTAGGCGGAGCCCTCCTCATGGCTCCGCGAGCCCGATTACCCGCGGCGGTGAAAGCTCCTGTCAATTCGCCGTGGACTGCGAGAGGCGCTGCACAGGGCGCTTCGCGTCCGGGCCGCTCCTTCGATCGTGCAGGTGCACGGCCTGAGGTGAAAGCGATCCGATCGTGGTCACTCCCCTCGAACGCATACCTGCCCCGCCCTCGCGCGCGGCGCGTGCCGGTGGCGGGCCCGCCCCTCCCCGGCGCGTACCCCTGTCCCTGCTGGTGATCACTCTGTGTGTCCTGCTGCCTCTCTCCCTTGTCTGCGGCGCCGGAATCGGTGCCTCAGGGATCTCCTGGGGAGAGGCGTCGCGCTACCTCTGGGCCGGTCTGACGGGACAGCAGATCGCTCCTGGCGACGTCCCCGGGTACACCATCGTGTGGGAGCTGCGCTTTCCACGAGCCGTGCTGGCCGCGGTCGTCGGGGCCGGCCTGTCCGCGATCGGCGTCGCGGTGCAGGCCATGGTCCGCAACGCCCTGGCCGACCCGTTCGTCCTCGGTATCTCCTCCGGCGCGGCCGTCGGTGCCAACGCCGTACTCATCTTCGGAGTCTTCGGTGCGCTCGGCATCTGGGCCCTGTCCACGGCAGCCTTCCTCTCCGCACTCCTCGCGATGATGCTCGTATACGCGGTCGCCCGCACCGCTCGCGGACTGACTCCGCTGCGACTGGTCCTGACGGGCACGGCCATGTACTACGGTTTCTCGGCCATCACGACGTTCATGGTGTTCGCCGCGGAGCGGGGCGAGGCCGCCCGCTCCGCGATGATGTGGATGCTGGGCAGTCTCGGGGGTGCCACCTGGTCCTCCGTACCGATTGCCGCGGGCGCCACGATCGGCGGCCTCGCCCACCTCGGGTGGTCGGCGCGCCGGCTCAATGCCCTGGCGATGGGCGACGAGACAGCCGCCGCGCTGGGAGTGGACGCGGGGAGGCTGCGCAAGGAGCTGTTCCTGGTCTCCGCCGCGGTCACAGGGGCCCTGGTCGCGGTGAGTGGCGCGATCGGCTTCGTCGGCCTGATGATCCCGCACGCCGCACGCATGCTGGTCGGCGCGGATCACCGCCGTCTGCTGGCCGTCGCACCGCTCGCGGGGGCCGTCCTGCTGATCTGGGTGGACATCCTCTCGCGCGTGCTGCTCGCCCCGGCCGAACTGCCGGTCGGCGTGCTGACCGCGATGATCGGCGTGCCGTGCTTCGTCCTGCTGATGCGCCGCCGCTCCTACACCTTCGGGGGCGCGTGATGCGGATCGATATCGACGCACTGACGGTCGAGATCGCCGGCGCGCGTCTGGTGGAGGAGATCACGCTGCGGGCGGGCGACGCTCAGCTCGTCGGCCTGGTGGGGCCCAACGGCAGTGGGAAGTCAACCCTGTTGCGCTGTGTCTACCGGGCCCTGAGCCCCGTTGCCGGAACCGTCCGGATCGGCGGTGAGGACCTGTACGCCCTGAGTCCGCGTGAGAGTGCCCGCCGGCTGGCCGCGCTTCCCCAGGAGTCGACCTACGAGTTCGACTTCACCGTCGCTGAGATCGTGGCGATGGGAAGGATGCCCCACCAGGGGCCGACGACGCGTGCGTCCGAGGAGGACCGGCGTACGTGCGAGGCGGCGCTGGCGGAGGTAGGGGCCGGCCACCTGGCCGACCGAGGCTTCCTGACCCTGTCCGGAGGCGAGAAGCAGCGGGTCCTGATTGCCCGCGCCATGGCGCAGCAGCCACGGGCGCTGGTGCTCGACGAGCCCACCAACCACCTGGACATCGCCCAGCAGCTGGAAGTGCTGGCCCTGGTGCGTGCCAGCGGACTGACCGTGCTCACGGCGTTGCACGACCTCAATCTCGCCGCCGTCCATTGCGACGTTCTCCATGTCATCGACAGGGGCCGGATCGTCGCGTCAGGCGCCCCGTACGACGTACTCACCCCTGAGCTCCTGGCTGAGGTATTCGGCGTCCGGGCGCATCGAGTACCGCACCCGGAGACCGGCGCCGTACAGCTGATCTTCGACCGCCTCCTCCCCGTCACCCCTTCCTAAGGAAGCACTGCCACCATGCCCAGCCTGATACGTCCTGCCGCACTCTGCCTCGCCCTCACCGCTGCCACGGCCCTCAGCGGCTGCGGCGCCGAGATCACCCCACAGGGCGGAAACGACGACAAGAGCGCACCTGCGGCCGGGGGCCACTACCCGGTGACCGTCGAGAACTGCGGTGAGAAGAAGACCTACGACAAGGCCCCGCAGCGCGTGGTCACCAACGACGTCGGTATCACCGAGATCATGTTCGCCCTGGAACTCGATGACCACATGGCGGGCTACGTGATGCCCGACGACAAGGGCGATCCGACGTCCGTCCCCTGGAAGGACGGCTACGAGAAGACCGCCTGGCTGTCCAAGGAGACGATCAACAAGGAACTCGTCCTCGACGCACGCGCCGATCTGGTCTTCGCGGGCTGGAACTACGGCTTCAACGAGGGGGACGGATTCACCCCGGCAGCCCTGAAGAAGGTGGGCATCGACTCCTACCTGTTGAGCGAGTCGTGCCGCAACGGGCAGGGGAAGGCGCGAGGAGTGATGCCGCCACTCGACGCGCTCTACACCGATCTCCGGAACCTGGGGAAGATCTTCGACGTCGAGAAGCGTGCCGAATCCCTGGTCGCACGGTTCCGGAAGGAGGTGGCCCAGGCGCAGGCGACTGCCCTGAAGGGCGCCGACCGGCCGAGGGTGTTCCTCTACGACGACGGCCGGGACAAGCCTCTGACCTCGGGTGCCTACGCCGGACCGCACGACATCATCACCAGGGCCGGCGGCGATCACGTCATGAAGGACCTCAAGGACACGTGGACAACAGTGGGATGGGAAACGGTCGTCGAGCGGGATCCCGAGGTGATCGTCATCAACAACTACGGGGACACCAGCGCAGACCGGAAGCGGAAGTTCCTGAAGTCCTACCCGCCGCTGGCCAATGTGTCGGCGATCAAGAACGACCGCATCGTCGTCCTCGACTACGTGGACCTCGTCGAGAGTCCGCGCAATCCCGCAGCCGTCGCCTCACTTGCGGCAGCTCTGCGGAAGGCCCCACGCTGACCTGCGGCAGCGCCTGCCCGCCGGCCTCGCTACCAGGGGGCCGACCGGGCCTTGACCGTGAGCCGGTACCCGAGCTGGTGGGGTCGGTACATGCGAGGCTCTGACCACTGGAGACCGTCCATCCTATAGACGATTCAGTCGAGTTGAGATTTCATGATTCCATGACGAACAGAGAGCGATGGATCTTGGCTCTCTGGCTGACGGGGGTCGGAGCGGTCGTCTGGGCGGTGGTCCAGTTCGGCTTCGAGCCGGTGACGGCGGCTCTGGGGATCGGCGGGACGATCCTGGTCGCCTCCCCGGCCAAAGCCATCATCGGACGTACCTGGGCGTGGAACGCCGTACCCAGCGAGGGCGCTCAACTTGACGCCGCCGCCGTGGCGTTGAACCACGCGGTGGAGCGCCACTGGACCACTGAGGCAGGTCGGCGCAAGCAGTATCTCGTGGTCGACCGCATCCCCGTCCGCTGGGACACCGTCCATGATCCGCGCTCCCGTGCTGCTCTCGCAGGGGACACCAGTCCCCTGACGCGACACGGCACACTCGACACCTTGATCGACGACTACCTTGCCCAACCCTCCCGCCTGGTCATCGTGGGCGACGTGGGCTCCGGAAAAACTGGGCTGTGCGTCGCCCTTACGCTGGCGCTGTGCGGTAGAGCCGACCCGCAGCGTGTGCCGGTGCTGCTCCAGCTGTCCACCTGGGACCCGGCGGTGAGCTTTCAGGACTGGATGGTGCGGCGCGTCACGGAGGACTACCGGTTCCTCAACGACACGACCAAGTACGGCCAGGGCTCGGCCATGGAACTGTTCCTCCACCGCCGGCTGCTGCCGATTCTCGACGGACTCGATGAGCTGCCGCCCGAGACACGCGCCCAGGTGATCAGGACGCTACGCGACAACACCCACCTGCCGGCGGACACCGTCCTGACCTGTTGCTCGGCTGAGTTCCAGGCGACGACTGCCGAGGAACCCTTCCTGGACAGTCGGACGGTGCGTCTGCTGCCGCTGCTGCCCGAGGACACGGTCACGTACCTGGAGTCCCACTTCCCCGACGCCGACGATCTGGACCGCTGGCAGCCCGTCCTGCGCAGCCTGCGTGAGGATGCCGCAGGCCCGTTGGCCACCACCCTGTCCCGGCCACTGATGCTCTTCCTGGCTCGCGCCACGTACCAGCCCCGGGGCAGTGCCCCGGAAGAGCTCCTCGATGGGGCCCGGTTCGAAGCGAGCGAGCAGATCGAGGAGCATCTCCTCGACATGTTCGTCCCGGTCGTATTCGAGTCGCCGCCGGTGGGCGCCTACGAAGGCAATCCGGCCCGCCCCTCCCGCGACTGGCCGGCACCCGAGGCGAAGAGATACCTGTCGTTCCTCGCAGGCTGCCTTGACTCCCGACGCCGCGGCGGCGAACACGGCGCAGCCGATCTCAACTGGTGGGCGCTGCGTGCGCTCGCCGGGGTGCCCCGCTACGCGTTTGTCGTAGTCCCCGCGGTGATCGGCACGGCGAGCTGTTGTCTGCTCGGCCTGCTGGTCTTCGGCCTCTTCGGACGCCCGGCGTTCGGAGCCCTGTTCGGCGCCGCGGTCGGCATGGTGTTCAGTCCCCTGCTCGGCCTGGTGAGAGCGCAACCACCACGGCGCTTCGCACCGCGCCGCGTCCGACAGCAGAACCAACTGCTGGTGCGTCCACTGCTCATCGATCTCGGCTTCGGTCTGATCGGCCTCGTCACCGGCGGGCTCATCGCGACGCTGCTGTACTCACCCACGTTCGGGTTGACCGCAGGCCTCGCCTTCGGCCTCGTCTTCTCCACGGCCCGCCGATTCACCCGGCCCACGGAGCCGAAGCACGAAATCACGCCGCGTCGCTCCCTGCTGGACGATCGCAACGCGGTGCTGTACGTCTGGCTGCTCGGATCGGTGGCGGGTCTGGTCGTGGGTGGCTTCCTCGCCACGGCCGGGAGCGACGAGGCGCGCTATGACCTGGTCTTCTCGGTGTCCCCGTTGGTGCAGGGCGTCATGGGGGCCCTTGTTGGCGCGTTGCTGTCCGGGGGCGGTCTCGGCATGGTCGTGCTGGCGACGAGCGCATGGGGCCGCTTCCTCACGGCCCGCTGGTGGCTGGCCTGGCGCGCCCACACTCCTTGGCATCTGGTCGCGTTTCTCGACGACGCTCACAAGCTCGGCGTCCTGCGCTCGACGGGTGCGCACTACCAGTTCCGGCACGCTACCCTGCAGCACCGCCTGGCGGCAGGCCGTACCGCTCCCTCTCCGGCGTCGCCGGGCTCACCGGGCGCCGACTGACGAGTCGGCCTGCGTGGCGGATGCGGTGTCGGGAGCGGCCATGGAGAGCACAGGTACGCCGAGCACCCAGAAAGTGCTGCGACTCGGTCGAGCTCTGTCGCGCCGCCCGTGGGGTGCCGCGGCGTGGTAGGCGGCGTGCGGGAAGCGAACGCCTCCGGAGCGCGAGCGTCGCCCGGTGACGACCGTCTCAATCCCTGCCAGATCCGCATGCGCAAGGGCCAGGGCCGCGTACTGGCACTCGGGCAGGGGGAACGTGAACTCGATGGTGACTTTTGAGGACGGGCCTGCCCCCCGCTCGGACTCTTGGCGGGCCAGGAGTTCACGTACATCATGGGAGCAGGTCAGTTCGTACTTCGACTCGTCCCAGCGGTCGAGGTCTGGACCGTACCGACGATGGGCCGTGAACCGCACGACCTCGAACCAGGTGTCCCGCAGGACCGCAGTCTGCGCTGCCAACCACTGCTGCTCGTAGAGGCGTTGACGCTGCTCGATCCTGCTCAATGTGTACACACGGGTCAGCAGCCACAGCAACAGCACCACCAGCGTCCAGCCCAGGTAGGAACGTGCCGAGGGCGCAACCACGAACTGCCCCGCCCAGAGCAGCGCCAGAACCAGCAGGCCCCAGCGGTTCGCAGCCTGCGCCTCGGCGAATCGGGGAGTTCGCAGCCGCACCAGGGTCATTCTGGCCAACCCAGCGAACCGCGAGCCCGCCGGGTACAGGGGCACTTGCAGGTCGGGGCGCGGCGTCCCGAACTGCCGGTCCGACGGTTCGGACGATGTGGCTGCCCCGGCTGAAGTGTTCACGTCCGCCCGCCCATCCCGGCCCCCGTGCTCCTCCAATAGAACGTACCCGAATGCCACGCCGTGTCACCCCGAACACCCCATGCTGTGGATGCGCAGCCGGCGATGGACTATGCCGGGCGGAGTGCGGTAAGCCTTCTTGAATGGGGGACGCGAAACGTGAGGTACAACGTGATGCGGTGGCGGTCTTACGGTGCGCCGTCTCAGCGAGGGGGTGGGGTTCGCTTCTGAGGTTCGTCCGCACTGACTCTCGGCGAGTGCTGCGCGCCTTCGACCGCAGCGTGCTTCCGCTTGTCGAGCGTACGGTCAGCGACGCGACCCTGCGGCACACGATCCAGAGGTCCTTCATGGGCACGAGTGTGAAGGTGGGGCTCGCCATGTGGGGGTACGCGACCATGGCGCGCGTGCCGTTCGATGCCGAGCTGACGGTCCTGGGCAGCTCGTTCACACGTTTGTACGACGATCTCATCGACCATTGCGAACGTGAGGGCCTGGACAGCGACTTGACCGCCCTGTTCGCCGGCGGGACCTTCCGCCCCCGCAGTCCGTTGGAAGCCCTGCTGCTGCTCCTGCACTCCACGATCGCTGCACGGCTGCCGCACTCAGCCGGCGACCCGATCCACTCGCTCATCCGGGAACTCCACACATTCCAACTGCGCTCCCGTGCCCAGCGGGGCTCCCACATCTCAGCAGCCGAAGTGCTGGACATCACCCGGGGGAAGGGCGGGCTGGGGATGGCTGCCCTGTTCGCTCTGCTCCGCCCGGGAATGTCTGAAGCAGAGCGCGACATTCTCGTCGAGTTGGGCGAGGTCTTCCAATTGCTGGATGACTTCCACGACCTCCCACTCGACCGGGTAAATGGCATTACCACCAGCGCGACCCTCGGCGTCCTCTCCCTCAGCGACCTGGCAACCCGCATCGCCCGCCTGCAGACCTGCTGCGCCGAGTACTACGGAAGCGCCGCACCCCTGTCCGCCCAACTGGCCTTGACGCTCATCGGCGCACCTGTCGCGGCCCGCGACCGCAGACGCCGGGACTCGCCCAACCCCAAGACCGACCCGCTGCACCTGCTGCTCTCGCGCGCCGGCAACATCAGGCCCTGAGGAGCCGTTGTCGTTCCGGATGTGATCGCTGAGTTGCGCTGTGGCCGGATCCTTTCCCGAGGAGAACGATGACCCTGAGACAGCCCGAATCAAGAAGAAACCCCGGTCAAGCCGGGCTCGCTCAGGCGGGCCCGCCCACGACCGTGAGCAGGTCCACGACGAAGATCAACGTCGAGCCCGCCGGGAGCAGTGCAGAGGGTGACTGCCTGCCGTAACCGAGACGAGGCGGAACGATGATCTCGCGTCGGCCGCCGACCTTCATTCCCCTCACTCCCCGGTCCCAGCCCTTGATGACCTTGCCACCGCCCACGGCGAACTTGAACGGCCGGTCCCGCTCCCAGGAGGAGTCGAACTCCCTTCCGGACGCGAACGTGACCCCTACATAGTGAACCTGGACGACCCTGCCCGGCTGTGCCTCGGGTCCGTCCCCAACCATGAGGTCCCGGATCGTCAGCTCGGTGGGCGGGTCACCCTCCAGAACCTCAATTCTGGGCTTCGTCAGTTCGCTCACGCGCTCGCTCCTTCTTCTCCGGTACGTCAGCCCGGGTCAGCGGCCCTTGCGTACCCGGGCCGCCGCGCGTGCTTCCGCCGTCTTGCGGGCGTCGGCCGTTCTGCGGGACTCCTTGGGGCGGCCCGGACGAGTGCCCATGCCACGGAAGGGGGCGTTGCCGCTGCCCTTCCCTTCGATCGGCGGGCGCTTCGCCCCGGTGATGGCGGTCAGCTTCTCCTCGCCGGAGCGCACCTGGGTGACAGTCGGCCGGATCCGGGCGTCGGTCATGATCCGGTTCACGTCTCGCCGCTGGTTCGGGGTGACCAGCGTGACCACGTTGCCGGATTCCCCGGCACGGGCCGTACGCCCACCACGGTGCAGGTAGTCCTTCGCGTCGGCCGGCGGATCGACGTTGACGACGAGGTCGAGCGCCTCGATGTGAATGCCGCGCGCCGCGACATTGGTGGCTACCAGCACGGTGATCTCGCCGTTCTTGAACTGCGCGAGCGTGTGTGTGCGCTGCGGCTGCGACTTCCCGCTGTGCAGGGCGCCGGCCCGTACGCCGCTGGCCCGTAGGTGCCGGGTGAACTGGTCCACGCCGGCCTTGGTGTCCAGGAACATCAGGACTCGGCCGTCCCGCGAGGCGATCTCGGTCGCGGTCGCGTACTTGTCGGCGGGGTGGATGTTCAGCACATGGTGTTCCATCGTGGCGACCGAGCCCGCCACCCGGTCGAGCGAGGCGACTACCGGCTCGTGCAGGTGGTTGCGCACCAACTGGTCGACATTGCGGTCGAGCGTGGCCGAGAACAGCAGCCGCTGCCCGTCGGGGCGGACCTGGTCCAGGATTTCCGAGACCTGTGGCAGGAACCCCAGGTCGCACATCTGGTCCGCCTCGTCCAGCACGGTGATCCGCACCTGCCGCAGATCGCAGAACCGACGCGATACCAGGTCGGCGAGCCGCCCCGGCGTCGCGACGACCACTTCGGCGCCGGTCCGCAGCAGCGCCGCCTGCCGGTTGATCGCCAGCCCGCCGACCACCGTCGCCAGCCGTACGTTCAGCGCCTGCGCGTACGGGGCCAGCGCCTCGCTCACCTGCTGCGCGAGCTCCCGGGTCGGGACCAGGACCAGTGCGAGCGGCCGCTTCGGCTCCGCATGCATACCTGCGGTCCGAGCCAGCAACGCGAGTCCGAAGGCGAGCGTCTTGCCGGAGCCGGTTCGCGCGCGGCCGAGGACATCACGGCCGGCCAGCGCGTTGGGCAGGGTCGCCGCCTGGATCGGGAAGGGCTCTGTCACGCCGAGTCCGGTCATCGTCGCCGTAAGTTCCGGCGGCAGTCCGAGTGCGTCGAAGGACTCAACCGGCGGCAGGCCAGGGGCAGCCGTCTGCGGCGTTGTGAGTTCGCCCTTCGGGGCCGGCGGCTTCGCGTTCATCGGGCACCTTCCTCGGTCTGGCGCCCGGAACGCGCCGGGGCCCGTACCCCACGGGCACGGGCCCCAACAGTTTCGAAGCGTGTCCTCAGTTTACCAGCGAGGGCCCCGGCACACTCCGGTCCCGTCGGCGCGCCCGCTGCCGTCGCCGCCCGGCGGAACGGGTGCCCCAGTCGGCGCCTGCGGTCAGGGCGACGGTCGAGCGGGGGTTACTGCTCTGGCTGATTGGTTCCTTGGGTGAGATCGGGCGTCCTGGGTGGCCGGCCGGCAGGCAGGTGCGGCCACCCAGGGGGTGACGGTTCAGCGGTAGGTTCCGGACTCGCCCTCGACGGGCGGAGTTTTCAGGGTCGGCCAGCAGCGGTCATGCGTCGTACCCGGAGGATCAGCCGCTCGGTTCGGTACTCGCCGCACCTGGCGACCTCGTTGTTCTTCGGGCCGCCGGACTCCGACTGGGAGGCTCCGGGATGTGGCCCTCAGCGCTGTGGGTCCAGCCACTTCTTCGCGTAGTCACACGGACGCCCTATGGTTGTCCTCATGAGTCGCTGGACGGATTTGGCCGGGAAAGCGTCCGGGGAGGACTACGCCGCGCGATTCGCGACCCTGGCCCGTAGTGGCAAGAACGTGCATGGTGAGGCGCGGTTCTGTGCAGCTCTCGTGCCTGTCGGAGCGCGGGTGCTCGACGCCGGGTGTGGTACCGGACGCGTCATGATCCGGCTCGCGGAACTCGGATACGACTGTGTGGGGGTGGATCTTGATGCGTCGATGCTGGCAGTGGCGCGCAAGCAGTCGCCTGGACTGCCCTGGTTCCAGCTCGATCTGGCCGAGTTCGAGCCCGCCCTCCTCGGGATTGCAGGCGGCTTCGACCTTGTCGTTGCTGCGGGCAATATTTTCCCGTTGCTCGCCCCCGGCACCGAGAGCACGGTGGTTGAGCACCTGTCCGCGGCGCTGCGTCCGGGGGGCCTGCTGGTCGCCGGCTTCGGCCTGGACGCAGCCCACCTGCCGGTGCCGCCCAACCTCACACTGTCGGACTACGACGCCTGCTGCGCCGCGGCCGGCCTCACCCTCGTCGACCGGTTCGCCACCTGGGATGCCGACCCTTACGACGGCGGCGGTTATGCCGTCAGTGTCCACCGTCGGTGAGCGTGTACTGGACGTCTTGATCGCTGCGTCCACCACCACCGGGCGGGGCCGGGACCACTCAGCACCGGCGGTCGAGGCCGCCCACGCGGCAGTTCTGCGCCACGAGGACCGGGGCAGGTGCATGGGAGTACTCCTCCACGGCTGGTACGAGGTCGCCTGCCCCCGCTGCCCTGGACACCGGGGCGGCGGGGGAGCGGGCTCTTCCGCGTCCCCGCCGACGGAGCCTGTCGGCCAGTTCATTGCGATGGCGGACGAGGAAATCGCCGGGGAGCTTGGCCATCCTTCCCGTGGGCGACGGCCTGGTCACCCCCTGATGTCGCCCGCCGCTGCGCGCGGCGGGCCGACGCCACCTGTCGGCGAGTCAACCCCGCTTCCGCACACCGACGTTCACCGCGCGCGCTGCGGTGTGACCTCCACAGAGAGGTCGTTGTCGAACGTGTAGTACGGACGCGCCGATACCCCGCCGAGCACGGTAGCCGGGTAGACGAAGACCGCCTTGCGGTCCGCGATGTCGTCGAGCAGCCGGGCCACCCGGATCCGCGGCGCGCCGGTGGCCGGGTGGACGTACACGTCCCAGATCACCGGTGCCTTCCCCGCTCCCGGACCTCCGCCTTCCGCCACGAGTTCCTCGTAGTCGACGGTGAACGACAAGTCCTGGTCGCCCTCGGCCCGGAGTGCGATCCGCCGTACGGCGGTGTCCTGCCCCCGTCGGTTCAGCGACGCCGCCGCGCCCTTGCCCAGCCGGGCGCCGAACAGCCGCGCCGTCACGGTCATCGAATCACCCGCGAGGACGATCCGGCCGGCCTCCGCGTGCATGGCCCGCCACCAGGCCCGTACGGCGAGCCGGCCGTCCTTGGTGGCGTACGGGATCCGGACCGCCACCGGCGTTGGCCGGCCGTCGCTCCCGCCGGACACCAGCGCGCGCAGATCACGCAGACCGGGCAGCAGCGGTGTGCGCTCCTCACCCGGAGCGCCCACGACGTAGGCGTCCCAGCGGCCCTCCTCAAGAGCCGGGGCCGCCTCCAGAACGGCCCGCCACTGGTCCTGCCCCGCGGGCTCCAGCTCGACGTGGCGGCCGGTCCCCTCCGGCTCCCCCTTCTTCGGGCGCAGCTGAAGCAGCAGTTGGGGACGTGCCGAGGTGGGCAGGGGCAACCGTACGCGTACGACCAACCGCCCTTCCTTCTCCACCGTCACCTCCCCGCGGGGCTTCTCCACCGGTCCACTCGGGCCCACGCGCTCAACTCCACTCATCGCCGCGCCTTCCGTGCGACCCTCACGGCATTGCCGGCCGCGACGAGCATGGTGTCCCTGGCCGCGTAACCGCCGCTCACCAGGGCATGGTCCGTCCCTCGTGCCGGCCGGCCGTCACTCCGGGCCGCCAGCAGTTCCTCGAACAACCGCTCGGCCTGGGCGACGACGGGGGCGGGGGCGTAACGCCGGGAGTTCTCCAGCGCGGTGCGCCCCATGCGCCGGCGCAGTTCGTCGTCGCCCACGAGGTCCAGCAGGGCGCCGGCCAGCGCGTCCCGGTCCCCGACGGGAACCAGCCGGCCGTCCTCACCGGGGGCGATGATCTCGCCGGGGCCGTACGCACAGTCGGTGCTCACGACCGGCAGCCCGCAGCGCATCGCTTCGACGATGGTCATGC
This sequence comes from Streptomyces sp. NPDC050423, assembly GCF_040655445.1. Classification (NCBI taxonomy): domain Bacteria; kingdom Bacillati; phylum Actinomycetota; class Actinomycetes; order Kitasatosporales; family Streptomycetaceae; genus Streptomyces; species Streptomyces sp. NPDC050423. Next base: position 100,900 of record NZ_JBFAJY010000018.1, read on the forward strand.
CGAAGGGCTCGAAATCGGACGTCGCCGCCCCGATCGAGCCCTTGACCCACTCGGCTTCCATCGGGGTCACCGGGCCCATCAGGAAGACGTTGTTGTACAGCCCCAACCGGTCGATGAGCCCACGCAGCCGCGCCTGTTCCTCGCCCTTGCCATAAATGCGCAACTTCCAGTCGGGATACGCTGCGGCGACCGCGGCGAAGGCCTCGATCAGCAGGTCGAACCGCTTCACCGGCGCCAGTCGTCCGGCGGCGACCACGACGCGCTCGCGGCCGTCCGCCGGCGGGAGGGCCGGGGCCGGGACGCTGTTGGGCAGCGCCTGCACCCGTACGCCCGGCAGCCGCATCTTGCGTCGGTAGGCGGCGGCGTCGGCCTCCGTGACGGGGGTGATCGCGTCCAGGCGCGGATAGACGCGGCGCAGCGCCTGGCGCAGCCGCGGCGGGTGGTTGTCGAGCGTGAGGTGTTCCTGTCCGACCCGCACAGTCCGCGTGGGGGCCTGGAGGGCCAGGTGGACGTTGAGGCCGGGGCGGGTACCCACGACGATGTCGGCGTCGAGCGACGCCAGCGCCTCGCTGATGCGCTCATCAGTGAGCGCGCTGTACTCCCGGTAGCGGTACTCGGACGAGGGAAAGATCTTCGCCGGTGTCAGATGCCGCGGGTCGTTCTGCTCGTGCCGCAGGTCCACCAGGGGCCGCAGCCGCACGCGCGGGTCGGGTGTGAGGCTGGGCCGTTCCCGGTTCCGGAGAGCCGAGATGACCTCCACATCGTGCCGATCGGCCAGCGCTCGGGCCAAGTTGAACGTAGTAGCGATCGTCCCTCCTATCCCATATGCGTTGTGTAAAAGAAATGAGATCTTCATGCCGTACATGACAGCCGGCAGCTACGGAAGGTTGCCTGTGCCCCGCGTCCGCAGGGATGGGCCCGCGGAGGCGGAGGCGAGCGGGGTACTGCTCCGTGCCGGGCCACTCGTACACGGTCGACTCCACCGACAGGTCCCGTACGCCCTTGAGGCGGACAGCCGTCGGGGGTTCGACCTCGAAGCGGTGCACGGGGTCGTTCACCAGGCGGAGGGTCGGCTTGCCGGCCCACTTCTCCGGGGGATCGCCCGGGTACGTCTTGGCGTAGCCCGGGTCATAGGCCTCGTGCACCGGCGTGAGCCGGGGAGCGTCCCCGGGTCATAGGCCTCGTGCACCGGCGTGAGCCGGGTAGCGTCCGCTTCGCCCGGGCGTTGTCCTCCGCGCAGGCGGGATGAGGGTCCATGACCGCGCCCAGTACGTCCGTAGCTGCGTCCGGACCCTCCAGAAGTGTGTGTACCGCCGTGAGAGGATCCACGTCCGTATCCCTGCCTATTGGTGCCTCGTGATATCGGCAAGCCTGGAGCCGGAACGCCCGGAACGCCCGGAACGCTGCGGGCGACGCGAGTCGACCCTGTCGCGCGCGGTCATTTTGCTCTGGTCGCGCTGTCCCGGACTGTGTCCTGCGTGGCCGCTCGGTGATTCTGCTGGGCATGGGAAGTGTGGCCGATGGCCTTGTCGGTTGCCGCTTCCATGGGCGGTTGTGTGTGCTGTGCGGCATCCGGGGCGAGGGAGGCCGGCGGCGTTCCAGCGCGCCAGGTCGCTGTGGCGCCCGCTGAGATGATCAATCCCATGCCGACGAGCACCGGTGCGGAGAGGCCCTCGGCGAGGGCTACGGCGCCGACGAGTGCGCCCATCACGGGGTCGAGGGAGAACAGTGTCGCGACCACTTTGGTGGTGGCCAGCTTCACGGCTTGGAAGTCCAGGGTGAAGGCGAGGGCGACCCCGACGGCGCCGGAGGCGGCGACCGGGCCCCAGTCGGATCCGTCCATGCCCGGAGTGGCGGGGATGGAGAAGGGGAGCAGCAGCGTCGCCGATACGCAGACCGACAGGGTCAGTCCCTCCAGTCCGGAGGAGGTCCGGCCCACGCGCTGCGCGAAGACCGTGTAGCAGGCGAGGGCCAGCGCGGAAAGCAGGCCGAAGGCGACTCCGGCCCATTCGGCCGTCCCGCCGGGCCCCGTGACCAGGACTACGCCCGCCAGACCGGCTGCGGGGAAGAGGGCTTCCCGCCAGGCGCGCGCCGAGGCGACCGCCACGACGAATGGCCCGAGGAACAGCAGCGTCGCCGCCACGCCGAGCGGGAGGCGGCCCACCGCGCAGTAGTAGGCCACGTTCATCGCGGCCATCGCCGCGCCGTAGACGGCCATGCCGGCCCACTCGCGCCGCGTGTGCCCGCGGACCCTCGGGCGTACCAGCACCAGCAGGATGAGGGCAGCGCAGAGCTGCCTGAGCCCGGCGACGGCGGGAGCGCCCAGCCGATCGAAGAGAGTCGAGGCGAGTGCTGCTGAGGCTTGCACGCTCAGACAGCTGACGAGGACCAGGCCCGCGCCGATGAACGCTCGGGTACGGGCAGGTCTCGTGCAGGCCGGTACGGACACGTGCGCACCTCCGGTCGGAACAATCGGCGGTTCACACTCTCATCCCACTGAAACGATCGTTTCAGTGTAACGCTGGTTATTGTGGAAGCCATGGACCAGGACACCGGCGAAGCGGCGGTCAGCGCGTCCCCCAGAGACCGATTGCTCGACGCCGCCGACGAACTCTTCTCCCGGGACGGCATCGCCCGCACCAGCGTCGATCAGGTGCTGCACCACGCCCATGTCGCGCCCGGCACGCTGTACGCGCACTTCAGTGGGAAGGACGGTCTGATCGCCGCCGCGCTGCGCCGGCGCATGGACCGCTGGGATCAGACATGGCAGGAAGCCATTGACGCTGCGGCCACACCCGCCGAGAAGCTCCTGGCCCTTTTCGACGCGGTCTCCACCTATCGGGGCCGGTACACCCCGGGCCGCGGATGTGCCTTCCTCGCGACCAGCACCGAGCTGCCCGACCTCGACCACCCCGTCCGGGCCGTGATCACGGCAGAGTCCACACTCCTCCTCACCCGGCTGAACCAGCTGGCTGGGACCGTCACCACCGACGATCCCGGCACCCTGGCAGGTGACGTACTGCTCGTGTACGACGGAGCCATGGCCGGCCTGCAGCGAGGACGGACCCCAGATCCCCTCGGCCGTGGCCGGGCGCTGGCGAGTCGCCTGATCCAGAACGCGATCGAGACCGCATAGGACCGTGTCCGGCGGGTCAGTTTGTGTAGCTGTTTGTAGCAGCAGACCGGGGCAGGAGGCGGCGTAGTCGCGTTCGGTGGTGCCCAGGCCGCTCATCGCCGTAGTAGTTCTCGCCAGGCCGGGAGAAGTAGGCGAGCAGGATTTTGCCGCGAGGTGGGCAGGTGGACCTGGCTGCCGGCGATGTTGTGGTCCGGCCGGACCTCTGCCGGTCGGGGTCGGATGTGCAGGCCGTGAGCGCGGTGGTCATGGCGGCAGCTCCGGTCAGCAGCGCGGCACGCACCAGTGTGCGCCGCGCCGGCAGACGGTCGGTTCGGGTCACGGGCCAGTCCCCGGGGGGACGAACGGTCGGGCAGGAAGCAGGGGTGGGCGGCAGGCCGACGGGCCTCCGCCCATCCCTTGCAGTCGTCGCGTTGCGTTTCGGATCAGGCGTCGAGGCGGCGCTTGGCGAGCCAGGTGACGATCTCGGGGTCGTGGTGGTCGACGAACAGGGAGCTTCCGGTGTCGAGGGTGGCGATCTCGGCCATCTGCTCGTCGGTGAGCTCGAAGTCGAAGACGTCGAAGTTCTCGCCATGCGCTCGGCGAAGACGCGGCCGGGGGGCGATGGCGCCGTCCAGGACGTCGGGCAGGAGCTGCTCGGTGTAGGCGCGCACAGGCCGACCGCGCCATCCCCGACGACAAGCACGGTGTCGCCGCGGCCGACGCCGGCCGTGACGGCGCCATGGTGGCCGGTGATCATGACCTCGGAGAGGGCCAGCAGGACGGTAGCAACGCGGAGTCTGCGGCGACGGGGAGCTTGACCAGGGTGCCGGCTGCCTGCGGGACACGGACGGCCTCGCCCTGTCCGCCATCCACGCCGTCGAAGCCGTACCGGCCGCCATGGCGACAGGAGATGTGCAGGCCCTTGGTGCAGTAGTCGCAGGTGTTGTCGCTGTAGGTGAACGGGGCCACGACCAGATCGCCCGGCGTCAGGCCGGTCGCCTCCGCACCAGCCTCTTCGACGACGCCGAGGAACTCGTGCCCCATCGGGCGTCCGGTGTCGGTGGCGGGCATGGAGGCGGAGGGCCACAGGTCGCTCCCGCACGCGCACGAGGCGATCACACGGACGACGGCGTCGGTCGGCTGGACGATCTTCGGGTCGGGCCGGCTCTCGACGCGGACGTCGTGTCGTGTCCGCTTGTCTCGGCTGGCGCGTGTTGCCCTGTCAGCACGACGAGGAGGCAGCACTCCAGCATGATCGATCAGCAGCCCGAGAACGCAGTCTTCGCCGGAGTCGACACCCACACCGACACCCACCACGCCGCCGTCGTGGACCCGCTGGGACGTCCTGCCGCCGACCAAGAGTTTCCCACCACCACCCAGGGGTAACGCGCTCTGTTGACGTGGCTCATCACGTTCGGGCAGGTACAAGCGGTCGGGGTGGAGTGCACCGGCTCGTACGGGGCCGGCTTGACGACGGTGCTCAGCGCGGCCGGCCTGATGGTGGTCGAGGTCAACACCCCTGACCGTGGCACCCGCCACGCCCGCGCGACATCCCGCGCCCAGCACCATGACATGCCCCGGCACAAGGTGAGAGGGACCAGCGCCCGGTGACGGGCGGTCATGACGTGCTGCGACGCTTCGACCGCCGGTGGAGGACGGCGGCTGCGGCAATGGCGGCGAGGGCTGCGGCGATTGCGGCGGTGATCAGGCCGACGCCCGCGGGGTGGGCGGTTTGTGACAGCGGGACGGCGGATGCCGGCGGTGGAGGGGCTTGCGGGGTGACTGTGGCGGCGGCCGGGGTTGCGACGGCGGAGGCGTCCGTTCCCGGCGGGGTGGTGGCAGGGCTTGCAGAGGATGAGGCCGGGGCGGTGGGGGACGGGGTGGGGGAGGTGTTCGCAGGGGTGACGTCAAAGGGGGCGACGGTCATGTCCTGGCTGGCGTTCAGGGTGCAGGGGACGTCGACCCGGCCAGGCCCGGCCAGGTTGCCGTCGGCGTCCTTGGGCACGAGGTGGAGGGTGAAGCTGCCGGCGGTCACGCGTCCGGTGCCGGGGCGGGTGAAGGAAAGCCGGGGCGCGTTGCCGGTGGCGGAGATCTCGAAGGAGCCGGAAGCGGGGACGGCGGTGCGGGTGATGGTGAGATGGACGAGGACGGCGGTCTCGCTCTGCGGGGCGAGGACGCGGGTCTCGGCGTCGACCGAGCCTTCGATGGTGCGCACCCCGAGGACGTAGCGCAGGCCGAGGGTGAAGGATGCCTCGACGGTGGCGGCCGCCTGGATGGCGAAGGCCGAGCTGGACTCGCCGGCCGGCAGGGTGGCCGGGATGTCCGCGGAGATCCTGGCAGTGATGGCCTGTCCGCCGATGGTCGGGAAGACGCAGGTGTAGTGCAGGGTGGGGGCGGGCCGGGCGGCTGCGGGGGCGGTGGCGAGAGCGCCGACAAGAGCGGTGGCGGTCGCGGCAACGGCCGCGCGCCGGGTGCGCCCGCTCGGGCGGTGCATACGGGATTCGGCGCTCATCGTGCCCCTTTTTTCGAGTGGTCGCGTCGGCGCTGTCCGCGGCCGTGGCGCTGCTGGTGGCTGCGGCTCAGGTGGCTCTGGATCCAGGCATGGCGGAACTGGTAAACCGCGCCGACCTGGCGGAGCACGCCGCGCTGGTGGGCGTCGTCCAGGAAGGCAATCAGCGCCCAGGGCAGTTGGCCCGTGAGCGGCAGCCAGATGCGGGCCAGTGCCACCCACTGACCCCAGGCGGTCAGGCTCAGTCCGTAGCCGAGCCCGGCGCCGAACGCGCCCTCCAGCCCGAAGACCAGGCCGACCTCGAAGCCGCGCAGCGGCCCATACACGATGCCGTTGACCAGACCGACGCCGATACCGAGGACGAGAGTCCAGGTGAGCAGGTGGTAGGCGACGTTGCGGCGGTCGATGTGCAGCAGGTCTGCGGGACTGACCACAGTTTCGGTGCGGACCGGGGCCTCGAACAGGGCGATCAGGCCGAAGACCAGCCCGATCGAGAGGGCGATCGGTACAACGAACACAAGCCCGGCGGCGATGCTCGCACTCTGTCCGTCAGCGAGGCCGAGCGGGGCCACCAGGCCTTCGTCGACCAGGATGAGCAGCGCCATGCCGGCCGCTCCGCCCAACAGACCGATCAGGAACCGGATGCAGGCATTGCGGCGGGTTGTCGGGGTGCCGATGCCGAGCCGCATACGGACCGGCGAGGGTCTGAGGGCGGCGCGGGCGGAGGCGTGCCAGTAGACGAGTCCGAAGAGTGTGCCGGCGGTGAGGCCGTGCAGGACGCCGACCAGCAGGCCGCGGACGACGGCGAACCGGAGGCTGTGCGAAGTGGCGACCAGGTCGACGGGGACGTTGCCGATCGCGGTGGTGACGCCGAAGGCGAGGCCGGCCAGGACGGCGATGATCACAGTGCGGGAGAGGCGACTCATGCCGGTGCCGACCTCCCACCAGGTGAGGTCCTGCCGTTCGCGGCCGAGTCGGGTCAGGTGGTCGGCGAGGTGGCCGAGCCAGCGTTCGGCGCGTTCCGCGTCCCACGATCCGGGTCGGCGGTGGGCGGTGTCGAGCCGTTCAGTGGGACGGGGGCGGTAGACGGCGGGGACGAACCCGGCCAGCAGGTGCTCCTCGATCGCATCGGGGTCGGGGAAACGGGCGGTGTCCAGGAGTTCGCCCGGCCGCCGATCCGGGTGGTCGCTGTACATGGTGCGGGCGAGGGCGATCATCAGCGGGGTGCGCAGCGCGGCAGCGAGGTTAGCGCGGCCGGCGCTCTCCGCCGTCCGGGCGGGGTCGAGGACGGCCTCCCAGGTCGCGCCCTGCCCGTCGGTGTCGGCGGGCCCGGGGAAGGCCGGGTCGGTCCGGGGCAGGTAGCCGCGCAGGTCGTCGAGGTCGAGGTCGCGCAGTTCCAGGACAACGGCGGCGGCCAGCGGAGCGTGCGCCTCTCGGACGGCGGGGGTGAACTCGGCGTGCCGGCTGGTCAGGACGAGCGGCAACTGGGAGAGGTTGAGTGCTTCGAGGGCCGGGGCGCGCAGGTCTTCGGCGAGTTCGTCGAACCCGTCCAGGACGGGGAGGACGAGATCGTCGTCGAGCAGGTCCGCAGCCAGTGTCTTGCCGCTGGGCACCCGCCGGGCCAGGTGCGGGTAGTCGCGCAGCAGCCGGGCAATCAGCCAGTCGCGCAGGGCCACGGTGGTCGGGTTCCAGGCGCCGAGGCTGAAGATCACCGGCACCCGTTCGTTGCGGGTTCGGGCGTCCAGCAGGTCGAGGGCGAACCGCACCGCCAGGATCGACTTGCCCGATCCGGCCCGGCCGAGTACCACCAGCCGGCCCGACGGCACGCGCCGGTAGATCTCGGCGACCCGCCGCAGGTCGCCGCTGAGGTCCGGTTCGGTGCGGGCCTCGCCGGGGGCCAGCAGGTGGGCGTTCGCAGACTGGTCGGCCACCCCCGCCGACACCTGCTGCCAGCGCACCGGAAGTGCGAACGGGTGGTGCACCCGGTGCTGGGCCTCCTCGCGGCGCCAGCGCTGCCGGCTCTCGCGGGCCAGTTCCTCGGCGGCGTCGGCGAGCGGGCCGTGGTCCCGGGGCGGCGGCGCTGGTTCCGGTGGTGGGGGCACCGGGGCTTCCGGGACGGTGCCCCCGCTGAGGGCACTCAGCCGGCGGCGGTCCTCGGGGCCGGCGTCGAGCGCGTCCGCGATGCGGTTGATGGTGCCGAGCCGGTGGTCGAAGGGCCGGTCGGTCTCGATCCGGCGGACAGTGCTCTCGCCGAGCCCAGCCCGCTCGGCGAGCTGGAACTGCGTCAGACCGGCCTGCTTCCGTAACTGCCGCACCAGTGCTCCGAGCGTCTCCGCCACGCCCCGCCCTTCCCCCGAAGATTCAAAAGAACAGACGCGAGCCTACCGCTGACGACCGGTCACATATGACCGGTGCTGTGACCTGTGCGTTTGCCTGATGCGACGCCAGCATCGGTGGTGCGGACAGCGGTTCCGCGGCCCCCGGCGCACCTCGTTGCGCGGCGGGCCGCCCCGTCCGCGACACCAGTTGCATGAACTTGAGAAAGGCGGTGTTTGCAATGGCGGAGGCGAAGGGCGTCCTGCTGCCGGCCTACGTGGTGGCCGACGAGTCGGGCTCGATGGCCCCGTACCAGCGGGAGCTGGGGGACGGGGTGGCGTCGCTGTGCGAGAAGCTGCGGGCGGAGCCGATGGTCGCGGCCAAGCTCCGGCTGGCCGTGCTGGGCTTCTCCGACGACGTCCAGGTCCGGCTCGCGGTGGCCGACATGCGCACCGAGACCACGGTGCCCCGGTTGGTGATCCGCGGGGTGACCAACTACCAGGCCGTCTTCGAGGACCTGCTGCAGCGGATCCCCGGCGACGTGAAGTGGCTGCGCGGCGAGGGCTACCGGGTGCACCGCCCGGTGGTCTTCCTGCTCAGCGACGGCCAGCCCACCGACGGCTCGTCCTGGCACGCGCCGCACGCGGAGCTGACCGACCGGGACCGCACGCCGACCGCGCCGAACATCATCGCCTGCGGTCTCGGCGACGCCTGGGCGCAGACCATGGTCAAGGTCGCGACCCGCCCCGAGTTCGCCTTCCTTGCCAAGTCCGGAACCGACGTCGGCCGGGCGATCTCGGAGTTCTTCCACTCGCTCACCATGAGCCTGGTGGCCTCCGGACACGCCCTGAACTCGGCCAACCCGCAGCTGGTGGTAAACCGGCCCGACCAGTTCACCATGGCCATCGACGAGGTCGGCCGGTGACGCCCGCCCGCCGGGGCGACCCGGACCCCGTGCCGCCGGCGGCGCCCCCGAGGCCCGCCGGGCCGCCCCCGGCGACCGGACCGGACCTGGTGCCGTGGCAGCGGATCATCGTGGACGTGCCGGGCCTGGAGTTCGAGGCCCGGCCGCCCAGCCAGTACGCCTTCGACTTCCCCGACAGCGAGTGCGAGGGCTGGTCCACCGACCGGCTCACCCTGCGGTTCGCCTCCGTCCGCGGCGCCAAGCACCGCTACTACCGGCAACCACGCCAGGACGCGGCGCGCGCCGCCGTGCACGAGGCCACCGGCAGCATCGTCTTCGCGGTCGCCGACGGCGTGTCCAGCGCCGCAGAGTCCCACCAAGGCGCCGTCGAGGCGTGCCGGGCCGCCGTCGAACGCATCCTGCACCTGCTCGACCGGAGCGCGGAGCGGCTGGACGGCGCCGACGTCGCGGCCCACGCCGCGGAACGGCTGCACGAACTGGCGCGGTGGCGGCTCGGCGTCGCCGCGCCGCAGGCGGCCGAGGTGGCCCGGCTGTACGCGACCACCCTGGTGGCGGGGGTGGTCCGTGCCGCGGGCGACGTCCTGGAGGCCGAAGTGTTCCGGATCGGCGACTCCGGGGCGTGGCTCCTCGACCGGGCCGGCGGCGGATATCACCCGCTGTTCGGCGGCAAGGCCGTACCGGGCACGCCGCTGGTCAGTAACGAGGTCTCCCCGCTTCCACTGGTCCCCGACCGGCCGGAGACCGCCATCGAACGGCTGGCCGAGCCGTGGACGCTGCTGGTCGGCACCGACGGGTTCGGCGACCCGCTCGGCGAGGGCGACGGCCGGGTCGGGGAGCTGTTTGCCCGTCACCTCGCCGCGCCACCACATCCGTTGTGGCTCGGCCACGTCCTGGACTTCACCCGGGAGACCTTCGACGACGACCGCACCCTGCTGGCGATCTGGCCCCGGGCCGAGGGAGCGAGGTGAGCGCGCGGCCGCTCGGCCCGGTCGAGTTCGCCACGCTGGCCCTGGACGGGGAACTCGGCCGAGGAGGCCAGGGATCGGTCCACCGGGTGCGCAACAAGCACATCAACGAGTCAGCGGCCGACGGCGGTTGGGAGGTCGTCTACAAGGAGTACGCCCCGGCGGTGCTGCCGCAGGTGGACGCCGCCGCGCTGGCCGCCGCGGTCGCACTGCCCGGGCGGCTGACCGGAGAACAGGGACGCTGGCTGTGCGAGAAGACCGCCTGGCCTGCCGCCGTGGTCCGGCGCGGCGGACAGACGTGCGGGTTCCTGATGCGGGCCGTCCCCGACCGCTTCCGCTTCACGCTCCGGACCCTGGCGGCCGGCAACCAGGGCTCGCCCCGGCTCGCCACCCTGGAGTACCTCCTCAACGAGGACGCCTACGTCGCCGGGATCGGACTGACCGTCACCGACCGGGACCGCCTGCTGCTGCTCGCCGACCTCGCGACCACCCTCGACCGGCTGCACCGCCTCGGCGTCGCCGTCGGCGACCTCTCGCCGAAGAACCTGCTCTTCGCCCCCGCGCAGCAGCCCGAGTGCTTCCTCATCGACTGTGACGCGGCCCGCACCGACCTTGCGACAGTACTGCCGCAGGCCGAGACCCCGGACTGGCACGTCCCCGCGGGCGAGGAACGGGCGACCCGGCACAGCGACACCTACAAGCTCGCCCTGCTCGCCGTCCGCCTCTTCGCCCGCGACCAGAGCACCACCGACCCGGCCGCGCTGGCAGCGATCGACCCGGCCCTCGGCGCCCTGGCCCGTGCCTCGCTCGGCACGGACCCGGCCACCCGGCCGACGCCCGCCGCCTGGTCCGAGCAACTGGCCTCGGCTTCCGGCAAGTTGAAACCAGGCCGCGGGCCGAAAGTAGCCGGGGGAGCGAAGCCGAAGCCGCCGACCGGGCTGGCTGCCCCGCGACCACACGTCAACAGCGGAGCAGGTTCGACGGGTTCCGCAGCAGGCGGCACGGGAGTGGGCAGCACAGCGGCCCGGATCGGCAAGGTACTCGCCGCCGTGGTCGCCGTCGTGGCAATGCTGCTGATTGTGGCCCACCGTGACGACTCCCACCCGGCCGACACCCGCACGGCCGCCGACAACGACACGCCGATGGCCACTCACCCGTCACGCTCCGCCGGCAGTTCGTACCGGACCCCGCAGCCCGATCCGACCCTCAGCAGCACCCGACCGAGAACCCCGACACCGACACCCACGCCCACCCCGAGCCCGAGTCCGACCGACCCGGTCGCCACCGCGGGCGTCGGCGACTGCTTCTTCGACACCGGGACCAGCGGTCACGCCGACCTCACCCCGACCACCTGCACCACCGGGACGTTCAAGGTCGTCCGAATCAACGAGGGCAGCACCGACCTGGACGGCTGCGCCAAAGTGCCCCGAAACGACGAAAGCGTCAGCTCCAGGCGCTACTCGCGCGTCCTGTGCCTCAGTTACCAGAGTTCCGGCGGGGACTCCTACCACGCCCGGCAGGGCGACTGCGTCTTCGGGCCGAATGGCGCGGGTCCATGGTCGCTGCTGTCCTGCCGGACCGGCGCCTTCAAGGTCCTCGCCGTCTACCACGGCACCAGCGACCACTCCAAGTGCGACAGCTGGCCCCACTACAACCAGTGGCGGACCGTCTCCGGCCCCAAGGGCGCGGGCCAAGACGTCTTGCAGTGCCTGTCCATGGTGTTCCCCGATGACGCGGGATACGCCACCGTCCGCGAATGCCTGTCCAAGTCGGGCTCCACCTTCACCAACGTCGGCAGCTGCGACCGCTCCAACGTCTACGTCACCGGACGCACCAGCACGCCGAGCCACTCCGCATTCTGCGGCCAGGACGGCTCCACCTACTGGCGCTCCAACGAGTTCCACAACCTCGGCTACACCGTCTGCTGGCGCTGGCGCTGACCCCGCCGCGCGGCAACCGACCCACCATCCCACCGACAAAGATTTAAGGATCCGACATGGCATACCGCTACCGGTGCGGCGAGTGCAGCTTCAAGACCTCCTGGGGCACCGAATCCCAGGGCGAGCAGGCGCAGATCACGCACTACACCGACCGCCACCCCGGCCTGTGCCCCGGCGGAACGGTCGAGGCCAACACCAAGAACCCGGAGGGCAGCATCGGCTGCCTCGGCGTCCTCGCCGTGCTGTTCCTGCTGTTCGTCCTCGCCGCCTCGTGCAACCGATGAACGGCGCTGACCCGAACACCGCAACCAGGAAGGACGTCATGACGAAGCATTACTGGAACCAGGACCCGGCCGCACCGGCGCCGCCCACCTGGCAGCAGACGCCACGCGCGGTGCCGCCCCAGCTCGGCCCCGGCGGCGGCGCGGCGCCGCCCGCGCCCGTGCAACCGGCTGCCGGGCCGGGCGCGCAGCCGCCGGCCGCGTCGGTGACGCCGGCCGCACTCCCCGCTCGCCGTGACCCCGTCGGAATGCGCCATCGCCGCCGGACCGACGACGCAGTCGGTCTACGGGCAGGCGTGGAAGGCGTTCCTGTCGGCGACCTACCAGGACGCCGCAGGCTCGGGCAGCTACACCGTGAACCAGGTGATCGGCGTGATCCCGGAAGGAACGTGGGAGGTCTGATGACCAGCAAGGAAGTCCCGGACAGCACGTGGTCCGCTGCGGCCCAACCGGGGGCCGAGGCCCGGGCCCGCCGATTGCGCGTGGTTGTCCCGCTCGCGGCCGTCCTGGCCGCGCTCGTCGCGGGGCTGGTGTGGTGGCAGTGGCCCTCGGACGCGGACGGCGGGCCGGCCCCGGTGGCGGGGACGATCCAGGCGACCGTGCTCTCCTCGAAGGAGGTCAGTCGCGCCGTCGGGGACACGCTGAACAGCGAGACCCGTGCGAGCAGGCCCGCGGGCCCGCTGCAGGCCGACCCGCCAGGGTGCTCCGTGGCGGTGGGCCCTGCGACCACGGTCGTATACGAGGGGGGCTGGACTGCTTTCCTGACGGTGGTTCAGCAAGATTCCGCCGCCGCCCCGGAGCGCACCGCGACCCAGACCGTGGGCCGCTACGCCACCGCCGATCAGGCCCGCTCCGCCTTCGAGAACCTCTCCGAAGGAATTGGTGCCTGCAAGAACGCCGTACGGGCCGCCCCGCACGGCGGCACCGCGTCGAAGTGGACCTACCAGATGGACGGTTCCACGTCGGGGACGCTGCAGTGGACTGCTGCGCAGGACCAGGCCGGGGGATGGTCCTGCTACCGGGAAGCCCGACTGAAGGCGTCGACACTTCTTCAGGTCTCGGTCTGCGGGGCAGGTGACGGCCGCACGGCCGCCCATTCGATCGCCAACCAGATCGCTGGGCGGGTGCAGTGACGAACCGGATGCGCCGCCTGCCGGCGCTCGCCTTGACCCTGCTCCTGACCGTGCTCGCCCCCACCGCGCCGGCCCAGGCTGCCACCGGCTCGTCCGAGGTAAGCGGGACCGCGATCGAAGCCCTCGTCACCGGCGCCGCGTACCCCGCCTCACTCAACGCGCAGATCAGGGCATTCGACCAGCAACTGTCCGCCCTGCCCACCCAGAAGGACCTCGACGGCCAGCAGAGCGCGCTCGACAAGCGGACCACCGCCTACAACAAGCAGTCCAGCGCGGTACTGGCCGCGCTCGATGCCAACGACCAGAAGATCGACACCCACAACGCCAAGGTCGCCCAGTACCCCAACGGTGCGCCGCCGTCGGTCGCCGATGCGCTCAACGCCGAGGCCCAGGCCGTCAACAGCGAGCAGCAGCGGCTCAAGGACCAGGCCGGGAAGATCGCCGACGAGGGCAACTCGATCAAGGCCGATCAGAAGGCCCTGGACGGTCGGAAGTCGGACCTGGACACCAAACGCAGCGCTCTGCGGACCACCCGCGGGACCCTGATCGCACAGATGGCGACCGCCCTCGCAGCCCTGCTCACTCCGCCGCCCCCGGGCGCAGGCCAGGCGGACGGGGGCGACCGGGCCCACCCCGCTGCTGCGGCGCCACAGGTCGACGGTGGCGACAGCGTTTCGGGCGCCACCTCGGGCAAGCCATTGGGCCAGTACGCTGACCATAGCGGCGAGAAGGTCGACAAGCGGCCGGTCACGGCCGTCCTGTCCCCGAATGCCGCGTCCAGGGCGAGCGCCGACAACGCTGGCGTCCTCCCGCCGATCCGGTTCTACAACGGGCTGGTCAAGAAACCCGACGGCACCTACCGCGCGCTGTACTTAAGTAGCTCCGTCCAGAAGCTGACCGCGGCCGAGAAGGCGTTCGATGACACCGTCGGCCGGGGCGCAGCGGGAATCGCCATCGTCGACGGCAAGAAGATCCTCATCACCGAGGTCCAGCCGGTCGACGCGCCGCCCGCGCCACAGCCCGACCAGCAGGTCCGCCATCTAGCACTTGGACTGTCGTCCGGAGGGATCGAGAACTTCGCAGAGGACAACGGCTTCGAGCACCTGATGAGGAGGGACATCACGAGGGCCGAGCTGCGCCGGGAAACCCTCAGCCGGCTGAACTCACCGAACTACCAGATCCACTTCTCGCTCAAGGACATGAGCCAGACGGACTACCCCAATATCCTGCTCCGCGGCTACACGTGGGAGAAGGACCTCAGATGGAGGGGAAAGATTCCCCAGGCCAACGGCAAGATCATGCCGTTCGCCGAGAAGTGGGAGTTTGCTCCGAGCGTCACCGACTGGGAGTTGTACATGGTCCACACCCTGCCGGGCGTTCTCGAACGGACCACTTTTTACGACAAGGATGGCAAGGTCATGGAGACCAGCCCCTTCCTCTCCTACTTGGCGCAGTTGCCCCAGTAGTGGCACCGGGCGCCGGAGAGCGGCGACGCAGACCGGGTTCCGGACCCGCGGCGGGATCCGGAACCCGATGCGGCGTCAGTTCGCTCGGCCCGGGCGATGGGCGCGGAACCTTGTCACGGGCGTGCCCCGTGAGCTGCAGACTGATCTGCCGGAAGTCGTCCGGTGAGAGTTTGGCCGGGTCGGTCACGGCAAGCATGGTCCGCACGAGGAGCATGTGCGGCTCCCGGTCCAGGGGCAGCTCCGAGTCCAGCCTGCCTTCGGGGTCATGGAGGACCTGATGTGTGCTCACGAAGGCCCACGAGGCGAGGATGCGCAGCCCGTCGTGAGTGGGTGATCCCACCTCGTAACTGTGCAATCGCCATGCGGGCCACGCCTTTCCAGTCGGCGTAGAGAGTGCGCATGGCCGGGTCGGCGAAAAGGATGCGCACGTAGTTGCGGTGCTTTTCCGGCACGGCTGCGAAATCGGTGACCGGGGCGGCGGCGAGACGGTTCCAGGCGGGGATGTCCATGCGGCGGCCCATGACGATGGCCGGGTGGCCGGGTGGCCGTGAGGTCGTAAGGGGGAGGAATTCTTCCTAAGGGCTTGCAGGCAATCAAGGTGTTGCTTCCCTGCAAGCCCTTAGGACGTCCTCTTCCCGGGAAAACATTCTCCTCTGCACGCAGGCCCGCATGCGTGGCAGCGTGGAATTCGGCACGACAGCACGTCACGGAAGGGGAAGCGAAGATCATGACGGAGAAGCAGTCCGCGGCACAGCAGGCCACCGGTGACATCACGCCCAAGCCGGCCGACGTCACCGACGAGGTGCTGTTCGGCGACGTGTGGGAGCGCGACGGTCTGTCCCCGCGTGACCGCAGCCTGGTCACCGTCACCGCTCTGATCGCCCTGTACCGCTCCGAGCAGCTCGGCTTCCACCTCCAGCTCGCCCCGGACAACGGGCTGAGCAAGGATGAGCTGAGCGAGGCGATCACCCACCTGGCCTTTTACGCCGGATGGCCCAACGCCATGGGCGCCGCCGCCCAGCTCAAGGCGATCCTCGCCGACGCCGAATAGTCGCGGCACCGGGCCCGGCCTGCTGAGGCACGCCCACAGCGGCTGCTCAGCACCGCCAGAACCGTAATGATCAAGGAGATATCCGATATGGCTACTCGCGGGTTCGAGCAGATCTTTCCGCTCGGCGGGACCAATGATGCCTACGCCGAGAACTTCATCGGGCAGAGCTACCTGGCTCCCCTGACCGGCGGGCGCGTCCCGGTCAGCAACGTGTCGTTCGAGCCGGGCTGTCGCAACAACTGGCACATCCACCACGGCACCGGTGGCGGCGGTGATCAGATCCTGCTGTGCACGGCGGGCAGCGGCTGGTACCAGGCCGAAGGGCAGGACGTGGTCAGCATGGAACCGGGCACCGCGATCCGCGTCCCGGCGGGCACCAAGCACTGGCACGGCGCGAAGGCCGACTCTTGGTTCTCCCACGTCGCCTTCATCACGCCGGGAGAAGACGTCAGCAACGAGTGGCTGGAGCCGGTCACCGACGAGGTGTACGGCCGGCTGCCGAAGAGCGGAGAGATCGCATGAGCATCCTGAACGAGACCTACACCCTTTCCAACGGCGTCGAGACACCGAAGCTCGGCCTGGGCACGTGGTTCATCGACGACGACAAGGCATCCGACGCCGTGCGCGCGGCGATCGGGATCGGCTACCGCAACATCGACACCGCGCAGGCATACGGCAATGAGCACGGAGTGGGAGAAGGTATCCGCACCAGCGGCGTGGCGCGCGAAGATCTGTTCGTGTCGACGAAGCTGGCCGCGGAGATCAAGGACTACGACGCCGCGGCCGCAGCGATCGACGAATCGATGGCGAAGCTGGACATCGGCTACATCGACCTGATGCTGATCCACGCACCGCAGCCGTGGGACGACTTCCGTGGCGGCGACTACACCGAGGGCAACCGCCAGGCCTGGCGCGCGCTGGAGGACGCCCACAAGGCGGGGAAGATCCGCGCGATCGGGGTGTCGAACTTCCTGCAGTCCGACCTGGAGAACATCCTCGCCCACGGGACCGTGGCACCGCACGTGAACCAGGTGCTCCTGCACGCCGGGAACACCCCGGCCGAGCTGCTGGCCTTCTGCAAGGACCGGAACATCCTCGTGCAGGCGTACTCGCCGATCGCGCACGGCACGCTCCTCGACAGCCGCCGGATCACCGCGATCGCCGAGAAGTACGCGGTGAGCGTCCCGCAGCTGTGCATCCGCTATGCCCTGCAGCTGGGCACTCAGCCGCTGCCGAAGACGGCGAATCCCGAGCACATGCGCTCCAACACCGACGTCGACTTCGAGATCTCCGAAGCGGACATGGCCGCGCTGCGCACGCTCGACGAGCGGGACTACGGCGAGCACGCCGCCTTCCCCGTCTACAGCGGCAAGTAGCCCGCACCCGGACCAGCCGCGTCGCACCATCTGCGGCCGGCCCGGCATCACGCCCCAACGCCGCCACCACGGTGGCCGCGCCCGAACCGACGGAGCACCGACATGACTCGGCGGCGAGCGAGCTGGTGGAGAAGGGGCCTTCCGGCACGATGCTCTTTCCTCCCGTTGCCCTGCCCGGCGTCATTCCAGGTTTGCACCCATGCGCGCGGCCGTGCGGAGGAGAATTTGTTCAGGGGAAGGAAACATCCTGGGACGGATCCTTCCCCCTCACGGCCGGCGCTTCCGCTGCCACACTGCTCAGCAGTGCGAGCCCGCGCCGGGTCGCCGGGCTGCGCAGGGAAGAGGTCGCGCTCCTCGCGCTCCTCGCGTCGATCTCCACGGACTACTACACCCGCCTGGAGCAGGAACGGCTGCCTGCGTCGGCGCCGGTGCTGGCGTCCGTGGCCCAGGCCCTGCATCTGGACGCTGACCAGCGGCGTTACGTGTTCGGCCTGGCCGGGAAAGAGACCGCGAAGCCGCGCCGCACGGCCCGGCAGAAGGTCCAGCCGCAGCTGCGCAGGGTCCTGGACGACCTCACTTCCACGCCCGCCGTCGTGATGGGCCGCCGGATGGACGTCATCGCCTGGAACCCTCTCGCCGCGGCCCTCGTCACCGACTTCGCCGCCGTCCCGGAGAAGCACCGTAATTACGTACGCATTCTTTTCACCGACCCGGCGATGCGCACCCTGTATGCCGACTGGAAAGGCGTTGCCCGTACCGCGGTCGCGCAATTGCGCATGGAGGCGGCGAAGTATCCCGACGACCCCCTTCTGACCGCTCTGGTCGGCGAATTGTGCGTTCAGGACGAGGACTTCCGCCAGTGGTGGGCCGCGCACCATGTCGCCACTCCCAGCGTGGGGACGATGGTCCTCAGTCACCCGGTCGCCGGCGAACTCACCCTGGACTGGGACACCCTGACGGCCAGCACCGACCCCGATCAGCAGCACGTCGTATGGACCGCAGAGGTCGGCTCTCTCTCCCCCCCGCGACGGCCTGCGCATCCTCGCCTCCTGGGCTGCTGACCAGCACCGGACCACCACACAATCCTCCGAATGAGCGCCACGCACGGTCATTCGATGAGTCCTGCGGCGGCGCCGGTCGTAGTGTCGAAACCCGATCCCGAGGAGGACTTCCGATGCGCAGCGTGACTTACTCGATGGGCGTCTCTCTTGACGGCTACATCGTCGGGCCGAATGGCGACTTCGAATGGACGGAGCCCGACGAGGAGGTCTTTCGCTTCGTCACCGACGAGATCCGAGAGGTCGGCGTTCACCTGCTGGGACGACGGCTGTACGAGACGATGCTGTACTGGGAGACCGCCGACCAGGACCCGTCGCTCGACGATTCGATGCGCGAGTGGGCCGCGATCTGGAATCCGCTCCCCAAGGTGGTGTTCTCCACCACGCTGTCGACGGTGCAGGGCAATGCCCGCCTGGCCTCCGGCGGCCTGGCGGAGGAGATCGAGCGGCTGCGAGCCGAGCCGGCCGAGGGCGACATCGCGATCGGCGGCGCGGCTCTCGCCGCCGAGGCGGCCGAGTCGGGTCTGATCGACGAGTACCGGGCCAGGGTCTACCCGGTGCTGGTCGGCGGCGGCATCCCGTTCTTTCCCCGGCATGAGCGCCGGGTGGATCTCGAACTCGTCGAGACCCGCACGTTCAGCTCAGGAGTCGTCTGTCTCCGCCACCGCGTGGTGCGTCGAGCCTTGCTTTAGCAGTTGCCGACGGGCTGGGCGGGCCTTCCGCCGAGCCGTTCCCCGGAGCCCTGCGCCGACGGGCCGCACCGCGCGGGGTTCCGCGGCGCGGTGCAGCCCAGCCACGGTCCTCCGGCGGGGCTGCACCGCGTAGTGCACGGGAGCGGACCCGGGCCCCCTGTTCGTCACCCGCTTTGCTCTGTCGTACTGCCCTGCGGCTAGTTTGTGTGCAGGCAGGTACGCAGGCCCGTGGCGGCACAGGTGCACGGGGGACGGGAGGTCGGGAAGAGTGTCGCTGCGCGGAGGTGATCCGGTCGAGATCGGCGGTTATCCGCTTGAGGCTCGGCTCGGCTCGGGTGGCATGGGCACGGTCTTTCTGGCCCGTACGAGTTCGGGGCGGCCTGTCGCGATCAAGCTGATCCACCAGCAGTACGCGGGGGACGACGAGTTCCGCATCCGCTTCCGGCAGGAGGTGGCGGCCGCGAGGCGGGTGAGCGGCGCCTTCACCGCCGCCGTGGTCGACGCCGCCCCCGAGGCCGAGCAGCCGTGGATGGCGACGACCTATATCGAGGGGCACACGCTCGCCCAGCGCATCGCCGTGAAGGGCCCGCTGAACGGGGCGGAGCTGCGGAAGCTCGCGATCGGGCTGGCCGAGGCGCTGCGCGACATCCACCGGGTGGGGGTCGTCCACCGTGACCTGAAGCCCTCGAACGTCGTGCTCTCGCCCGAGGGCCCGCGCGTCATCGACTTCGGCATTTCGCGCGCCGTGGACCAGCAGACGCTGACGATGACGGGGCGGGTCATCGGTACGCCGCCCTTCATGTCGCCGGAGCAGTTGCAGGCGCCGCGTGGTGTGGGGCCGCGGTCCGATGTCTTCTCGCTGGGGACGCTTCTGGTGTACTCGGCGACGGGGCACGGGCCTTTCGACGCGGACAGCCCGTACATGACGGCATATCAGGTGGTGCACGAGGAGCCGTCGCTGGGCGCCGTGCCGGTGGCCTTGCGGGCTGTCGTCGAGTCGTGCCTGGACAAGGAGCCCGAGGGGCGCCCCTCGGCGGACGAACTCCTCGTCCTGTTGCGGGACCTGCCGGCCGACCTCGGCGCCACCGAGGCGAACGGGGCCGGCGCGGGCCGCACCCGCGACATGATCACCCAGCATCACCTCGCGACGCGTGACACCCCGGCGCCGAATACCCCGACCACCGCCCCGGACGGTCCCGATACGGGGAGCAGCCCCGTCGGCCGCCGTCTGCGTCGCCGATGGCGTCCCGTGCTCGCGGCCGCGGTCGCGGTGGCGGCGATCGGCGGGGGAGTCGCCGCGCTGCAGGCGGGCGGCCTCGGCGGGAACGGCGACGGCGACGGCGACAAGGGCAGCAGCGTCGCGGCGCCGGGCGCCGCGCTTCCGGACGGCTTCGAGCCGTGGCGCACGACCGTGCCGGGTGGTCGCGCGGACATCCCCGACGAGTTGCGCTGCGTCGCGCGCGGCGACGCGCTGTTCTGCGGGGGCGGCGGCGTTGTCGCGACCCGGATCAGGGCGGGGGACGGATCGCGGGTGTGGACGGCGAAGAGTCAGGGCGTCCCGGTCCAGGGCATGCACCTGGTGGGCGCCACCGACGACACGGTGCTCGGTTACCGCTTCGCCGCCGAGGACGCCCCGCAGGACCCTCACAGCGAGGTGGTGGCCATCGACGCGAACAGTGGCCGTGAGCTGTGGTCCGTGCCGTCCGGCGCCCAGTCGACGGCCGTCACGGGTCGGACTCGGGACGCCCTTGTGGTCGGCTCCGCCGTCGTGACGGTCGACGCCTCCAACTCCCGCTTCGAGGCCCGGGACGCGCACAGCGGTGAGGTCGTCTGGACGACGTCTTTCCCCGTGGGCACACAGTGCGCTCCCGTCCCGGTGGGCCCACAGCTCCTCGCGATGTGTGCGGCGCATGCGGAGGTGGATGCCTCAGCAGTGCGCCACCCCACCCTGTACACGGTCGACCGTGCCTCGGGGGCACTGGGCAGGCCCATCGCCGTCGACGGCCCCGCCGTGCCGACAGGCGTCGCCGACGGCAGGCTCGTACTCCTTCAGGAACACTTGGAGGGCACGGCGTTGACCGGCTACGACGGGGTGGTGCGGGTCGACCCGGCCTCGCGGAAGGTCACGTACTCCCGACTGGCCAAGACGTACTCGGGGACGCCCGGCATGGCGGACGGCACCGTCTACGTGAGCAGCCAGACCGGTCTCGTCACGGCGCTCGACCCCGCGACCGGCCGGAAGAAGTGGTCGCGGCAGATGGGCGTGGAGGGTGCGTCGGGTCCCGTCGCGGGAGCCGGTGCGCTGTATTTCAGCTCGGCCACCGGCCGGGTGGTCGCGCTGTCGCCCCACGACGGCAAACCCCTGTGGACAACGGACCCGCAGGCCGACGGTCTGACGGGCGAGCAGGGCGCGGGACCGCGCGTGACCGTCGCGGGGCGTGCGGTGATCGTGGCCGCGGACAAGAACACCCTCTTCGCCTTCGACGCGCAGAAGCCGCCGAAGTCGGGCTGACCACGAGACGGTACCCGTCCGCCGCCCGCCTTCCTTGGCGCACGGCCGGCGGTGGCGGGTGGGGACGCCGGCCATGGCCGGTGCCCGGCACGGGAACGTGATCCGTACGGTCGAACGATGTGATCACTCGATCGTGAGTTTTTCCGCTTTAGGGCCGGGTGTGGCGCGATGCTCGCAAGGACGGCGTGCGACCGGCGCCGTCTGGATGTGCCTCGGGCGGGGGACACGGCACGACGCGGGAAGCGGAACGGCGGAAGGCCCTGGACGGCCAGGCGGTACTGCTCATCGCAGGGCTGACCGATCTGGCTGTGAGCACGCTGGGCTCTGCCCTGGGGACGGTGCGAGGGCTGCTGCGCCGCTCGGACGCCGCCGAGCTGGCCGCGGAGGCCGAGCGCGACCTCACGGCGCGCGGGCGTCCGGTGCTGGACCGGTACGTGGCCCTCCCGCCGGCTCACCTGGAGATCCTGGCCCGGCGCGCCCTGGACCGGCAGGCCGGCCGGTGACGTCCGACCGGTGGGAGCCGGCCGCGTTCAAGACCCGCGTCGACGAGATAGTGCACCGCTTCGTCGCCCAGGAGGCGGACCGGTTCGCGGAGATCGATCCGCTCCTGGGCCCGGTGGCCGAGCAACTGGAGGCAGTGGTCGCGGACGGCAAACGGCTGCGGGCGGCCTTCTGCTAGTGGGGCTGGCGTGCGGTGGGGCAGCCGGACAGCGACGCACTGCTGCGGGCGGCGGCCTCCCTGGAGCTGGTGCATGCCGCAGCGGTCGTGCACGACGACCTCATCGACGACAGCCCGATGCGGCACGGGCGGCCCACCGCGCACATCGCCCTGCGCGGTGCCGTACGCCGCCGCCCGCGCGCCGACGCTGCGGCCAGGTCACCGGCGATGCTGGTGGGAGACCTGCTGATGGCGCCGGCCGGGCAGCTCTTCGCCGAGAGCGGTCTGCCCGCCGCGTATCTGGCCCGAGCCCGCCCGTTGTGGTCGGTGATGGCCCGCGAGCTGATCGCGGGTGAGTGCCTGGAGATCCCGCGTACCGGAGAGCCGGTCCGGACACCGCGGCGTCGCTGAAGGTCATCCGCTACAAGACGGCCAAGTACACCGTCGAGCAGCCCCTGCTCATCGGCGGGGCCCTGGCAGGGGCCGGGACACGGCTGAGCGAGGGCTACCGCGCGTACGGGCTGCCGCTGGGCGAGGCCTTCCCGCTGCGGGACGACCTGCTCGGCCTGTTCGGCGACCCGGAACTGACCGGCAAGGCCAACGCCGACGACGTGCGCGGACACCGGCCCACCGCGTTGCCGTCAGAGACCTGGCGCCTCGCCGACGACGACGAGCGGGACCGGCTGCGCGTCCTCGTCGGCCGACGCGACCCGGGCGCGCAGGAGGTGGAGGCGGTCCGCGAGGTGATGCGCGGGCTCGGGGCGCCCGACCGCATCGAGGACATGATCAACGCACGGGTCGAGGAGGCGCTCGGTGCCCTCGACGAGTTGGATGTGCCGCCGCACGCCGCCGCCCTGACCGCACTGACGCGGTCGGCGGCGCTCCGCCTGTCCTGACGCTCGCACCGGGGTGGCACGAACCCGTGCCGCCCTCCGCCGCCGGTGCTCCCGCCGGCCGTGGACGATTCCGTGGAAAGCAAGGAACCCCGCCATGACCTACACCGAGGCATCGATGGACGCCCTGCGTCAGGGCGGTGACGAACTCGCCGTCGCCACGTCGCCACACTCTTCGAACGTGGCGAGGTGGGCAAGTTCAACACCCTGATGCGCTACGTCTCCACTGCCGGTGCCCCGCTGCCGGACGGGCTGCCCGACGTCGCACGCGAGTACCTTGAGGCCACCCGTGTCCCACCGGCCTGGGTGGACTGGGAGGAGATGGAGAAGGCCCGGCTGTTCGCGTGGCGAGCTGGGGGATGAGGAGGCAGAAGCCGGTGTTGACGCCGAACTGGTTGACCGGCAGGAGCTGGACCGCGAGCGGGAAGCCGCGCATCTCACGCCACGTCCTCATACGCCACCACCTCCTGAACACCCAGACCTGGCAGGCCACTTGCGTGTACGACGCCGTTCTCGCCGCCGATGCCGGTCCACGGGTCGCGGGCGAGCAGCAGATGTCCGTCGAGGTCGGTCCAGCGGGCCCGGCCGGCCAGGTGCACGGCCGGCGCGAGGCCGAGGCTGCTGGCAGTGAGGCAGCCGAGCATCAGCTCCGTGCCACTGCCGTCGATCGCCTCGGTGATGCGCAGGGCGGCCCGCACCCCGCCGCACTTGGCGAGCTTGACGTTGACGCCCTGGACGCGTCCGGCCAGGCGCCGTACGTCTTCCAGGCCGACGGCGTCCTCGTCCGCGATGACCGGCAGCGGCGAGCGTTCCGCCAGCGCGCCCAGGGCCTCTGGGTCGCCGGGCGCGAGGGGTTGTTCCACGGCCTCGACGCCGAGGTCGGCGTACCGGGGCAGCAGGGCCTCGGCCTGCGCCCTCGTCCAGGCGCCGTTGGGGTCCAGCAGGATGCGGGCCCGGGGAGCGATGTCGCGGATGACACGCACCCGCTCCACGTCGTCCTCCGGGTCGGTGCTGCCCGCCTTGACCTTGATGACCTCGAAGCCGCTCGCCGCGAGACGGCGGGCCTGAGCCGCCGCGTGCGTGAGAGAGGTGATGCCGATGGTGCGGGCGGTGGCCGCGATCGGAGGACCCCCGGCGCCGAGCAGACGGTGGACGGTGCTGCCCGCCCGTTTGCCGACGAGATCGAGCAGCGCGGCTTCGGCGGCGGCGGTCACGGCCGCGGGAGTGCCGGGGCCGGCCAGCTCACCCGCCCACAGCGCCTCCAGGGCGCTCTCGGGATCGGTGGAGCGGACGAGGGCCCTGCCGGCGGCGGTGAGCAGGCGCCCCAGTGTCTCGGTGTCGAGCCGGTAGAAGACGCTGGTGACAGCCTCGCCGTGGCCGACGGCGCCGTCGTGTTCGACGGCCAGCCACAGGGCGTCACGGGCGGACATGGTGGAGCGGGAGATACGCAGCGGCTCGGCGAGTTCGAGCCGCACGGTGCGCAGGCCGGTCTTCACGGGTTCCTTTCCGGGTGGGGCGCGGCCTTCAGCGGGTCGCGGACGCGGGTGCAGCGCACCCAGCCCCTCGCCTCGGCCGCTCGGGCGTGCGGGATCCGGACGGGGTGGGTGGCCGCCGTGGCGGGGTCGAGGCCGTGGACCGTGGTGAAGTCGTCGTCGTAGACCGTGCCGAGGTAGCGGTGCGGGCCGTCCGGGAAGACGGTGGCGACGACCGCGCCGGGGTGGACGCGGGCGGCCCACGCGGCGACGCGGGCGGCGGCCCCGGTGCTCCAGCCGCCGCTGACGAAGCTGCCGCGGGCCAGTCGGCGGCAGCTGTCCACGGCCTCGGCCGGGCCGACCCAGTGGACCTCGTCGAAGGCGTCGTAGGCGACGTTGCGCGGGTGGATGCTGCTGCCGAGTCCGCGCATCAGTCTCGGCCGGGCGGGCTGGCCGAAGATGGCCGAACCGGTTGCGTCGACCCCGATCAGCCGCAGCGCGGGCCAGCGCCGGCGCAGCGGACCGATGATGCCGGCGCTGTGGCCGCCGGTGCCGACGCTGCACACCAGGACGTCCAGGTGGTCGAGACGGGCGACGATTTCGGCGGCCAGCGAGGCGTAACCGGCCTTGTTGTCTGGGTTGTTGTACTGGTCCGGCCAGTACGCGCCGGGCAGGACGGCGAGCAGCTCCCTTACCCGGTCCAGCCGCGCGGCCTGCCAGCCGCCCCGGGGTGCCGGGCGGTCCACGATCTCCAGCCGCACTCCATGAGCCCGCAGCAACTGCCGTATGGAAGGCTCAAGTTCACTGTCGCAGACCAGGACGACAGGGTGGCCGAGGGCCTGTCCCGCGAAGGCGAGTCCGATGCCGAGCGTCCCGGAGGTGGACTCCACCACCGGTGCGCTGGGCATCAGTTCGCCGCGCTCGTGGGCGCCCAGCAGCATCGACACGGCGGCCCGCGCCTTCATGCCGCCCGCCGAGAGGCCTTCGAGCTTGGCCCAGAAACCGGGGTGCGGGCCGGGCAGGTCGGTGGTGACACGGACCAGAGGAGTGCGGCCGAGCAGGGTGAGCAGTTCCGGGCTGGCCGTGTGGCGTACCGCTGTCGTGGTCATCGGCCGTCCTGCGGATGCGGACCGTAGCGGTGCAGGGTGCCGGGGCCGCCGTCGAGCCAGAAGTAGGGGTACGGCTCGGCGCACACCGCGCTCACCCCGTGGCCCAGGAACCGTGGCAGGACGGCGCTGCCGGTCTGGGCGAACATCACCAACTGCTTGCCGTATGCCGACGCGTGCTGCCGCAGCGGCTCGAAAGTCCCGTTGCTCAACGTCATCCCGGACACGAGCAGGGCGTCACAGCGGCCGGCCGCGGCGAGCGCGTCGGTGACGACCTCATCGCCCCACTCGGTCAGTCCGCCCTTGAGGTCGCAGGGCACATAGCGCAGCCCGCGTGAACGCAGCCGCTCCAGAAGTGAGTTGACGACCCCGACCGCCAGCACGGTCGCCCCCGGCGGCAGATCGAGCAGCTCGACGACGGTGTCCGCCCGGCGCCGGGACTTCTCCAGCGACGTCCCGGCGGGCAGCGGTACGGGCCGCGCCCCGTTCTGCGGAGTGTGCGGGGTGACGTGCATCAGATAGGCGTCCAGCGCGGCCACGCGCACCGGGAGCAGAGGATGCTCCAGCAGTCGGGCCACATCGGAGCCCACGCAGTCCTCGACCGCGCCGTCGGGCAGTGCCCCGGGCTCGACCGCGCACGATCCGACGGCCCCGGCCAGCCGCAGGCTGAGCACCTCATTGCGGTATCCGGTGCCCCGGCCCGCGTGCCGTACGGCCTGCCGTGTGGTGAACGCGACGGAGATCCGCTCCGAGGCCGGATGCGGCCCCAGCCCGCCGGCACGGGCGTGCGCCACGAGCTCCTCGTACGACGCGTACGTCGCGAACGACCACGTGCCGGTCGCGGCGGTCATCGGATCACCATCGCGGAGCGCAGCTCATCGAGCAGTGCCTCGGCACGGTCGCGGGCGCCCGGTCCCTCGGCGTCGCCCGTCATGACGTGCCCGAGGTACTCGTTGTTGCTGCCCGCCACCGTCACTCGCGCGCCCGGCTCCGCGAGCCGCACCTCCAGCACACCCGGCGCGTCCCGGAGTCCGCCACCGTCCAGCGACGAGAGCGTGCCCGAGGTCTCCGGCACGAGGAAGCCGATGGCCGCGCTGCGCAGCCCGGTGCGGCAGCCCCGTACATCGGGCTCACGGCCGAGGGACACCTCCACGAAGCACGCGGCCAGGTCGATGCCGGTCACATGGCGGACCAGCTCGGTGATGCGGTTCCCGGCGGGCCGGGGGTTCACCTCGACCACCCGCGGACCGGCGGAGGTCAGCTTGACCTCGGTGTGCGCCACGACGCCGTCGGTGAGACCGAGGGCCTTGAGCGCGGCGAGGGCGGTCTGCTCGGCGGCCTCGGTGTCCGCGGCCGACAGAGCGGCCGGGAACATGTGCCCGGTCTCGATGAACGCGGGCGACCCGCCGGTGCTCTTGTCGGTCACCCCGACCACCTGGACCGCGCCTCGGTGCGACACCGTCTCGACGCTCACCTCGGGGCCGTCCAGCAGCTCCTCCAGCAGGACGGCGGGATCCCGCCGCTGCCCGCGGGCGTTGACCGGGAACTCGGTCAGTGCCCCCACGGCAGCGGTCAGTTGCGCCTCGTCGTTCACGCGGCGCACGTACATCCCCGCGCACAGGTCGACGGGCTTGACGACCAGCGGGTAGCCGATCTCCCGCGCCGCCCGCGCGAGGGCGGCCCCCTCCTCGTGCACGGCGAAGCGCGGCCCGGGAACTCCGGCGGCGGCGAGGACCCGGCGGGTGGCGTCCTTGCGGCAGGCGTTCCCGACGGCGTCCGGGGCCGGGCCCGGCAGGCCCAGACGCCCGGCGATCCGGGCCGCCGTCGGCAGGTAGTAGTCGCAGGACGTGAGCACGCCCTCGAAGCGGAGCGCCTCGTGCAGCCGCTCGGTCAGCGGGAGCAGGGCGTCCGCGTCGTTGGTGTCGGCGGTGATGACATGCCGGGCGCCGAGCAGCGGGTGCGCCGCCCTCTCCGGCGCCGAGCGGAGGTAGTGGTGCAGGTCCCGGGTGAGGAACGTGAACTCGTGCCCGCCCTGCCGGATCGCCTGCGGCAGCAGCCTGCTCATTGACCCGACCCAGCTCTCGACCAACAACAGATGACCCACAACTCCCCTTTTCACGCGCTTGGTTCAGACGGCATGGCGGCAGCTCGGAGCACCCTCGGAGGGGAGTGCCGGACGCCGCCCACCGCATACGGTAGCGATAATCATTTTCAGTTACCACTTCCGTGCGGTCCTCGGCTCACTGTGCGCAGAGCATGATCCGGTACGTGGCGGTGGTTCTCGCGGTGGCTATCGCGGAGATTCGCGGACTCCGGCAGGGCGGTCCCGGCCGCCGGGCCCGGCCGAGGAAGCCGCGACACCCCGGGTCGAGATCGGAGCATGATGAAGGCAGTCCGTTTCAGCCGGTTCGGTGGCCCGGAGGTCCTTGAGATCGTCGGTCTCCCCGATCCGCATCCGGGTCCAGGCCAGGTCCGGATCGCGGTGCGCGCGGCCGGCGTCAACCCGAGCGACTGGAAGAAGCGGCAGGGCCTGATGGACCCGGAACTCCCGCAGACCATGGGTTACGAGGCGGCGGTCCACGTCGACGAGCTCGGCGAGGGCGTCGTGGACGTGGCCTCGGCGATCGCGTGTTCGGCTTCTCGGCCGAAGGGACGGCCCAGGCCGAGCTGGCGGTGCTGTCCACCTACGCGCCGGTCCCGCCGTCGCTCGGCTTCTCCGGCGCTGCCGCGCTGCCGGCCGCCGTCGAGACGGCCACACGCGCGCTCGACCAGCTCGGCGGCGGGGGCGGTTGCACGCTGCTCATCAGTGGCGCCTCCGGAAGCGTCGGCAGCGCGGCGGTGCAGCTCGCCGTGGTGCGCGGTGCGCGCGTGGTTCGGCACCGCCAGTGCGCCGAACCACGCGTACCTCCGCTCGCTCGGCGCCGAGCCCGTCGCGTACGGCGAGGGGCTCGTCGAGCGGGTTCGCGCCCTCGCGCCCGGCGGCGTCGGCCTCGCGCTCGACGTGGTCCGGATCACCTGGCCCTCCGCGCTGTTCACCGCCGCCGAGGCCGAGGAGCTGGCGGAGAGCCTGCGGACCGCGCTCCTGCGCATCGCCGCTGCCTCGGAGATCAGCGGGCTCGACCACGACAGCCCGGTCGCGGACCAGCAGCCGCTGACCCCGTTGCAGGAGGTGATGCTGCGGCACTCGCGCACCGAACGCCCCGACCCGTACACCGTGCAGTCGGTGTTCTCCCTCGCCGGCCCGCTCGACATCGACGCCCTGCGCGCCGCCGGCACCGGCCTGCTGACCCGGCACCCGAACCTGGGCGCCGTGTTCCCCGCCGACCTGGCCGTGATCCCCGTAGCGCCCCGGCCGGAATTCCGCGTGAGCGACGGACCGGCCGATGAGGTGCTCGCGGCCGACCTGGCCGAGCCGTTCGACCTCGCCCGTGGCCCGCTCCTGCGCCTGACCGTGATCCGGCGCGGCCCCGAACGCGCCGACCTGGTCCTGACCAGCCACCACGTACTGTCCGACGGCTGGTCGGCCCCGCGTGTCCTCGCCGAACTGTTCGCGCTGTACACGGTGAGGGCGCGCGGCGAGGCCCCTGAGCTGCCCGCCCCGTACCGTTCGCCGGTTACCTGACCTGGTGCGCCGAGCACGAACCGGACCTCGGCGCCTGGGCGGCGGAACTGGACGGTCTGCCCGAGGGCGACTACCTGGGAGGCGGCCGGCCAGGCCCGGCCCGGCAGGAACCCGAGGTCATCGACTTCGACGCGGCACTGGTGGCCGACCTCGCCCGCCTCGCCGCCCGGCGCGGCCTGACTCTGAACACACTGGTGCAGAGAGCGTGGGCGGTGCTGCTCGCGCGGCGGTCCGGCCACAGGGACGTCTGCTTCGGCGCCATGGTGTCCTGCCGTCCCCCGGAGCTGGAGGGCGTCGAGGAGATCATCGGTCTGCTGGCCAACACCGTGTCCGTACGAGCACGCCTCAACGGCACGCTCGCTCACACCCTCGTTCAACTCCAGTCCGGACAACGGGTGTTTACCGGGCATCATCACGTCCTCCTGTCCGACCTGGAACGGCTGACCGGGCGGCGGGAGCTGTTCGACAGCCTCGTGGTGTTCGAGAACTACCCGGTCGACCCGGACCGGCTCCGTGAACCCGCTCCCGGGCTCACGGTCGTCGGAACCCGCTTCCGCGAGGCCACCCACCACCCGGTGACCCTGACCGTCATGCCGGAAGGCGACGGCTGGACAGGCGTGCTCGCCCACCGGATCGGCACAGCCGCCGACGGACTCGCCGAGGAGCTGCTCGACCTGCTCCGCACCCTGGACGAGCACCTCGACAACGACGTGCTCGACCTCCTGGCGGGCCGATGAGCGCGAACGCCGCACCGCCGGACGAGCGGGTCGACCGACACCTGCTGCGGATCGCGTTCATCCTGGTGCTCGGCACCTTCATGGCCACTCTGGACGCCACGATCGTCAGCGTCGGAATCGACAGACTGACCCACGAGTTCGACGTCTCCGTTGCCGAGATCCAATGGGTCACCACCGCCTACCTGCTGGCCGTGGTCGCCGCCGTGCCCGCGTTCGGCTGGCTGGCCGACCGCTTCGGCGGCCGGCGGACGTGGCTCGCCGCCGTGGGAGTGTTCCTGCTCGGCTCGGTGCTGTGCGCGTCGGCCTGGTCGGTGACCAGCTTCATTGTGTTCCGGGTGATCCAGGGCCTCGGCGGCGGACTGCTGCCGGCGACCGGGCAGGCGCTGCTGGCCCGCGTCGCGGGCCCCGGCCGCACCGGGCGGGTCATCAGCGTCGTCCCGCTGCTGTCACCGGTTTTCGGCCCAGTGGCCGGCGGCTCCGTCCTCTCGGTGGCGCCCTGGCCGTGGCTGTTCCTGGTCAACCTGCCGATCGGCGTGGTCGCCGCGCTCCTCGCCCGCCGCTACGTGCCGGCGATACCCCCGCCGAACCGGCGGACGCCGTTCGACCTGCGCGGAGCCCTGCTGCTCTCACCCGGCCTTGCCGTGCTGGTGTTCGGCCTGACCGAGGTCGCCCACGACCGCACCGTCCCGGCCACCGCCGGGGTGTCCGTGGGGCTGGCGATGCTCGCCGCCTTCACCGTCCACGGCCTGCGGACCCGCGGCACCCCGCTGGTCGACCCCCGGCTGTTCGCCCGGCCCCCCTTCGGCACCGCCGCCCTCGCCGTGGTCCTGCAGAACCGGCTGTCCGCCCACGGCCCGGACGTCTCCGCGGCCTTCGGAGACACGTTCTGGTGGGTCCTCGGCTTCTGCCTGTTCGCCGCCGCGGGGGCCACGAGACTGCCGCGTACGCGGGCCGGGGGGACTTGATACGCCGACAGCCGCCGGGCGGCAGCAGCTCCTGTACCCCGACCCTGACGCCTGGCTGCCTCTTTGCGGTCCGTCGCCGCAGCGGCGAGCGTCCGTACCAACGGGGTTGTCGCAGCTTGCTCACTCATGGGCGTTCATCGTGCCGGGACAAAGACCTCGTCTCCCCGACACCTCGTCCGGTGTCGCTCGTGCGACTGCCCCCGCGTCTCACCTGCCTTTCAATGGGCCGGATCCGGCCAACAGGTCACTTCGCGTCATCATCTGATGACTGAGCGGCGCGGCGGGGTGAGTTGCGGATACACAGGGGGGTCGGAACAGGACCGAGGGTGATCCGGGGGCGGGCGGAATGCTGACGATCAACGTAGGAGTACTGCTCGCCGTCATTGTCTTCCTGCGGTTGCGTCGACGCACCGAAGCCCGCAGCCGGAGCGATGAGAAGTTCACCGTGATCATCGTGCTCGCGCTGGGCATCGTCATCGCACCGACCCCGGTCGGCGAAGGAATCCTCGACTTCCTGAGCCGGTTCGCCTCCGGCATCACCGACTCCAGCCGCTGACCCCCCGGAGCCGCCCGATGGCCACCCGTCGCCCGCAACGCCGGCGTCCCGCACCCCGGCGGAACGTACGCCGCACCCCGTCGCGCCGGCGCACTTCGTGCTCGCGCCGGCAGCGGCAGCGCGACGCCCAAGCGGTCCGGTTCGGCGTCGGCGTTCTGGCGGCCGCGGTAGCGTGGGCAGTGATCTCGTGGCTCGTGAACCACTGGTGGGTCCTGGTCGTTCTGGGGGCCGTGGCGGCGGTGGGAGGGGTGTGGTGGGTCCACCGCTACCAACAGCGGCAGGTCTGGGAGCGGGCGCAACAGCAGGCCCTGCGCTACGGGCTGCCCCAGCTGGACGCCTTGCACCACAGGGACTTCGAGTACGCGGTGCGCGATCTCATGCGCCGCGACGGATGTGCCGACGCCCGCCAGATCGGCGGGGCCGGCGACAACGGCGCGGACGTTCTGGCCACGGATCCTCTCGGCCGGACCTGGGTGATCCAGTGCAAGCACCGCAAGGACGGTGACCGGGGCTCGGCGGTCGGCACCCCTGACCTCCAGCGGGTCAACGGCACCGCCCGCCAGCTCTACGGTGCGGACGTCGTCCTGGTCGTCACCAACGGCCGCTTCTCCACCCGCTGCGCACCGCTCGCCGCGCAACTGCACATGCACCTGGTTGACCGGCGGATCCTCGCGGCCTGGGCCGGCGGCGGACCTCCTCTGTGGGAGTTGCTGGCAAAGATCCCGGCGCCGCGTAAAGGCCGGTAGCCGGATGCAGCGTGGACGATGTGGAGGCGCTCGCCGTACGCCATCAAGGTGGAGCAGGAGTTATCGGGAAGCCGTCTGTTGCGGGCCGCCGCCGTCACTTCTGACTGCAACACCGGCTCCTGTTCCGTTCCTACGCGGGTCAGCCGCGGGTCAGCCGCGGATCTCGCTGGTTTCGCGGGTGAACTGACGGCGGCCGATCAGCTTGTAGGCCATACGAACCGGGGCCGGCAGGACCTTCATGAACCTTCGCCGTTCCGCGTCATCGGTTTCCTCGGTGATGTGCCCGAGGATGACCAGCCGCCGAGTGAGGGGGATCTCGCTCATGCCGTGCTTGCCGAGTGCGTCCCACTCGCTCTGCGTCAGTGTGACGGAGGCGATCGGCAGTATTTCCTGCTCCTCCTCGGCCAAGTGCTCGATCAGTGTCGGCATCATGGCGTCGACGCGAGCGGCCATCCGCTCGCCCGTGGCAGAGTCCGCGCCCGCCGTCCAGGCCGGCAACTCCGCGTCGATGGCCGTGACGGCGTCGTCGACCTGCATGTGCTGTGCATTCATCCGGTCCATCAGCTTCGGATCGAGGGCTGCTCGCTCACGCAGCAGCGGAAAGAGCAGTTCGTCCTCGCCGGTGTGGTGTGTGTGGAGAAAAGTCAGCATCTCCCGGGCGTGCGCACCGATGACTCCGGATCGCGCGCGGTCGCCGGCCGCGGCGCGAAACAACCGCGGAAGCTGACCGAACTCGCGCCGCAGGACGCGATGTATCAGCACCATCTCATGGGTGTCGACGCCGGGCCCGGGAGCAGTCACCGTGACTCCTCGACGGCCGTGGCGTTCCGGACGGCTTCACGCGCCGTGATCGCCGGCCGGCCGATGAGCTTGGCCAGGTCGTCCCTCTCGGTGAACAGCTCTCCGCGGGCCAGCCCGGCATCGGCATCAGCCACCGCGGCGGCCATCTCCGGAGGCAGCCCGGCATCCGTCAGAGTCGCGGTGTAGTCGGCCACCGGCATGTCCCGGTAGGCGATGTGGGTGCCCAGGACATCGCTGAACGTGGCGGCGAGTTCGGTCAGCGTGAACGGCGTTCCGCCGAGTTCGTAGGTCTCACCGAGGTGCCCGTCCTGTGTCAGCACCGCGGCTGCGGCCGCCGCCAGGTCACGTCGGCCGGCCGCACTGACACGCCCGTCGTGCGCACTGCCCAGCAGTGCCTGGTACTGGGTGATCATCGGGAGCTGGTCGGTGTAGTTCTCCAAGTACCATCCGTTACGCAGGATGACGAACGGCGACCCGCTGTCACGCAGGTACTCCTCGGTGCGGCGATGCGCGTCAGCGAGCATCATCTGCGCGGTCGAGGCGTTGAGGATGCTGGTGTACACGATGCGGGAGACACCCGCCCGGCGCGCCGCGTCAATGGCGTTGCGGGCGTTGTCGAACCGCGCACCCACCGTCGTCGTGGAGACCAGCACCATCGCGTCGGCACCCGCGAAAGCGTCATCGAGGGTGCCGGGGTCGGCGAAGTCCGCGCGCCGCACGGTGACCCCGTTCCGTGCGAGGTCGGCGAGCCTGCCGGTGTCCCGGCCGGTGGCCACGATCTGCTCCGGTGCCATTCCGGCGGCGAGAAGCTGATCGACGATGAGCCGGCCGAGGTGACCTGAGGCTCCCGTGATGACAGTGGACATGGTATTTCCCTTCGATAAGTGTTCGGTGTGAGTTCATTGCGGCGCGGGTGGATCTCCGGTGCCGCGTGATGAGTGGCCGACCCGCTCCGCCAGAGGCCACCGCGCCCGGCCTGCCGGCGGCCGATACCGCCGGCTCCGACGCTCAGAACCCTGGCGTCACGGCCAAGCGCGATGAGCCGGTGTGTCAATTCCAGCCGCCGTCGGCTTCGATGGTGGTGCCAGTGATGAAGGACGCGTCCGGAGAGAGCAGAAACGCGACCACGGCGGCGATTTCGTCAGGTCGGGCCAACCGGCCGAGTGCGCTCATGGAGCGGATGAGCGCGGGAAACGGCACATCGGCGAGGGCGGGGTGCACGTAATTGGGGGCATAGCCGGCCATGCGGGTGGCCGTGGCGCCCGGGGCGATCGCGTTGATGGTGATGTTCCGCTCGGCCAGCTCGGGAGCGAGGTTGCGCACCATGGCCGGAATGGCAGCCTTGCTTGCCGCGTACAGGGCGTGCTGACGGACCGACAGGCGCGCACTGACCGAGGAGCTGAGCACGATCCGGCCGCCGTCGGTCATCGCGGCTGCCGCCGCCTGGGTGGTGAACAGCTGCCCGGCCACGTTGGTCTGAAAGAGGCGGTCGAAGTCGGCCTGAGTGATGGTTTCCAGCGCTCCGAAGTGCTCGACCCCGGCATTGCTGACGAGCAGGTCCAGGCCGCCGAACTCGGACACCACCGCGCCGACCAGCTCGTGGGTCTGCGCCCTGTCACCGATATCGGCCGGGAAGGCCGACGCGGCACACCCGCTGTCACGGAGTTCGCCGACGAGAGCCTCCGCCGCCTCCTGACCGGATCGATAGTTGACCGCGACCGTGGCGCCCTGGGCGGCGAGCCGTCGCACGATCGCGGCACCGATTCCGCTGCTGCCTCCGGTGACCAGGACCCGCTTGCCTGCCAGGCTTGATGTCGATGTCATCGCCCTACCCGCGTTCTCTCTGCCGTCTCCGGATGTGAACAGTCCTTGGTCGCACCGCTCGTCCCCTCGTCGAGCCGCCATCTGCATTAGTCAGGAACATTGACTACATTACTCGTGTGGCGGCACCAACGCCAACAGCAGTCGGCGCGAGATCGCGGAGGGGTGGCCGGTGCGTGCGGAGCGCGGCGAGCGCGGGGCGGCGCACGCGCCACCGCGGCCGGGGCCGGAGGAGATCCGGCCCCGGCGGCATTCACGTAGGGTGTGAACCTCGCGGGATCAGGTGGGAGACAGGGTCGAGAGCGCTATGGATGACGAGCAGCGGGTTGATCTGGGGGTGTCGCTGTTCATCCCCTACCGGTACACGGAGGACCGAATGTTCCGGGCCCTGCAGGATGCCGGGTTCGACGACTGGACCCTCGCCCAGTGCCGGGTGTTCCAGCGCGTCGCCCCGGACGGTTCACGCCTCACGGACCTCGCTGAACAGGCACAAATGAGCAAGCAGAGTGCCGGTGTGCTGGTCGACCAACTGGAACGCCTCGGTTATGTCCGCCGGGTCCCCGACCCTACGGACGGCCGCGCCCGGTTGATCGTGATCGAGGAACGCGGCAGGCGGGCGGTCGAAGTGGCCTCGGCGACACTCGACGAGATCCTCTCGGAGTGGAAGGCCTACCTGGGCACCCGCAACTTCACGTTGTTGCAGCAGATCCTGGACCAACTCCGTGAGATCACCGACCCCTACGCGCGGTAGGCCCGGCAGCGCCGAGCCCGCTGCTTCCGGTTCCCGTTCACTCCGAGTCGCCTGGGCGGTCGGCGGGTCTCGACCTCGCCTCTTTGGTCAGCTTTATTGACCATGTTCGTCAGTGGCTCGGAGATGACCGGCGGCGGCCGGTCGGGCCCGCCGCCGCATGGCCCCGCCGCCGGCAGGGCCATGAGGGGCTCCGGCTCGGCGCGGGGGTGAGACGGAAGCCGGTATCCCGTACCGGACGAAGGGCACGTCGCGGAGCCCTCCGCAACATTGAGTAAGTCTTTGCCCGTGGCCGGAACGTGTCGCTCCGTCCGGCCCCGGGCCCCCGCCCGAGCGGGTGGGGTGCGGCCCGGCCCGTACCGACGTGGACCCACGCGGTACGACGGGCGGCCGAAAGCCTGCGGGTGGCGGGCCTCGCGGTGTTACGGCCACATTGACCGTATGCAATGGCAGGACGCACTCTCGGTACGTAACTGCGCAGTACATCTAGTTCGGCCAGGAGCGGCGCAGACCTCGAACCCGCCGTTCAGCTGTGGTTCCCGGGCCCCGGCCGACGACAGCACGCAGGAGGTAGCGCATGTGTGGCATCACCGGCTGGGTCTCCTTCGAACGCGACTTGCACAGTGCGTCCGCGACCGTGGACGCGATGACGGAGACGATGTCCTGCCGCGGCCCCGACGACCGCGGCACCTGGATCAACGGTCCGGCCGCCCTCGGGCACCGTCGGCTGGCGATCATCGACCTGCCCGGCGGGCGCCAGCCGATGACGGCCGACACACCGCAGGGCCCGGTTGCTCTCGTCTACTCGGGCGAGACGTACAACTTCACCGAGCTGCGCCGTGAACTGACCGGGCGTGGTCACCGGTTCAGCACCGAATCCGACACCGAGGTAGTGCTTCGCGGCTATCTGGAGTGGGGTGAAGCGGTTGCCGAGCGGCTCAACGGCATGTACGCGTTCGCCGTGTGGGACGGGCGCCACGACAAGCTCGTCATGATCCGCGACCGGATGGGCATCAAGCCCTTCTACTACTACGAGACCCCGGACGGTGTCCTGTTCGGCTCCGAGCCGAAGGCGATCCTGGCCAACCCGCTGGCCCGCGCCCGCGTCGGTCTCGACGGGCTGCGCGAACTCTTCGCGTTCGTCAAGACGCCCGGCCACGCCGTATGGGAGGGGATGCACGAGGTCGAGCCCGGCACGGTCGTCACGGTCGACCGCAACGGACTGCGCCGGCACGTCTACTGGCAGCTGGAGACCCGCCCGCACACGGACAGCAAGGACGACTCCATCGCCCATGTGCGTTCGCTCCTGGACGACATCGTGCGGCGCCAACTGGTCGCTGACGTACCGCGCTGCACACTGCTCTCCGGCGGTCTCGACTCCTCCGCCATGACGGCGATCGCCGCCCGTCAGCTCGCCGAGAACGGCGAGACGGTGCGCAGCTTCGCCGTCGACTTCCTCGGGCAGGCGGACAACTTCGTCGCCGACGAGCTGCGCACCACCCCGGACACCCCGTACGTGCACGACGTCGCACGGGCGTCGGGCACCGACCACCGTGACATCGTGCTGGATTCGAACGCGCTGGCCGACCCCGAGGTGCGGGCCCAGGTGATCCGGGCCCGGGACATCCCGATGGGCTTCGGAGACATGGACGCCTCGCTGTACCTCCTGTTCCGGTCCATCCGCGAGCACTCGACCGTCGCGCTCTCGGGGGAGTCGGCCGACGAGGTCTTCGGCGGGTATCTGCAGTTCTTCGACGAGGAGGCGCGGCGCGCCAACACGTTCCCCTGGCTCGTGCGCTTCGCTCAGCACTTCGGGGACGACTCCGATGTGCTGAGGCCCGATCTGACGGCTGCCCTCGATCTCCCGTCGTACATCCAGGACAGCTACGACACCGCGGTCGCCGGGGTCCAACGCCTGGACGGCGAGAGTGATTTCGAGTTCAGGATGCGCAAGATCTGCCATCTGCACCTGACGCGCTTCGTGCGCGTCCTGCTCGACCGCAAAGACCGGGCGAGCATGGCGGTCGGCCTCGAAGTACGCGTGCCCTTCTGCGACCACCGCCTCGTCGAGTACGTGTACAACACGCCCTGGTCGCTGAAGTCCTTCGACGGCCGGGAGAAGTCCCTGCTGCGCGAGGCGACGGCGGACGTGCTGCCGAAGTCGGTCTACGACCGGGTCAAGAGCCCCTATCCCTCCACCCAGGACCCCAAGTACGCGCTCGCGCTGCAGGGTCACGCCAAGGACCTGCTGGCGCGGCCCTCACATCCGGTCTTCGACCTCGTCGACCGCGACCGGGTCGCGCGCGCTGCCCGGCACGACGCACCTCAGATCACCCAGGCGTCCCGGCGCGGCCTGGAGCGCACGCTGGACCTGGCGCTGTGGCTCGATCTCTACAAGCCGGAGATCTCGCTCTCCTGAGCGACTGTGTGCGGCCGGCGGGTACGGGGGAGCGGCCGTAAGTCCCCTTCTTGCCGGGAGTTGAAGCCGCCCCACCGCTACGCCCCGTCCTGCCCGGTGCGCCCGCCCAGGTCCTCCACGGTGTCACGCATCGTGCGGACCGACGGAAGTATCCGTGCAAGATTCCGGGCGGCTTCAGCCCCGGCCCTCCCGGCCAGGGGACGGTCGATCCCGGCCTTCGCCGCCGCGGCCGACACCGCGGTGAGCGATGCCTCCACCTGCTCCGCCAGCTCCAGCAGCCGCTGGGTCAGGCCCGCCGCCGCGTCCACCTGCTCCTCGAAGGTGGACGCGGCGGGCTGGGCAGCAGCAGCTGCGAACGGCACGGCGGCGCCGGACGCCTGCGCTCCGATGCCCGTCGATCCCCCCAAGACCGGTGTCGTGCCCTCTCCGGCCGGCGGCGGCGGGACGGCGAGGGATGCGGCGGCCCCGCTCCCGGGTTGCTCCCGCCACGCGCGCTGAGAGAACAGGGCCGTGGCCACCGTGTTGCTGCCGGTCTCGTTCCGCGCCGCGTCCGAAGCGCCCTGGCTCTGCCGGGGGGCGGGCACCTTCGGCCGGCGTTTGCCGGAATCCTTCGGGAACTCCCTGTCGAACCAGGCCGTGCTCATCTCCTCGATCAACAATGCTCCGGAACGACTGACCCGGATCGGCCTGCGGTCACCCTCGTCCATGGCTCTCGCCAGCTCACGCAGCACGGCCACAGCCATGATCCGGTTGCTCCGCAGGGCGTTGAGGTGGTTCTTCACCGTGCGCCGGACCCGCGCCGCTTTGGCGCCGTCGTCGTCGTCCGTCTTCTGGCCGGCCAGCGAACCCCGGTCGGCGTCGATGATGTCGAAGGCGGCCAGCCAGTGGGCCGCTCTGTAGGCCACCAGCTCCTCGAACGCGGCGTCATCCTTGTCCGCGGCGTTCAACAGTTCCCTGAGCGGGCGTCCGGAGAAGTCCAGCCCGGCCCGGACGGACCCGGCGTTGAACACCTCGGCGATACGAGGATTCCACGGGGCCGGGTAACTTTCCGAGGTCAGCGCGGACCAGGCGCGGGCACGCCGGTTGATCTCGGGGCTGCTCAGCTGCGAGGGGGGTGACTCGCTGAGAGCACGGCGGATCAGTAGCTTCTTGTGAGGATCGGTTGGAAAGAACTCTCGCAGGATCATCATGGAGCGGAGATCCCGCAGCTCCGAGACCGTGGCGTCCTTCGCGGCCACGCTCAATTCGTTCACAGGTGCCAATCCTGACAGCACCTGTGATTCCTTCTCGTCAAGGACACCCCGCGCCACGTACATTCCGAGCACGCTGCGCCCCAGGGCCCGCCCCCGGTCATTTGGTACGAACTCCAGTGGTGGATGGACGTGATCGCGGCGATTGCTCATTTGTACGATGCGGTAGAGGCGTTCAGGAGTCGGCGTGCCGACGACCAGGTGAGCCGTCACCACCGCCACATTGGTCGCGCGAATCGCCGTGGCCTCGTCATCACCCGCGAGCCGGGCCTCGGCCCACTCCTGGTTGAGTCGGTTGGAGAGCTTCTCCAACCAGAACTGTGGCTCGAAGAACACTTCGTCACCGGGCAGGCCGAGCTTGCTTGCCGGAACACCGGTCAGGACCTCGGCGGACGTCAGTCCAAAGATATCCTGACGTCGCTTCGTTCGATTATTTCCTCGAACGGCCATCCAGCCTACGTATTCAGCGGGGTGTACCGGTACGCCGTCGGCGTTCACGTGAGGCTGTTCAACGAGGCAGAAACGTTGAGGGATGTACATGCCCGGTTCCTGCTGGCCGTTGAGGACCAGATCTTCCTTGAGGTCATACGAACGCAGACCGTCCCGGCGGTCCAGTTCGTCAGAGGCCTCTTCTGTGTTGGAGGTCAGCCACTGTCGGTTGGGGGGGTGACTGAGCAGCGCTGCGTAGGGCTGGTCGCCTTCGTCGGGACTCTCGCGGGGCCAGGGGTGCACTCTGGTGAGGGAGCGTTTGGTCCCACCGCTGACCGAGGGGTCCGCCGTCGAGTGCCAGAGGGAGCTGATTCGCTCGTTGTGCTCCCATACGGCACCGGCCACCCCGTGCATCTGTACTTCGACGATCAGCAGTTCGCCCGCGTCGGTGCGTACCGTCCGCAGAGCTCCCTCCCTGAGGGTGCGGACGCCATTGACGTCCGGCTCGCTCAGAGTGCGCTCCGGGTCGACGAGGAACACCGCCGCGTTCTGCAGAGCGGCACGGGGCGATTTTACCTGTGGAGTCGCCAGGGCAGCGTCTACCCACGTATTCTGACGTTCTATCGAAACCGGCGGCCGAAATGGACCGTCATTTTGATGGTCGCTCATCACACACCCTCGTTACTTGTCGTACCACTCGATCAATTTGGCGACTTGCCTCACTGATCTCGCCACCACGGCCCAGACGTCACTGTCGGACCCATGAAGCGCCTCTCGCGCGGCGGCGAGGAGGCTGATAGCTCGTGCAGCCTGAGCGAAACGGCGCTGTCTCCGCAACTTGACCAACTCGCGCTCAATTGCCAGCAGGTGGCGAGAGACATCGAGATCGAGGTTGGGTTCGGAACCGGGATCAGGCTCCGGCGAAGGGTCCGAAGTTGAGTGGACGGACATCGAAATGAACCCTTCGAGTGGCGGCTTGGATTGCCTACCGTGCCATCGTTCGGGGTGGCGGAGCGCTTGATGTCCGCATGAAGTGACAAACCGCCTGGTGTTTGTCGTATTGAGGTCGCCTTCAAGGCGGCATGGTGACTTCATCGATTAAATGCGATCAGAAGTGAAAGCAGCTTAGAAAAACGAACGGCCCGTCGATGGGCGTCATTCGCGTGAGGGGTGCTCTTCCCGTGACGCGAGGGTGGTGCGATGTAGAGTTGACACAGCAGTGATTCTCATGGTAAAGGGGTGTCTGCGGGTGTGGGCTATCCGCCGGCGCATTCGGGGCACAGTCCCCGGTAGGTCACCTCGACCTCGGAGACGGTGAAGCCGAACCGTTCGGAGAGCGGCAGCCCGGCCAGCGGGTCGGCGTCGGGGTGGACGTCCCGGATCGTGCCGCATGCGGAGCACACCAGGTGCTGGTGCGGGTGGTGCGCGTTCGGGTCGTAGCGCCTGGCCCGGCCGTCGGTGCCCACCTCGATGACCTCGCCGAGCGAGACCAGCTCGCCGAGGGTGTTGTAGACGGTGGCGCGAGAGATCTCCGGCAGCAGGGCAGTGGCGCGTTCGAGTACCTCGTCCGCCGTGAAGTGGACGTGCTCGCCGGTGAGGACCTCGGCAACCACCCGGCGCTGTGCGGTCATTCGCCAACCACGTCCACGAAGCCGTTCCAGCAGGTCACTCATGCCCACCAGCCTAACTGTGCGTTGTCCGACGAATGATGTGTGCAGAACCGTCTGCCGTATTGACTTGGACTAGGTCCATCGTAGGATCGATTCCGGCTGACAGCCAAGGGGCAGGTCAACAGCAGGGGAAAATGGGTGGCTTCAGGAGGCGGGTGCGCTCACGACGGCACCCGGACCGTGACGACACCGCCCTGAGCTGCATCCCCCGAGCTGCATCCCCCGAGTTTCACCACCTTCAGTCCCCTCACCCTCAGTTCCACCACCCTCAGTTCCAAAGCAATGTGATCCGCCCCGTCCGGAAGGATTTCCATGACTGAGAACCACGACGCGATCGTCACCGACCCGAAGGCGGAGGAGGCCTCCGGCTGCCCGGTCGCGCACGGTCGTGCGCCGCATCCGACCCAGGGCGGCGGAAACCGCCAGTGGTGGCCGGAGCGGCTCAACCTGAAGATCCTCGCCAAGAACCCCGCCGTGGCCAACCCTCTCGGCGAGGAGTTCGACTACGCCGAGGCCTTCAAGACCCTCGACCTGCCGGCCGTGAAGCGGGACATCGCCGAGGTGCTCACCACCTCGCAGGACTGGTGGCCCGCCGACTTCGGCAACTACGGCCCCTTCATGGTCCGGATGGCCTGGCACAGCGCCGGCACCTACCGGATCAGCGACGGCCGCGGCGGCGCCGGAGCCGGCCAGCAGCGCTTCGCCCCGCTCAACAGCTGGCCGGACAACGCGAGCCTCGACAAGGCCCGCCGGCTGCTGTGGCCGGTCAAGAAGAAGTACGGCAAGAACCTCTCGTGGGCCGACCTCATCGTCCTCACCGGCAACGTCGCCCTGGAGTCGATGGGCTTCAAGACCTTCGGCTTCGGCGGCGGCCGCGCGGACGTGTGGGAGCCCGACGAGGACGTGTACTGGGGCCCCGAGACCACCTGGCTCGGCGATGACCGCTACACCGGTGACCGCGAGCTGGAGAACCCCCTCGGCGCGGTCCAGATGGGCCTCATCTACGTCAACCCCGAGGGCCCCAACGGCACTCCGGACCCGATCGCCGCGGCCCGCGACATCCGTGAGACGTTCCGCCGCATGGCGATGAACGACGAGGAGACGGTCGCCCTGATCGCGGGCGGCCACACCTTCGGCAAGACCCACGGCGCCGGCCCGGCGGACAAGGTCGGCCCGGACCCGGAGGCCGCGCCGCTGGAGCAGCAGGGCCTCGGCTGGCAGAGCACGCACGGCACCGGCAAGGGCGCCGACGCGATCACCAGCGGACTCGAGGGTATCTGGACCGACACCCCGACCACGTGGGACAACAGCTTCTTCGACATCCTCTTCGGGTACGAGTGGGAGCTGTTCAAGAGCCCCGCCGGCGCACAGCAGTGGCGGCCGAAGGACGGCGCCGGTGCGAACACCGTCCCCGACGCGTTCGACGGGTCGAAGACCCACGCACCGACCATGCTGACGACCGATCTCTCGCTCCGGTTCGACCCGGCGTACGAGGAGATCTCGCGGCGCTTCCACCAGAACCCCGACGCGTTCGCGGACGCCTTCGCCCGCGCCTGGTTCAAGCTGACCCACCGCGACATGGGACCCGTCGTGCGCTACCTCGGTCCCGAGGTCCCGGCCGAGACGCTGGTGTGGCAGGACCCGCTCCCGGAGCGGACGTACGAGACGGTCGACGCGGCGGACGTCGCCTCCCTCAGGGCCCGGATCCTCGAATCGGGCCTGTCGGTCTCCGAGCTCGTCTCCACCGCGTGGGCGGCGGCCTCGTCCTTCCGCGGCAGTGACAAGCGCGGCGGTGCCAACGGCGCCCGCATCCGCCTGGAGCCGCAGAACGCGTGGGAGGTCAACGACCCGGACCGGCTGGCGACGGCGCTGCGTACCCTCCAGGGGATCCAGGAGTCCTTCAACTCGGCCGGGTCCGGCGGCAAGCAGGTCTCGCTCGCCGACCTCATCGTGCTCGCCGGTGCCGCAGGTGTCGAGAAGGCGGCCAAGGACGCAGGCTTCGACGTGGAGGTCCCCTTCGCGGCGGGACGCGTCGACGCGTCGCAGGAACAGACCGATGTGGAGTCGTTCGTCGAACTGGAGCCGGCCGCCGACGGGTTCCGTAACTACCTCGGCAAGGCCAACCGGCTGCCGGCCGAGTACCTGCTGCTCGACCGGGCGAACCTGCTGACCCTGAGCGCCCCCGAGCTGACGGTTCTCGTCGGCGGGCTCCGGGTGCTCGGTGCGAACCACCAGCAGTCCTCGCTCGGTGTCCTCACCGACACCCCCGGGGTGCTGACCAACGACTTCTTCGTCAACCTGCTCGACCTGGGCACGATGTGGAAGGCGACCTCCGAGGACGCCACCACCTTCGAGGGCCGCGACGCCTCCGGCACGGTGAAGTGGACCGGCAGCCGCGCCGACCTGGTCTTCGGGTCGAACTCGGAGCTGCGCGCGGTCGCGGAGGTCTACGCGAGCGACGACGCCAAGGAGAAGTTCGTGAAGGACTTCGTCGCGGCGTGGGACAAGGTCATGAACCTGGACCGGTTCGACCTCGTCTGAGCACCGCGAACGGGCCGTCGCGGCAAGGCAATTGCCTTGCCGC